>DASWPO010000098.1:0-13163 GCA_036404015.1 Bordetella sp. | reverse complement strand
GATCTCGGGGGCCATCCAGCATTTGGCGGGGATGAAGGATTCGAAGGTGATCGTGGCGATCAACAAGGATGCGGAAGCGCCGATCTTCGGGGTGGCCGACTACGGCTTGGTGGGCGATCTGTTCACCGTCGTGCCGGAGTTGGCTTCGGCGCTGTGATTCGGGTTGCGCAGTGATTTGAGTTCCGCAGTGATTTGAGTTCTTTAGGCGCCGAGGCTGCCCTGCGAAATTCCGATGCTCGGCGCCACTGGCGCCTGCGCTTCGGATTTCTTCGGGGTCCTCGGCTCGCGGTGTCTCGATCTCGGCTCACAACATGCGCATCTCGATGCATGACAGACCATGGCTTGCCGTGGTCTTTTTGTTTTTGGCGCGAGTAAGATAGGCCTAGGTTGACGGCGCAGATCGTCGTTGTTCAGGGAGACTCGCTTGGCCTATACCGTTCCTTTGCAGGACATCCGCTTCACGCTCAATGAGCTGGCCGGCCTGGCCGATGTGCTGAAGCTGCCGGGCCTGGAAGAGGTCAGCGTCGACCTGGTCGACGCGATACTCGAAGAGAATGCGCGCCTGGTCGAAGAAGTGGTGGCGCCGCTGAATGTGCAGGGCGACCGGCAGCCGCCGGTGTGGCAGGAAGGCCAGGTGCATGTGTCGCCGGCCTGGGCGCAGGCCTATGCGCAGTTTGGCGAAGGCGGCTGGCAGGGCTTGCCGCATCCGGTGCAATGGGGCGGGCAGGGCTTGCCCAAGCTGGTGTCGGCGCCGGTGCATGAGAACTTCCAATCGGCCAGCCTGGCTTTCACGCTGTGCCCGATGCTGACCGAGGCCGTGATCGAGGCGCTGCTCACCGTGGGCAGCGAGGCGCAGCGGCGGCGCTATTTGCCCAAGCTGGTCAGCGGCCAGTGGTCGGGCACCATGAACCTCACCGAGCCCCAGGCGGGTTCGGACCTGGCCCTGGTCGCTTCGCGCGCCATCCGCCAGGACGATGGCAGCTATCGGCTCCACGGGCAGAAAATCTTCATTACCTACGGCGAACACGACCAGGCCGAGAACATCGTGCACCTGGTGCTGGCGCGCACTCCCGACGCGCCGCCGGGGGTAAAGGGCATTTCGCTTTTCATCGTGCCCAAGTTCCTGGTCAACGACGACGGTAGCCTGGGCAAGCGCAACGACGTCTGGTGCGCCAAGCTCGAGCACAAGCTGGGCATACACGGCAGCCCCACGTGCGAGCTGGTTTACGGTTCGGGCAAGGGCGAGGTGGGCGAGGGCGCGGTGGCCTATCTGGTGGGCGAGGAAAGGCGCGGCCTGGAGTACATGTTCATCATGATGAACGCCGCGCGCTTTGCCGTGGGGCAGCAGGGCGTGGCCGTGGCCGAGCGGGCCAGCCAGCATGCCCAGGCCTATGCGCGCGAACGCATCCAGGGCCGTGCTGTGGAAGGGTCTGCCGGCCCGGTGGCCATCGCGCACCATCCCGACGTGCAGCGCATGCTGCTCACCATGCAGTCGCTCACCGAGGCGGCGCGGGCCGTGTCGTACGTGGCCGCGGCGGCGCACGACATGGGCGAGCATCACGCCGATGCGGCCGTGCGCGCCGGCAACCGGGCCCTGTACGAATACCTGGTGCCCATCGTGAAGGGCTTTTCCACCGAGTCGGCCGTGGAGGTGGCTTCCTTGGGCATCCAGGTGCACGGCGGCATGGGGTTCATGGAAGAGACCGGCGCGGCGCAGTACTACCGCGATGCCCGCATCCTGCCCATCTACGAAGGCACCACGGCCATCCAGGCCAACGACTTCGTGGGCCGCAAGACCGTGCGCGACGGCGGCGCGACGGCCCATGCCTGCATCGCCGCCATGCGCGAGACGCTCAAGGCCGTCGATGCCGAGGCCGCGCGCGCCGAGGTGGGCGAGCGCGTCGGCCTGCAATTGCTGCGCGAGCATTTCGACCAGGCCATCTGCGCCTACGACGATGCCGTGGCCTATGTCCTGCAGAACGCAGCCGGGCAGGTGCGGGCGGTGTATGCGGGCAGCGTGCCCTTCCTGATGCTGGCGGGGACGGTGCATGGCGGCTGGCAGATGGCGCGGGCGGCGCTGGCCTGCCGCAGGCGCCTGGCGGGGGGCTCCACCGATGCCTACTACCGCCGCAAGCTGGCGACCAGCCTGTTCTATGCCGCGCATGTCCTGCCGCGCTCGCTGGGCCTGTCGGCGGCGGTGCGCAGCGGCGTCACGGCAGACGCCTGCGGGCAGCAATGGGAACAGGCAAATATTTCATAAGGTTATATAGGCAAGCTATTTTTGCCTGGTTTGGTTTGGTGCCAGAATGATTTACCCGGGTCACAGACCCCTATGACACATCCGGCTCGCGAAGCCGCGCCGGATCCGACCGTTTTGCAGGAGATTTCCATGGCGCAACTTCGCTTGGGCGACACCGCCCCTGACTTCGAGCAACAATCTTCCGTCGGCCCCATCCGTTTCTACGATTACCTGGGCAGCAGCTGGGGCGTGCTGTTCTCGCATCCGGCCGACTTCACGCCGGTGTGCACCACCGAGCTGGGCTATACCGCCAAGCTGGCCGGCGAATTCGCCAAGCGCAATGTGAAGGTGCTGGCCCTGTCGGTGGATGGGGCCGAGTCGCACAAGCAGTGGATCGGCGACATCAACGACACGCAATCGACCACGGTGAACTTCCCCATCCTGGCCGACGCGGACCGCAAGGTGTCCGAGCTCTACGACATGATCCACCCCAATGCCAGCGCCACGGCCACGGTGCGCTCGGTATTCATCATCGATCCGGCCAGGAAGGTGCGGCTCACCATCACCTACCCGGCCAGCACGGGGCGCAATTTCAACGAAATCCTGCGCGTGATCGACTCGCTGCAGCTCACCGACAACTACAGCGTGGCCACGCCGGTGAACTGGCAGGACGGCGACGACGTGATCATCGTGCCCTCGCTGAAGGACGAAGCGGTGATCAAGGAGAAATTCCCCAAGGGCTACAAGGCCGTGCGGCCCTATCTGCGTCTGACGCCGCAACCCAATAAATGAAGTTGGGACTTAAATACAAATTAGGGAAAGCGCTTGGTAAATAGATGAGGCAAGCAGAAGGCTGTTTTAAGGCAAGCCACTGTTGACAGACAGGGCCTCCCGAACGGCTCGAATGGCCGGACATGAAGATGTCCGGCTTTTTTATGCCCGAGTGTCAACAGTGAGGGTCTTTTCTAATGAGAAGCAGACGCAATTATTTGATTTTTATAAAGAAACGGAAGTTTACATTCTTTAGTATCTAGGGTTTCATCCATGGGGAGTCGTTGGATTCCGGAATTATTTTGTTAAAGCAGGTTCATTCTTTCCATAAACGAAGACTTGCAAAGGTAGTGCTCATGGATAGTTACCTGCCCGCGGCGCCTCGCGAGAGCTGCTCGAATCTCATTCACAGCAGCTACGACGTGGCCTCGTATCCCGTGCCTTACCGGCTGCTGGTCTGGCGCGAGCGCATGGCCAATCTCATGGACATCGTGCTGCCGACGCTCGACGAGCTCGAGCGGCCTTTCCAGGCCCGCGCGGAGTATTACCAGGTAGGCGGGCTGACATTCATCGATTGCACGGCCGACGCCGTGGTGCTCGAGCGGTCGCCGGCCCGCATCGCCACCGACAAGGTGCGGGATTTCATCTTCTACGTGTACGTCGAGGGCGGCGCCGATTCGATCTCGGTGCGTGCCTCGGGCATGGGCGGCACGAGCACGATGGCGAGCATCCTGGCCGTCGACCTGGGCCAGCCCATACGCCTGCGCCGAAACGCCGGCCGGATGCTGATTTTCTGCGTGCCCAAAACGCTCGTGCAGGAAGTCTTTCCCAACCCGGAATTCATCCACGGCCACAGGCTGTGCGGCTGTACGCCGCTGGTGCGCATGATCATCAGCCAGGCATCGCATCTGGCCGGGCACATCGGCGGCATGAGCGCCGAGATGGCGCAGGCCGCCATCCAGGCCTCGGTGCGGATGCTGCTGCTTGCGCTGGGCCGGCAGGCCAAGCTGTCGGGCAGCGCGCGCGCGCTGGCCCGGGCGATCATGCTGGGGGAGGCGCAGCGATATATCCAGGCTCACCTGGCCGATGCCGAACTGTCTCCCGACGCGGTGCTCAAGGCCACGCAGCTGCCGCGCCGCAGCCTGTACCGCTTGTTCGAGGAGGAGGGCGGCCTGGCCGCCTATATCCGGCACCTGCGCCTGCGCCGCGCGGCGGAGGACCTGACCAACTTCCCGCATATGCCGGTCACCGACATTGCCTATGGGCTGGGCTTTCGCAGCCCGTCCGACTTCACGCGCGCGTTCCGCCGCATCTACGCCATGGCGCCGCAGGATTTCCGCGTCATGAGCCTGTCCCTCTGAGACGCCCGCCCGCTTGCCGGCCTGTTCCCCCCCGCGGGGGCGGACGGGATATGATGCCGGTACGCAAAATGTAACGGCGGAACGGCCATCAGGGTATGTCCTGACACAATTATTTCAAGGTTTTGAATGAACCAAAACCTGTAAATACAACCAAAGACATACCACCAATGTCGACACCTTGAGCAGAGAGCGGCTCGCCAGGGTGGCGACATGCCAAATCCCCAATTTGGCGCGATTAGAAAATTTACCTACAAATATCAATGGAAAGATCGATAGCGGAACCGTCCACGCAGACTTCGGCGATCCCGCGCTGGAACAAACCCCTGTTCCTTGCCGCCCTGGTGCTCAACGGCATCGTTGCCTACTGCATCCTGCATGCGGACCGTCTCTATGTGGACGACCTGGGGCGCGTCCACAGCGGCTACACCGGCTGGACGGGCGACGGCCGGCCGCTGACCACGCTGATCATGCAGGCGCTCAATATGGGCACGCCGCTGACCGATCTGACGCCGCTGCCGCAGATCCTGGCCGTGCTCCTGCTGTCCTGGTGCGCCCTGCTGGTGGCCCGCAAGTTCGAGATCCGCGACACGGCCACGGCCATGCTGGCCGCGTTCCCGCTGGGCGCGAGCCCCTTCTTCCTGGAAAACCTGTCGTACAAGTTCGACGTGCTGACCATGGTGTTGGCGCTGACCTTGTCCATCGTGGCGGTTTGCGAGACGCCCTGGCGGGGCTGGCGGATGGGGTGGGGCGCGCTCTGCCTCCTGGGCACGCTGTGCCTGTACCAACCGGCGCTCAATGCCTTCCTGGTCTTCAGCGTGCTGGAGTTCCTGTACTTGATGTGGCATGACGCGCTGCCCGGCACGCTCTTGCGCCAGGCCCTGAGCCGCCTGGCCCAGGCGGTGGTGGCCATGATCCCGTACAAGCTCATCGCCATCGTGGTGATGCACAACCTCTACGCCAGCTACCACGCCGCGCTGCTGCGTCCCGGCCAGTGGTCGGACCTGCTCAACAATGTGCTGAGCTACTGGGAGCTGATCCGCGAGGCGCTGAGCGAAACCAGCGCCTGGACGCTGACGGCGGCGCTGCTGCTGGGGTTTTTCCTGGCGCTGGTCTTCGGCCTGCGCTACGTGGCCCGCAGCTGGCGGTCGTCCGGCCCGGTCGGGCGCATCGGCCGCCTGGTGCTGGCCGTGCTCATGCCGGGCGTGCTGGCCCTGAGTTCCATGGGCCCCTTGCTGCTGCTCAGCGAGGCCGTGATCGTGCCGCGCGTGATGGTCGGCATCGGAGCGCTGATCTCGGCCTGCCTGGTGCTGCTGTGCGTGCTGTGGCGCGAGGCGGTGCGCCGGCCCTGCCTGCAGCGCTACGGCTTGTGGGTGCTGCTGGGCCTGCCAGCCTACAGCATGCTGCTGCTGACGGCCGTCTACGGCAATGCCATGCTGGCGCAGGACCGCTACGAACACCGCGTCAGCGCCAGCCTGGCCGACGATTTCGTCAATATCGGCCAGCGCTATGCCGCGCGCGGCGTGAAGCTCGAGCACTACGTCCTCGACGGCACGGCCGGCTACCCGCCGGTGCTCGACCTCACCATGCGGAAGTATCCCTTCCTGCAGCGCCTGGTGCCCATCTACCTTACCGCGGGCTGGGGCTGGGTGCGCGACCTGCTGGGCCAGTACGACGTGCGCCAGACCATGGACACGCTGCCTGGCGGCCTGGGCGCGGCGATCAGCCGCAAGTGCGAGAACCCGCCGGTGCGCATCACGGCCAACTACCAGCTGTATGTGGTGGACTCCACCGTGGTGGTGGCCTTCGACAATGCCGAGCAGTGCACGCCCGAGCAAGTGCAGCAGCAGACGGCGGTGCAGCGCCTGGGCATACCCAAGGGCCAATTGCCCCAGTAATCAATCCCGCCACGGCGACCCGTCGGCCGCCAGCGTCTCGCCCTTGCGGTCCGCGATCATGCCGTAGGCATGCGGCTGGCGATGCAGGTCGAAGTTGAAGGTGGTGCGCTTGTAGACGGCGCAGAAATCCAGGTCGCAGCGGGCGATGGCCATTTCATCGTCCTTGGTGATGCAGCGCGCCGCCACTTCGCCCGACGGGGCGACGATGCAGCTGCCGGCGATGCTGTCCACGCCTTCTTCCACGCCGCCCTTGGCCACGCCCACTACCCAGGTGCCGTTCTGGTAGGCCCCGGCCTGCATGGACAGCTCGTTGTGGAACAGCGAGAGGTCGTCGTGCAGCGGCGCCGGCGCGTTGTGCACCGGCGTGTTGTAGCCGATCAGCACCATTTCGACGCCCTGCAGGCCCATGACGCGATAGGTCTCGGCCCAGCGGCGGTCGTTGCACAAGGCCATGCCGATCACGCCGCCGAAGGCCGGGGTGACATCGAAGCCGCGGCCCGGGGTGAAGTAGCGTTTTTCCAGGTGCTGGAAGCGGCGCCAGGGCTCGTGCTCGGCGTGGCCGGGCAGGTGCACCTTGCGGTACTTGGCGATGATCCTGCCCGCGCGGTCGACCAGGATGCTGGTGTTGTAGCGAACCTTGCGGCCTTGTTCCTGCGCAAGCTCCGCATAGCCCAGATAAAACCCCACGCCCAGCTCGCGCGACAGCGCGAAGAGCGGCATCGTGTCGGCATTGGGCATGCCGGTTTCATAGAAGGCGTCGAGCTCGGCTTCGTCCTCGATATACCAGCGCGGGAAGAACGTGGTCAGCGCGAGTTCGGGGTAGACGATCAGGTGCGCGCCCACGGCGTGGGCTTCGCGCATCAGATTGCACAGGCGCTGCACCACCTGGCGGCGGCTGTCGGCGCGCTGGACGGGGCCGAGCTGGCCCAGGGCGACATTGACGTAACGGGGCATGGATGGGGCTCCAGTGGTTGGGTTCAGGGGCGGTTGGCCAGGCGCAGCGCGACCTGCAGCAGCACCTGGGCGCCGTTGGCGAGGTCTTGCGGCGCGGTGTGTTCGCGCACGTTGTGCGACAGGCCGTCGACGCTGGGCACGAAGATCATGCCGGTGGGGCAGACGCGCGCCAGCATTTGCGCGTCGTGCCCCGCGCCGCTGGGCAGCCGCAGGGTCGACAGGCCCAGCGCGGCGGCTTCCTGCGCGACCAGGTCCACGACCATGGGGTCGAAGGCAACGGGCTCGAAGCGGGCCAGGCGGCGGTGTTCGATACGCGTGCCTTCTTCCTCGGCGGCGTGCTGCGCGAAGGCCAGCAGTTCGGCCTCGGCCTGCGCCAGGACGGCCTCGTCGGTGTTGCGCAGGTCCGCCGTGAACGTAGCGCGGTTGGGGATGACGTTGATCAGGCCGGGCGTGAATTCGATCGCGCCCACCGTGGCGATCTGCCGCCCGCCGTAGCGCCGCGTCAGCTCGCGCGCAAACACGGCCACGCGCGCGGCCACGACGCCGGCGTCGCGGCGCATGGACATGGGCGTGGTGCCGGCGTGGTTGGACACGCCGTGTACCGTGAATTCCGTCCACGAGATGCCTTGCACGCCCTCGACGATGCCGATCCGCGTGCCTTGCGCGTCGAGCACCGGCCCCTGCTCGATATGCAGCTCGATGAAGCTGTCGACTTCGGGGGCGCCCACCGGCGCCGCGCCGGCGTAGCCGATGCGGGCCAGCTCCTCGCCCACGGCGGCGCCGTCGATGCCGCGCGTGGCCAGCGTCCCGGCCAGGTCCAGGCCGCCGACGTAGACCAGGCTGCCCATCATGTCGGGCTGGAAACGCGCGCCTTCCTCGTTGGTGAAGAAGGCGACGGCGATGGGGCGCCGCGTGCGCAGGCCGGCGTCGCGCAGGGCGGCCACGACTTCCAGGCCGGCCATGACGCCGTAGTTGCCGTCGTACAGGCCGCCGGTGCGCACCGTGTCGATGTGCGAGCCGATCATCACGGGGGGCAGGGCTTCGAAGCCCGGGTGGACGGCCACGCCGTTGCCGATGGCGTCGATGGTCACCGACATGCCCAGTGCGCGCATGCGGGCCACCGTCCAGTCGCGGCCCGCGCGGTCCGCGTCGGTCAAGGCCAGGCGGCAGCAGCCGCCGCCTTCCAGGGCGCCGATTCCGCCCAGCGTGTGCAGGCTATCGAGCAGCCGTCCGGCGTTGATGCGCGGCGCCGCGCCATGTGTCCCGGCATCCATGATCAGGCTCCGACGAGCTGGCGATAGAGGACGGGGTCGGTGTCGGCCTCGCTGCCGAAGCACAGCAGGCGGCTCGCCGGTCCCAGGCCGAGCGCTTCGCGCGCGGCGGGGTGCCGCAGGGCGCCCAGGGCGCCGGCCAGGCCGGCCACCGCGGACTCGCCGGCCACGATGGCCGGATCATCCTCCAGCGGCTGGGCCAGCAGGCGCATCAGGGCCACGGCCGACTCGTCGCCGACGGTGCAGAAGGCATCGGCGCCATGATCGAGGATGTCCCAGGCCAGGAGCGACACCTCGCCGCAGGCCAGTCCCGCCATCAGCGTGTCGAGTCCGCCGGCGACGGCGGTGATCCTGCCCGCGCGGGCGCTTCGCATCAGGCAGTCGGCCCGGTCGGGTTCGACCACGATGAAGCGCGGCGCCGGTTGCCGCGGCGTGGCGCGTTCCCAGAAATAGCCGCAGACCGCCGCCGCGAAGCCGCCCACGCCGGCCTGCACGAAGATGTGCGTGGGCCATTGCGGGATCTGCCGGGCCGCTTCGTCGACCATCAACTGGTAGCCCTGCATCACGTCGCGCGGCACATCGGTGTAGCCGGGATAAGAGGTGTCGGAGATGACGAACCAGCTTTGCGCCCGGGCATCGCGGTCGGCCTGGCGCACCGCATCGTCGTAGTTGCCGGCGGTGCGCACCACGCGCGCGCCGAATTGCTCGATGGCCGCGGCGCGGCCCGGGCTGACGGTGGCGTGCACATAGATCACGCAGGCGCAGCCGAACATGCGCGCGCCCCAGGCCACCGAGCGGCCATGGTTGCCGTCCGTGGCGCAGGTGACGGTGACGGCGGCGCAGGCGGCGCGCAGCGCGGCGTCGCCGGGCAGTTCGTCCATGGACACGTCGCGGCCCAGCTTGTCCGACAGCACGCGGCACAGTTGCCGGCCGACGGCATAGGCCCCGCCCAGCGCCTTGAAGCTGCCCAGGCCGAAGCGCCCGCCCTCGTCCTTGTAGTGGATGGCGGCCACGCCCGCGTTGCGGGCCAGGGCGGGCAGGGCGCGCAAGGCAGTGGGCGCATAGCCCGGCCATTGCGTGACGGCGGCCTGGGCCCGGGCCAGCGCCGCGGCGCCCAGGATGGCTTGCCGCGCGGCGCCGTAAGGTTCGGCGGCCGCATGGCGGGGGTTGGCGTGGAAGTCGATGGGAATGACGGGCGGCATGCGCATGGTTGGCAACAGGAAAGTCGGGGGCAGGAAGAGAAAGTTCAGTCGTGCGGGTCGAGGTCGTCGAGCGCCTGGTGGATGTGTTCGATGCGCGCCGCGCGGGCGTGCGCGGCCTCGCGCGTCTGGCCGATCACCCGCATGGCCAGCAGGTTGACCAGGCTGGCCGCGGCCGCATAGGAATAGAACACGGGCGAACCCGGATTGGGGCAGCGCAGCGCCACGCTGGCCAGGCCGGCCAGGCGGGATTCGGCGGCATCGGTCAGCACGATGAGGTCGGCGCCGGACTCGGCGGCGATGGCGGCGATCTGCGCGATGCGGTGCGTGCTGCGGCGGAAATCCATGGCCAGCAGCAGGTCGCCGGCGGCCACGTCGGCCATCAGTTCGGCGTAGCGCGAGGCGGAGTCGTTGAGCAGGCGCACGTCGGCCCGGGCAGTGGCCAGCAGCGTGTGGGCATAGAAGGCCGTCATGTGGCTATTGCGGAATCCCGCGATCCAGACGCGCCGCGCCCGGACGAGCAGCGCCACGCAGCGGTCGATGTCGGCCTCGCTGACGCTGGCCGTCAGCGCCTGCAGCCGGGCGATGTCGGCCTGCACATGCTGCGCCAGGCTGTGCTGGGCGCTGTCCTGCTGCATGAGGTAGAGCGGCGAGTCGGTCGACACCTGCCGCCGCGCCTGCAGGCGGAAGGCGTTGAAATCCTCGAAGCCCAGCCGGCGGATGAAGCGCGCCATGCTGGCCTTGGACACGCCGGCCAGGGCGGCCAGCTCGGTGGCGGAATAGGTGGCCATCTGGCGGTCCTGCATCATGAGGACGTCGGCCAGTTTGCGGTCGGCCCCGGAGAGTTCGGGGTAGTGCTGCTGGATGCGGGCTTCGATGGTGTCGGACGCGGTCATGGGCAGGGAGGCGCCATATTGTGGTGCGTGCCTGCCCCGAATTGGTGCCGGCACGCATCAAGAGTGGGATGGTTCCATGTCGAGCTATCCATGAAACTTCTGTTTCATTATGGCAGAAAAACGCAACCCAGTTAATCACCTATCAGGGTAAGCACCTCTTCCAAGCCGGCTTCGTCTCTTTCATGCTTTATTCAAGCCAGTTTCAGCGAGTTATCGTACATTTTCGACCGCCGTGCCAGAATTCTGGCACGCGTATTGCGTACAGGTTTCCCCGTCTCCAACTTCTTTAAACAGATAATCATGAAACAAAAGTTCCTGAGCGCTGCCGCCGGCCTGTTTGTCAGCGTCGCCCTGTTGGCCGCCGCGCCGTCGCAGGCCGCCGGCTCGCTCGACGCCATCAAGGCCAAGAAGTCCATTTCCATCGGCATCCCCACCGATTTCGCGCCCTACGGTTTCATGGGCACCGACTTCCAGCCGCAGGGCGTGGACGTCGAGACGGCCAAGCTGATCGCCGAAAAGCTGGGCGTGAAGGCCGATCTGGTGCCGGTGAGCACCCCCAACCGCATTCCCTACCTGCAGACCAACAAGGTCGACCTCGTCATCTCGGCGCTGGGCAAGACCGAAGAGCGCGCCAAGGTCCTCGACTTCTCGATCGCCTACGCGCCGTTCTACCAAGGCATCTTTGGCCCCAAGGCGCTGTCGATCAAGAGCTTCGACGACCTGGCCGGCAAGACCATCGCGGTGACGCGCGGCACCATCCAGGACGATCTCCTGCAGCAGGTCGCGCCGCCCTCGCTCAAGATCCAGCGCTTCGAGGATGACGCGTCCACGGTGACCGCCTTCATCACCCAGCAGACCCAGCTGATCGCCACCGGCGGCGCCGTGGCGGCCGCGGCCATCGACCGCAACCCGCAAGCGCAGCTCGAATACAAGCTGCTGCTCAAGGATTCGCCGTGCTTCGTGGGCCTGCGCAAGGGCGACACCGACCTGCTCAACGCCGTCAACGGCATCCTGCGCGCCGCCAAGGCCGACGGCACGCTCGAGAAAATCTCGCAGAAGTGGCTCAAGCGCGGCACGGGCAACCTGCCGGAATAAGCGCCCATGACGTTTGATTTCATGGCCGTCCTGGCCTCATGGCCCATGCTGCTCGCCGGCCTGGGCTGGACCATTCTGCTGACGGCCGTGGCCACGGTGCTGGGCGTGTTCCTGGCCATCGTGTGCGCCTGGGGGCGGGTCTACGGCTCGACCCTCGTGCGCTGGATCGTCGGTATCTATGTCGAGCTGATCCGCAACACGCCCTTCATCATCCAGCTGTTCTTCGTGTTCTTCGGCTTGCCGGGGCTGGGCATCAAGCTCACGCCGGCCGCCGCTTCGATCATCGCCATCGTGCTCAACCTCGGGGCCTACGCCGCCGAGATCCTCCGGGCCGGCATCGAGGCCACGCCGCGCGGGCAGATCGAAGCGGGCTACAGCCTGGCGCTCACGCCCACCCAGGTGTTCACCCGGGTGGTGCTGCCGCCCGCGCTCAAGCACATGTGGCCGTCCCTGGTGGGGCAGGTCATCATCGTGATGCTGGGCACGGCCGTGTGCGGCCAGATCTCCATGGACGAACTGAGCTATGCGGCCAACCTCATCCAGACGCGGACCTACCGCGCCTTCGAAGCCTACATCATCGTGGCGGTGATCTATCTCGCGCTGTCCATGTCCGTGCGCCGCCTGCTGACCTGGCTGGGCGAGCGCTTCTTCTTCGGCCGGAGCGCCGTGCCCCCGGCCGCCGGCGCGGCCCGGCGCCGGGGCTAGGAGGAAGACATGGTCACTTTCTCCATTTGGGACATCCTGCGCAACTTGCTGCTGGCCGCGCGCTGGACTGTCGCGCTTTCGCTGATCGCCTTCGTGGGCGGCGGCGTCGTGGGCGGCCTGCTGCTGGTGGCGCGCCTGGCCGGCGGCCGCATCACCGGCCGTTTCATCGATGGTTATGTCCAGGTCTTCCAGGGCACGCCGATGCTCATCCAGTTGTTCCTCGCCTATTTCGGCCTGGCGCTGCTGGGGGTCGACGTCGACGCCTGGTCGGCGGCCTCGCTGGCGCTCACGCTCAATACCAGCGCTTTTCTCACCGACATCTGGCGCGGCTGCGTGACGGCCATTGCGCGCGGGCAGTGGGAGGCCGCCTCCTCGCTGGCGCTGAGCTTCGGCGAGCAGCTGCGCTACGTCATCCTGCCGCAGGCCATGCGCCTGGCCATCGCGCCCACGGTGGGCTTCATGGTGCAAGTCATCAAGGGCACCGCGCTGGCCTCGGTGATCGGCTTCATCGAGCTCACCCGGGCCGGGACCATGATCGCCAACGCCACCTTCCGTCCGTTCCTCACCTACGGATGCGTGGCGCTGATGTATTTCATTCTCTGTTTTGCCATCAGCCTGGTCGCCAGGCGCCTGGAAAGGAAGTTCCATGCAGTCCGCCACTGAAACCCATCACCCGGCTTCCGGCGCGCCCATCGTGCGCATCACGGCCTTGCACAAGTCGTATGGCGACCATGAGGTGATCAAGGGGGTCGACCTCGACGTGCATCGCGGCGAAGT
>DASWPO010000097.1:0-15052 GCA_036404015.1 Bordetella sp. | reverse complement strand
GAGTCGGCCATCGGCCTGGCCATCCTGGTGCTGTTGTTCCGCAACCTGAGCACGATCAACGTCGATGAACTCGACCGCCTGAAGGGCTGACGGAGTATCGGAAGAAAATGTCTAGCTCCCCCAATCTCTATTTGCTGATCGCGCTGGCGCCGCTAGCGGGCGCCATCCTGGCGGGCCTGTTCGGTACCGGCTTCCTGGGCCGTTTCGTCAGCCGCCGCGGCGCGCATTGCCTCACCATCTTCTTCGTGCTGGTGTCGACCATCGGCTCGGCCATTGTCTTGAAGGACGTGCTGGCCGGCAATACCTACGACGGCGTGGTCTACACCTGGAGCATGATCGGCAAGGTCCCCCTGCAGATCGGCTTCCAGATCGACGCCCTGTCGGCCATGATGATGATGGTCGTCACCTTCGTCTCGCTGATGGTGCACATCTACACCATCGGCTACATGGCCGACGACCCGGGCTATTCGCGCTTCTTCGCCTACATCTCGCTCTTCACCTTCTCGATGCTGATGCTGGTCATGGCCAACAACATGGTCCAGCTCTTCTTCGGCTGGGAAGCGGTGGGCCTGGTGTCGTACCTGCTGATCGGCTTCTGGTACACCCGCCCCACGGCGATCTTCGCCAACATGAAGGCCTTCCTGATCAACCGGGTGGGCGACTTCGGTTTCGTGCTGGGCATCGGCCTGCTGTTCGCCTACGTGGGCTCCATGCACTACGCCGACGTGTTCGCCCAAGGCAGCAAGCTGGCGGGCATGACGCTGCCGGGCACCGACTGGGCGCTGATCACCGTGGCCTGCGTCTGCCTCTTCATCGGCGCCATGGGCAAATCGGCCCAGGTGCCGCTGCATGCCTGGCTGCCCGATTCGATGGAAGGCCCCACGCCGATCTCGGCGCTGATCCACGCCGCCACCATGGTGACGGCCGGCATTTTCATGGTGGCGCGCTTCTCGCCGCTGTTCGAGCTGTCGGATGCGGCCCTGTCGTTCATCATCGTGATCGGCGCCATCGGCGCGCTGTTCCTGGGCATCCTGGGCATCATCCAGAACGACATCAAGCGCGTGGTGGCGTACTCCACGCTGTCGCAGCTGGGCTACATGACCGTGGCGCTGGGCGCCTCGGCCTACTCGGTGGCCATCTTCCACCTGATGACCCACGCCTTCTTCAAGGCGCTGCTGTTCCTGGGCGCGGGTTCGGTCATCATCGGCATGCACCACGACCAGGACATCCGCAATATGGGCGGCCTGTGGAAGCGCATGCCCATCACCTGGATCACCTTCCTGCTGGGCACGCTGGCCCTGGTGGGCACCCCGTTCTTCTCGGGCTTCTACTCCAAGGAGCACATCATCGAGGCGGCGGGCGCGGCCCACGTGTGGGGCGCGGGCTTTGCCCACTATGCCACCCTGATCGGCGTGTTCGTCACTTCGCTGTACTCGTTCCGCCTGTACTTCCTGGTGTTCCACGGCAAGGAGCGGTTCGCCGCGCATGACGACCATCACGACCACGGCCACGACGACCACGGCCATGGCCACGGCGGCGTGCCGCACGAGTCGCCCTGGGTGGTGACCCTGCCGCTGATCCTGCTGGCCATCCCCTCGGTGCTGATCGGCGCCTGGGTGGCCGACCCCATGCTGTTCGGCAATTTCTTCCATGGCGTGATCACCGTGCTGCCCCAGCACGAGGCCATGGCCGAGCTGCACCACGACTGGCACGGCTGGGTCGATTTCGGCCTGGAAGCCTTCGCGTCGCTGCCCTTCTGGCTGGTGGTGGCGGGCTTCGTGGTGGCCTGGTACTGCTACTTGATCAATCAGCGCGTTCCGGCCGCGATCCAGTCCAGCCTGTCGGGCGTGAACAAGATCCTCGAGAACAAGTACTACGTCGACTGGGTCAACGAGCAGATCATCGCGCGCGGGGCGAGGTGCCTGGGCCGCGGCCTGTGGCAGACCGGCGACCGCAACCTGATCGACGGCTTCGTGGTCAACGGCAGCGCCAAGCTGGTGGGCTGGGTGGCTTCGGTTTCCCGCCGCCTGCAGTCCGGCTTCATCTACCACTACGCGTTCGCGATGATCATCGGCATCATGGCGCTGGTGACTTTCTTCGTGCTGATTCCCCAATGATGGCAAGCGAGATGGCATCCCATAACTTTCCCTGGCTCACGCTTGCGATCTTCGTCCCGATCGTATTCGGCCTGCTGGTGCTGGCACTGGGCTCAGACAACAAGCCGGGCTTCACGCGCAAACTGTCCCTGGTCGGCTCCGTCATCAGTTTCCTGGTGACGATCCCCCTCTACACCGGCTTCGACTCCTCCACGGCTGCCATGCAGTTCGTCGAGAAGGCCTCGTGGATCCCGGCGTTCAACGTCAACTACCACCTGGGCATCGACGGCATCTCGCTGTGGTTCGTGCTGCTCACCGCGTTCATCACCATCATCGTGGTGCTGGCCGGCTGGGAGGTCATCACCAACCGCATCGCGCAGTACATGGCCGCCTTCCTGATCCTCTCGGGGTTCATGGTGGGCGTGTTCGCGGCGCTCGACGGCATGCTGTTCTACGTGTTCTTCGAGGCCACGCTGATCCCGATGTACCTCATCGTGGGCGTGTGGGGCGGCCCGAACCGGGTGTACGCGGCGTTCAAGTTCTTCCTGTACACGCTGGCCGGCTCGCTGCTGACGCTGGTGGCCTTCGTCTACCTGTGGCATGCCTCGGGCGGCTCGTTCGACATCCTCGCCTGGCAGCAGACCAAGCTGGGCTACACGCCCCAGATCCTGATCTTCATCGCGCTGCTGGCGGCCTTCGCCGTCAAGGTGCCGATGTGGCCGGTGCACACCTGGCTGCCCGATGCCCACGTCGAGGCGCCCACGGGCGGCTCCATCGTGCTGGCGGCCATCATGCTGAAGCTGGGCGCCTACGGCTTCCTGCGCTTCTCGCTGCCCATCACGCCGGACGCCTCGCATAGCCTGGCCGGCCTGATCATCACCCTGTCGCTGATCGCCGTGATCTACATCGGCCTGGTGGCGATGGTGCAGGACGACATGAAGAAGCTGGTGGCGTACTCGTCCGTGGCACACATGGGCTTCGTCACGCTGGGCTTCTTCATCTTCAACACGGCCGGCGTCGAAGGCGCCATCGTGCAGATGATCTCGCACGGCTTCGTGTCGGGCGCCATGTTCTTCTGTATCGGCGTGCTGTACGACCGCATGCACACGCGCCGCATCGCCGACTACGGCGGCGTGATCAACGTGATGCCGAAGTTCGTCACCTGCTTCGTGCTGTTCTCGATGGCCAACAGCGGCCTGCCGGCCACCAGCGGCTTCGTGGGCGAATTCATGGTCATCATGGGCGCGGTCCAGCACAACTTCTGGGTGGGCCTGCTGGCCGCCACGGCCCTGATCCTGGGCGCCGCGTACTCGCTCTGGATGGTCAAGCGCGTGGCCTTCGGCGACATCGCCAACGACCATGTGCGCGAGCTCAAAGACGTCAACTGCCGCGAGTTCTTCATTCTCGGCATCATGGCGATCGCCGTGCTGTTCATGGGTATCTATCCCAAGCCCTTTACCGACGTGATGCATGTATCGGTGCAGGCCCTGCTGCAACACGTGGCGGTCTCGAAACTGTAAGACTGGACAATGATGCAATCCCACTTCGACTTCGCCCTGGCACTGCCCGAGATCCTGCTGCTGGTTCTCGGCTTGGCCATTCTGCTCATCGACGTGCTCAGCAAGCATCCCGAGCGCAAGACCACCTTCGGCATGACCCTGGTGGTGCTGGCCGTGCTGTTCGTGGTCACGCTGATCCAGTGGATCAACGGCGTGCACGGCAAGACCTTCGACGGCCTGTACGTGACCGACCCGCTGGCTCACCTGCTCAAGCTGGCGTCCTACATCGCCGTGGCGGTCACGCTGATCTACGGCCGCTACTACGCTCAAGTGCGCGACATGATCAAGGGCGGCGAACTGTATGTGCTGACGCTCTTTGCCCTGCTGGGCCAGATGGTGATGATCTCGGCCGGCAGCCTGCTGTCGGTGTACCTGGGCCTGGAATTGATGTCCCTGCCCCTGTACGCGCTGATCGCCCTGCGCCGCGACGACGCGACGGCCACCGAAGCCTCCATGAAGTACTTCGTGCTGGGTTCGCTGGCCTCGGGCTTCCTGCTCTACGGCATGTCCATGATCTACGGCGCCACCGGCCACCTGGAGCTGTCCGAAGTGGCCGCCGTGATCCAGGCCGGCCACGCGCAGCAGATGGCGCTGGTCTTCGGCGTGGTGTTCGTGGTGGCCGGCCTGGCTTTCAAGCTGGGCGCCGTGCCTTTCCATATGTGGGTGCCCGACGTCTACCAGGGCTCGCCCACGGCGGTCACGCTGATCCTGGGCGCCGCGCCCAAGCTGGCGGCCTTCGCCATCACGCTGCGCCTGCTGGTCGACGGCCTGCACGGCCTGGCGGTCAGCTGGCAGCCGATGCTGATGATCCTGGCGGTGCTGTCGCTGGCCATCGGCAACCTGACGGCCATCATGCAGACCAACTTCAAGCGCATGCTGGCGTACTCGACCATCTCGCACATGGGTTTCGTGCTGCTGGGCCTGTCGGCCGGCGTGGTGGAGGGTAATCCGGGCGCGGCCGCGGGCGCCTACGGCGCCTCGCTGTTCTACATGATCACCTACGTGCTGACCACGCTGGGCAGCTTCGGCATGGTGCTGCTGCTGTCGCGCCAGGGCTTCGAGTGCGAGGAGATCGAAGACCTCAAGGGCCTGAATCGCCGCAGCCCGTGGCGCGCCCTGATCGTGCTGCTCCTGATGTTCTCGCTGGCCGGCATTCCGCCGCTGGTGGGCTTCTATGCCAAGCTGGCCGTGCTGCAGGCCCTGATCCAGTCGGGCCACGTGGCCCTGTCCGTGGTGGCGGTGATTTTCTCGCTGATCGGCGCCTTCTACTACCTGCGCGTCGTCAAGGTCATGTACTTCGAAGAGCCGGCCGCCGACGCCACGGTCGCGCCGGTGTCCTGCGGCGTGCGCGGCGTGCTGTCGATCAACGGCCTGCTGATCATCCTGCTGGGCATCCTGCCCGGCGGCCTGATGACGCTGTGCGTGCAGGCCGTGCAAGCTTCGTTGCTGCACTGACCCGGCATAAGGATGCAACAATGGCCATTCTTGCGAATGGCCATTGTTTTTTCTAGGGATATTCGTGACGCAATCCGCTGCGGTCTGGCTGCTTATCGCACTGGCGCTGGTCAGTGCCAACCTGCCTTTTCTGACTGAACGTGTCTTTGCCCTGCTGCCTTACCGGCAGGGCGGCGCGCCGGCGGTCAAGCCTTTCTGGCTGAGGCTCGTCGAGGTCCTGGTGTTCTACCTGCTGGTGGGCGCCGTGGGGTATGCCTTCGAGGGTTCCCTGGGCAACCGTTTTAAGCAGGACTGGGAGTTCTATGCCATTACCTTGTGCTTGTACCTGGTGCTGGCTTACCCGGGTTTTGTGTACCGGTATCTCTACAAGCGCGTGATGCGCGGCCAGTCCTGAGCGTCCGCCACCCTTACAGCTCGCTCCATTCCCGCAGCAGATTGTGATAGCAGTTGGCCAGGTTGAGCGTCTCGGCGCTTTCGCCATGCCGCGCGCGCAGGGACTGGATGGTCTGGTCCAGTTCGAAGAGCATGTTGCGGCGCTTGTCGTCGCGGATCATGCTCTGGATCCAGAAGAACGAACAGGTGCGCACGCCCTGCGTGACGGGCGTCACGCAATGCAGGCTGTTGGCCGGGTAGAGCACCATGTCGCCGGCCGGCAGCTTGGCGGCATGTTCGCCGTAGGTATCCTTGACGGTAAGCTCGCCGCCTTCGTATTCGTCGGGTTCGCACAGGAATAGGGTGGCCGACAGGTCGGTGCGCAGCCAGTCCGGTTCCGCGGACGGGCTGTCGGGTTTCTTGCGCATGGCGCCGTCGACGTGAAAACCGTAGGTTTCCGCTTCGGCGTAGCGGTTGAACAGCGGCGGCACGGTGTGCAGCGGCAGCGCCGCGGCGAAATACAGCGGATGGCGGGCCAGGGCCTGGAGCACGACCTGGCCGAGTTCGCGGGTCAGTTCGCCGTGCTCGGGCAATTGCTGGTTGCGCTTGACGCGGGCGCTCAGGTTGCCCGCGGTCGTCCGGCCGTCCACCCATTGCGCGGCGTCGAGTTTCTGGCGCAGATGTCGGACTTCGTCCTTGGTGAGGACTTCGGCGAGATGCAGCATCATGACTATGGACTCTTGGATGGGGCGTTGCGGAATTCGTGTTTGCAATATAAACGACAACGCCTACCGGCGCGTACGCGGGTAGGCGTGGGTTTGCGCACGCGCCAGATTTTCTGGCGCGGCGCGGTTAGAAGTGAATGTTGGCCGTCAGCACAGCCGAACGGGCCGCGCCTGGGAAGTAGCGATAGCCGCTCTTGTTGATCGAGGCGATATAGCTCTTGTTGAACATGTTGTAGACGTTGAGCTGGAAGTCCAGGTTCTTGTTGACCTGGTAGGCAGCCATGGCGTTGAAGACCCAGTACGAACCGGTGTTCGTGGGACTGCCTTGCGTGCCGTCCGAGCCACGGACCAGTCCGCTGACGAAGTTGGCGCCGCCGCCGATCGTGACGTTGTAGGGCAGGTTGTACGTCGTCCAGAGCGAAAGGGCATTGGCGGGCGTGTAGGGCAGGGCGTTCGAGCCGTCGGCGTTGGTGAAGTTGATGCCTGCGACGCCGCTGCTGCTGCTGATGTTGCTGCCGTGCGTGGCGTGCTGGTAGGTGTAGGCGGCGTTGACCGCCCATTTGTCAGTCACCATGCCGGCCAGGCCCAGTTCCAGGCCTTGCACGCGCATCTGGCCGTCCACGCTGAAGGTGCCGTCCGGGTTCACGCTGACGTTGTTGTAGATCTGGCTGTTGAACACATCCGCCGTGGCCAGCAACCTCTTGTCGAACAGCTCCCATTTGGTGCCCACTTCGAACGTCCTGGTTTTTTGCGGAGCGAGGTTGGGATTCTGGGCGGTGTTGCCAGCGGAGAGGGAGAAGTTGGAACCGCCCGGGGGCTGGGCCGAGGAAGCGTAGTCGACGTAAATATTGCCGTTGGGCGCAAGGCGGTAGAGCGCGCCGAGTTTCCAGTTGACGAGGTTCCCGGTCACGTCGAGGCCGCTGTTCCAGCCGCGCGCGCCGCCGCCCTTGACGCTTGCGCCAAGACAGTCGGTGGTGGCGGTGGCGGTGGGATTGTTTGAACAGTTGTAGTCGGTCGTGTAGTGGTCCAGCCGCAGGCCGCCGTTGATTTCCCAGCGGTCGCTCAGTTCGACGGTGTCGAAGGCATAGATGCCGGTGGTGGTGGTCGTGCCTACGTTGTCGATGCCGTTGCGGCCGTAGGCGAGCGCCGGGTTGGCGATGACGGGGCCGAGGGTGCCCGGGTTGTAGAGATTGATGAGCGGCAGCGAGGGCGAGGTGTTGCCGTAGTTGTATTGCTTTTCGCGCGTGATATCGAAGCCGGCGCTCAGGTCGTGCTTGAACGAGCCGGTGTTGAACTTGCTCGTCAGGTTGGTCTGGTTGCTCCAGATGCTGTTGCTGCTGTCGTTGATGTTGGCCAGGCGGTTGATATACCACGTCGACGGGTCGGCGGGGTTGAGGTTGGTGCCCGCCGCGTTGTACGCCAGCCCGTTCGGGCCGTACAGCGAAGTCGCCGTCCAGGAATCAAGCAGGTAGTTCGTCTTGTTTTCGGCCCAGCGCGTGGTGTTGCGCACGGTGGTGCGGCTGTTGAAGTCGTGTTCGAACTTGATCGTGGCCATGTCCGTGGTTTCGTAGTCGTGGTCCAGCGGGGAGCCGTAGAAATTGCTGGAGTCGACCTTGGACGCGCCGTTCAGGAAGGGCATGGTGGGGCTTTTGTAGCCGGTCAGGCCTATCGTGGGGACGCCGCCGTCGGGTACGTTGGTCTGCTTGGTGTGCATGTAGTCGATGAAGACGCGGGTGTCGGTGCCCAGGCCGAAGGCGAACGACGGCGCGATGCCCCAGCGGTTGTTTTCCGCACCGTCGCGGCCGGCGACGTCCGATTTCATGCCCATCATGTTCAGGCGGAAGGCGGAGGTGTCCGACAGCTGCTGGTTCCAGTCCAGCGTGGGGCGCGTGTTGGCGACGGTGCCCGCGCTGATGCTGGCGTCGAAGCTGTTGCCCAGGTGGGGCTGCTTGGTGACCATGTTGATCGAGCCGCTGGGCGCGCTGCGGCCATAGTCCGAACCCGAGGGGCCCTTGATGACTTCGACCGAATCGGTATTGAACATGTCCCGGTGGGCTTGGGACGTGTCACGGATGCCGTCGATGTAGATGCTGTTGGACGTGTCGATGCCGCGCATGTAGATGCGGTCGCCGGTGTTGGTGCTGCCGTTTTCGCCGACATTGAAGGTGCCCGCGCCGGCGACGTTGCGCATGGCTTCGGTCAGCGTGGTGGCGCCTTGCTCTTTGATGAGCTGCTGGGTGATGACCTGGACGGTCTGGGTCGTGTCGACGATGGGCTGGGTGAACTTGGGCGAGCTCATCACGGTGGGCTTGTAGGGGTTGTACCCGTCGCCCGTGACCGTGACGGCTGGCAAGGTGGCGGCGCTGCTGTCGCTGCTGCTTGCGGTCTGCTGCTGGGCGCTGCTGCCGGACGCGGGGGCGGTCTGGGCCAAGGCGGCGACGGGTAGACCGAGCGCGGCGCTCGTCAGCACGGTGAGGGCGGCGGCGGGGTACTTGTGCGGCTTTGCAGGGGGCGCCTTGCGGCTTTTGATGTACGACATGTAGAGCCTTGTTCCAGTGTGTAGGGTAGATAGGTAGCAGAGCTGGAATCGAATGAAACTTTTCTGGAAGTCCCTCGAATTGTGGCGCTAATCTTAATGCAAATAATTCCTATTATGATAATTTGATTGGACTATGTTGCAATTAGTTTCAAATAAAATGCGAATATTTTGAGGGGATTGCGAACATGCCCGGGCCATGCGCCGCGCATGGCGCAAGAGTGGGACTTTGCGGGAGGAAACGCCGGGCGGATTGCCTGGCCACGGGCCTTGGGCCTAGCCTTCGAACCAGTTCAGCACGGCGTCCAGGCCGCAGACATTGATCGTGTAGGGCGTCTGCCGCCGAACCAGGGGCTTGGCGTGATAGGCCACGGCATAGCCGGCCAGGGCCAGCATCTTGAGGTCGTTGGCGCCGTCGCCCATGGCGATGATCTGGCCGGTTTGTGTTGCGCCGTGTTGCGCGGCGAAGGCGCGCAGGTGGGCGGCCTTGGCGTCGCCGTCGACGATGTCGCCCAGCACGCGGCCGGTGAGCTTGCCGTCGACGATTTCCAGCGTATTGGAATAGGCGGCGGTGAGCGCCAGGCGTTGCTTCATGCGCTCGGTGAAGAAGGTGAAGCCGCCCGAGACCAGCAGGGTCTTGATGCCGGCGGCCTGCGCCGAGGCGAGCAGGCGTTCCGCGCCCGGGTTCAGGCGCAGCCTGTCCTGGTAGACGCGTTCCAGCGCCTCGGCCGCCACGCCGGCCAGCAGCGCCACGCGGCGGCGCAGGCTCTCGGCGAAGTCCTTGATTTCGCCGCGCATGGCGGCCTCGGTGATCCGCGCCACCTGCTCGCCGCGGCCGGCATGGGCGGCGATCTCGTCGATGCACTCGATGTTGATGAGCGTGGAGTCCATGTCCATGGCCAGCACGCGGCAGTCGGACAGCTTGCGGCCGGCCGGCACGAAGGCGGCGTCGATGTGATGGGACTCGGCCCAGTCGCGGACTTCGCCGCGGGCTTGCGCGTCGGCGTCGACGTCGAGCAGGCGCATGGCGGTCCGGCTGATGCGGACGATGCCTTCGGCGCGGGCCAATGCCGCCAGGTGTTCGGCGTGGCTGTCGGCCAGGCCGGGCGATTGGATGACGAGATGGGTGGTCATGGCTTTACTTTAAGGCTCTCAGCAGGCCCTTGACGGCGTCCACGCGCTGGTTCACCTGCGGCGCGGTGAATTCGATGCGCAGCTTGTCCTGGCCGGAGAAGCGGATGTGGCGCTGTTTCTGCACCAGCTCGATCAGGCGCACCGGGTCCACGCGAGCCTTGGGGCCGAACTGCAGCAGGGCCTGGGTTTCGCTGGCGTCGATCTTGACGATGCCCAGGGGCTGCGCCCACAGGCGCAGGCGGTGCGTGGCCAGCAGCGTCTGGGCAGCCTCGGGCAGTTTGCCGAAACGGTCGATCAGCTCTTCCTGGATGGCGATGATGTCGTCTTCGTCCTCCGCGTGCGCCAGGCGCTTGTAGATGGTCAGGCGGCCGTGCACGTCGGCGCAATAATCCGAAGGCAGCAGGGCGGGGGCGTGCAGGTTGACTTCGCAGGCCAGGTTGAAGGGCGCGTCCAGGTCGGGCTCTTCGCCGGCCTTGAGGGCGCGCACGGCCTCGTTGAGCATCTCGTTGTACATGGAGAAGCCCACTTCGTGGATATTGCCCGACTGCGAGTCGCCCAGGATCTCGCCGGTGCCGCGGATCTCCAGGTCGTGCATGGCCAGGTAGAAGCCCGCGCCCAGCTCTTCCATGGCCTGGATGGCCTCCAGGCGCTTCTTGGCGTTGGCGGTGATGGCGTCCTCGCCGGGCGTGAGCAGGTAGGCGTAGGCCTGGTGGTGCGAGCGGCCGACGCGGCCGCGCAGCTGGTGCAGCTGCGCCAGGCCGAAGCGGTCGGCGCGATGGATGATGATGGTGTTGGCCGAGGGCACGTCGATGCCGGTCTCGATGATGGTGGTGCACAGCAGCACGTTGAAGCGCTGCTGGTAGAAGTCTTTCATCACCTGTTCCAGCTCGCGCTCGGGCATCTGGCCATGGGCCACGCCGATGCGGGCCTCGGGCACCAGTTCTTCGAGCCGCGCGCGGCGGTTGTGGATGGTCTCGACCTCGTTGTGCAGGAAGTAGGCCTGGCCGCCGCGCTTGAGCTCGCGCAGCAGGGCTTCGCGCAGGGTGCTGCCGTCTTCGCGGCGCACGAAGGTCTTGATGGCCAGGCGCTTTTGCGGCGCGGTGGCGATGACCGAGAAGTCGCGTATGCCTTCCAGCGACATGCCCAGGGTGCGCGGTATCGGCGTGGCGGTCAGCGTCAGCACGTCGACCTCGGCGCGCAGCGCCTTGAGCGCTTCTTTCTGGCGCACGCCGAAGCGGTGTTCCTCGTCGATGATGACCAGGCCGAGGCGGTTGAACTTGACCTCTTTCGACAGGATCTTGTGGGTGCCGATCACGATGTCGACGCGGCCGTCGTTGATGCCCTCGATCGCGGCGGTCACTTCCTTGGCGGAGCGAAAGCGCGACAGTTCCACCACGCGCACGGGCCAGTCGGCGAAGCGGTCGGCGAAGGTCTGCGCGTGCTGCTCGGCCAGCAGGGTGGTGGGGCACAGCAGGGCCACCTGCCTGCTGTTGGCCACGGCCAGGAAGGCGGCGCGCAGCGCGACCTCGGTCTTGCCGAAGCCCACGTCGCCGCACACCAGGCGGTCCATGGGCTTGCCCGAGGTCATGTCGGCGATCACGGCATCGATGGCGGCGCCCTGGTCGGGCGTTTCCTCGAAGCCGAAGCCCTCGGCGAAGGTTTCGTAGTCGGAAAGCGGCAGCTTGAAGGCATAGCCTTCGCGCGCGGCGCGCTGGGCGTACAGGGCGAGCAGTTCGGCCGCCGTGTCCCGCACCTGCCTGGCCGCCTTGCGGCGCGCCTTGTCCCACTGGCCCGAACCCAACTGGTGCAGCGGCGCGGCTTCCGGGTCGGCGCCGCTGTAGCGGGCAATGACGTGCAGCTGCGAGACGGGCACGTAGAGCGTGCTGCCGTTGGCGTATTCGAGATGCAGGAATTCCATCTCGCCTTCGCCCATGTCCATGTTGACCAGGCCGTGGTAGCGGCCGATGCCGTGCTGCGCATGGACGACCGGATCGCCTTCGCGCAGCTCGGCCAGGTCGCGCACCATGGCCTGGACGTTGCTGGTGCGTTCCTGCGAGCGTTTGCCGCGCCGGGCGGGCGCGTGGCCGGGATAGAGGTCGTTTTCGGTGAGGAGGGTGAGCTCGCTGGCCGGGACGACGAAGCCGCTGGCCAGCGGCGCCACGGCCAGGCCGAAGCGGGCGTCCGTATCCAGGAAGGCCTGGATGGTGTCGGCCTGCATGGTCGGCACCAGGCCTTGTTCGGCCAGCATCTGGACCAGCGTTTCGCGCCGGCCGGCCGAGTCGGCGCACAGCAGCACGCGGCCGGGCTTGCCGAGCAGGGCGCGCAGCCTGGCCACGGGGTCGTCGGCGCGGCGCGACACGCTGACATCGGGTGCCGTAGCGAAGTCTGGATGATCGAGTTCGGTGCCCAGCGCCAGCCGCGGGAAGTCGCGGAAGTGCGCGTACAGGCCTTCCTGGTCGAGGAAGAGCGAGGCGGGCGGCAGCACGGGCCGTTCGCGGTCGCTCTTGAGGAACTGGTAGCGGCTGGTCGTGTCCTGCGCGAAGCGGGCGATGGCGTTTTCGATGTCGCCCAGCGTGACGGTGATGGTGTCGGCCGCCAGGTAGTCGAACAGCGTGGCCGTCTGGTCGAAGAAGAGCGGCAGGTAATACTCGACGCCGGCGAAGGCGATGCCGCTGCCGATGTCGCGATAGGGCACGGCGCGCGACGGGTCGCCTTCGAACACCTCGCGAAAGCGCGCGCGGAAATGGGTGCGCGCGGTCTCGTCCATGGGGAATTCGCGCCCCGGCAGCAGTTGCACTTCGCGCACCGGGTAGAGGCTGCGCTGCGTGTCGACGTCGAAGGCGCGGATGGATTCGATCTCGTTGTCGAACAGGTCGAGCCGGTAGGGCACGGCCGAACCCATGGGAAAGAGGTCGATCAGCCCGCCGCGCAGGCAGAACTCGCCGGGGGCGGTCACCTGCGTGACATGGGTGTAGTTGGCCAGCACCAACTGGGCGCGCAGCGCGGCCTCGTCGAGCTTGTCTTTCTGGCGGAAGGAAAAGGTGTAGGCCGCCAGGAAGGCCGGTGGCGCCAGGCGATACAGCGCCGTGGTCACCGGTATGGTGAGCAGGTCGACCTCGCGCCTGATCAGCGCGTTGAGCGTGCGCAGGCGCTCGGAGATCAGGTCCTGGTGCGGCGAGAAGGCGTCGTAGGGCAGGGTTTCCCAGTCGGGCAGCTGGCGCACGCGCAGGCCGGGGGCATAGAGCGGGATCTCTTCGGCCAGGCGCTGGGCTTCGAGCGGATCGGCGGTAAATACCACCAGCGGCCGCCGGGCCTGCTGCGCCAGGGTGGCCAGCAGCCAGCCGTCGGCCGAGCCCGGCGGGCGCGGCCTGGCGTAGCGGGCGCCGGGTTTCAGGGCGGCAAGCGTCGTGGCGATCGTATCGCCGACGGGCAGCGGCGCGACCATGGAGGGGGGGGAGGAATCAGTCATCAGGGCGATGATTATAAAATCCCGAGCTTATGACTGCCTCAATGATTGCTCTCGTTCCTGCCGCCGGGGTGGGCGCCCGCTCGGGTGGCGGCATGCCCAAGCAGTATCGCCCGTTGAACGGGCAGCCCATGCTGCGCCTGGCCGTCCTGGCCTTGCTGGCCGATTCGCGCATTTCCCAGGTGCGGGTGGCCGTGTCGGCGGGCGACGGTTGGGTGGCAGATGCCTTGCGCGGTTTGCCGCGCACCGTGTGGCGGGCCTGCGGCGGGCCGACTCGCGCCGAGACGGTGGCGGCTGCCTTGGCCGACAGCGGCGCGGCCGATTCGGACTGGGTGCTGGTGCACGATGCCGCGCGGCCCGGCTTGCCGGCCGACGCCCTGGCGCGCCTGATCGACGCCTGCCTGCCGGACCCGGTGGGCGGCTTGCTGGCCTTGCCGGTGGCGGATACGGTAAAGCTGGCGGGATTGCAGTCGAACGGGGCTGCCGTGGTGGCGCGTACCATGGACCGCGACGGATTGTGGCTGGCGCAGACGCCGCAGATGTTCCGCGCCGGCGTGCTGCGCGGGGCATTGGCCGCCGCGGCGGGGGGCGGGCTGGCGATCACCGACGAGGCTGGCGCGATGGAGGCGGCCGGCCATGCGCCGCAACTGGTGCGCGGCCATGCGCGCAATTTCAAGGTGACGTGGCCCGACGATTTCGACCTGATGGAAAAATGGCTATGAACATCCCGTTTCGAGTAGGCCAGGGCTTCGACGTCCACGCGCTGGTGGAGGGCCGACCGCTCATCCTGGGCGGTGTGACGATTCCGCACACGCATGGCCTTCAGGGGCATTCCGATGCCGATGCCCTGCTCCACGCCATGACCGATGCGCTGCTGGGCGCGGCATGCCTGGGCGACATCGGCCAGCATTTTCCCGATACCGATCCCAAGTACCAGGGGGCCGACAGCCGCGTGCTGTTGCGCGCCGCCATGGCCAAGGTGCGCGAGGAGGGGTGGGAGGTGGTCAACGTGGACGCCACGGTGCATGCCCAGGCGCCCAAGATCGGCCCGCATGCGCCGGCCATGGTGGCCAACATCATGGCCGACCTGTGGCTGCGGCCGGGCACGGTCAACATCAAGGCCAAGACCAATGAAGGCCTGGGTTTCCTGGGGCGCAAGGAAGGCATTGCGGTGACGGTCGTGGTGTTGCTGGCCAGCAGCCGCGCCATGGACAACAGCACCGGCGGGCCCTAGGCCTGCATGGCGCCGCTTATTTGCCTTGGGCGGCCAGCGCCAGGGCGGCGGCGTTGACGACGGCGGCAATGCGGCCGGCATCGCGCAACTGCTCGGTGCTCAGGCCTTCCTGCTTGAGAATCCCGAAGTGGGACTGCACGCAGAAGTGGCACTTGCCGACGATGGAGGCGACCAGGGCAAACAGTTCGAAGCGTTTCTTCTCCACGCCGCCATGGGTGGCGTAGGCGTTCATGCGAAGTTGGGCGGGCAGCGTCTTGAGCTGTTCGTCGCCGGCCATCTCGAGATAGGGATACCAGGTGTTGTTCATGCCCATGAGCGCGGCGGCCGTCAGGGCGGCGTTGGCGTCGGTTTCCGGCAGCGCGCCCTTGAATGCGTCGATCAGGACGGGGCTGCGGGCCGCGTAGGCGGCGGCCAGGGCCGAGGCCAGGGCGTCTTCCTTGGACAGCGTCGAGCGGCTGATCACGGCGTCCAGTTC
>DASWPO010000096.1:0-4733 GCA_036404015.1 Bordetella sp. | reverse complement strand
GGCGCGCTCGTCCGCCTCGGCGCGGCTCAGGCGGCGCGCGGTGCGCAAGGGAAAGGCCACGTTCTGCCGCACGGTCTTCCACGGCGGCAATTGGTCGAACTCCTGGAAGACCACCACGCGATCGGGCCCGGGCCCGCGGATGGACAGGCCGTCGAGCAGGAACTCGCCTTCCGTCGGCGCGACGAAGCCGGCGATCGCTTTCAGCAGGGTGGACTTGCCGCAGCCCGAAGGGCCCAGCAGGATGAAGCGGTCTTCGGGCAGCACGTCGAAGCTGACCTGGTGCGTGGCGCGCACCAGACGGTCGGGCGTCTTGTACTCGATGGTGACGCCGGACGCGCGCAAGAGCGGCTGCGGCAAGGCGTGTGCGTGGACCGCGGTCATGTCGGCGCCCTCAGCTGCCCTGCGCCGTCGCGGCATCGTCGAAGAAATAATCCTTCCAGCTTTGCGGCTTGTGCTTGATGGCGCCCACCTGGTTCATGAACTCGGCCAGCGCGAAGGTGTTCTGCGGCGCGAGCTTGAACTGCACTTGCGGATTGCTGATCAGCTTGACCAGGAAGCCCCTGTCTATCTTGGCCTTGTTCACGCGGATGTAGATATCGGCGGCCTGGTCCGGATGCGCGGTGATGAAAGCGGCCGCCTCGGCCAGGGCGGCCTGGAACGCGCCATAGGTCTTGGGATTCTGGGCGCGGAATTTCTCCGTGGCGAACAGCACGGTCGCCGAACTCGGGCCGCCCAGCACGTCGTAGGAATTCAACACGATGTGCGCATTGGGATTGCCCGCCAGCTCCTGTTCCTGGAAGGGCGGATTGCCGAAATGTCCGGTGATTTCCGTGCCGCCCGAGATGATGGCCGCCGCCGCGTCCGGGTGCGGCAGGGCGACGGTGATCGGGTCGAGCTTGTCGAACTGCTTGGGGCCCCACAGCTTGGCCGCCGCCATCTGCAGCACGCGCGACTGCACCGACACGCTGACGGCCGGCAGGGCGATGCGATCCTGGTCGGTGAAGTCCGCGATGGTCTTCACCTTGGGATTGTTGCTGACCAGGTAATAGGGAAGGTTGCCCAGGGACGCCACGCCGCGCACGTTCTGCCGGCCGTAGCTCTTGTCCCAGAGCGTCAGCAAGGGTCCCACGCCCGCGCCGCCGATATCCACCGCGCCGGACAGCACGGCGTCATTGATGGCCGACCCGCCCGACAGCTGCGTCCACTCGACCTGGATGTCCAGCCCGGCCGCCTTGCCCTGCTTTTCGATCAGCTGCTGGTCGCGCGCCACGTTCAGCAGCAGGTAGACAATGCCGTACTGCTCGGCGATGCGGATGCGGCCCTCCGCCCGGGCCGGCGTGGGGGCGGCCAGCGCGACGACGGCGATGAAGACGGCAAGCAGGGCGGCCGTCGCGTATTCGTTCAGGCGCTCGCGGAAAGTGGCGGTTTGCATGGACAACCTATAAGTTCGGAACAAAAGCCGGACGCGCGGCTCAGAACGGCGCGTCGCCCTCGATGGTGGTGCGGTAGAGCTTGCGGCGCAGGTGGTCCGGCGTGCCGCCGGCCAGGTGGATGAGCGAGCGGTTGTCCCAGAACAGCAGGTCGTGCGGCTGCCACCGGTGGCGATAGACGAATTCCGGCTTGACGCTGTGCGCGAAGATCTCGCCGAGCACCTGGCGGCTCTCGTCTTCGGGCAGGCCCGCGATATGCGTGGTGAAGCCTTCGCTGACGAACAGCGCCTTGCGGCCCGTTTCGGGGTGCGTGCGCACCACCGGGTGCTCCACTTCCTGCACCTGCGCGATCTGCTCGGCCGAGAGCGCGGGGCGCCAGCCGTCCTGCGACTGCAGGCGCGTGTAGCGGGCCAGGTAGGAGTGCACGGCCTGGCGGCCTTCCACGGCGCGCTGCAGATGCGCGGGCAGCGTGTCGTAGGCCAGGTGCATATTGGCGAACAAGGTGTCGCCGCCCTCGGCGGGCAGTTCCTGCGCGTGCAGCAGCGAACCCAGGCTGGGCAGCGGCTTGTACGAGATGTCGGAATGCCATTCCTTGCCGGCATCGCCCAGGCCCACGGCCTGGCCGTTCTCGACGATGTTGGAGATGATCAGGATTTCGGGATGGCCCGCCAGGTGGAACTGGTGCAGCACGTGGATCATCAGCTTGCCGAAGCGGCGGCTGAAGTCTATCTGCTGCTGCGGCGTGATGCGCTGGTCGCGGAAGACCACCACGTGGTGGTCCAGGTGGGCGCGATGGATGCGCGCGAAGTCCGCGCCGGTGAGGCCGCGGTTCAGGTCCAGGCCCACGATCTCGGCGCCGGTGCCGCCGGCAAACGGACGGACTTCGAAACTCTGGTCGGCACCCGACGCGGCGGGGCGGTCGAGGACGGCGGATACGGACATGGTATTGCTCCAGACAAGGCCCGGTTCGGCCCGGGCTTTATGCATAGCCGGCATAAGGCGCCGACTGGGAGCGTTCGATTATGCGCAGGCATGCAGCCTACTCAAACGAATAAATCCGCCTTAGATCAGAGTTTTTAGTGATATGGCGCCGCAACCCCCGCGTTGCGGCATATGCTTATTTCCGCAAGAAGGATTCGACCAGCTTCACCCAATACGTCGCGCCCACCGGCAGCAAGGCATCGTTGAAGTCGTAGTTGGAATTGTGCAGCTGGCAGGGGCCCATGCCGTGATAGCCCGCCTCGCGGTGGCCGCCTTCGCCATTGCCCAGGAACAGATACGCGCCCGGCACCTTCTGCAGGTAGAAGGAGAAATCTTCGGCGCCCATCAATTGGGCCGAGTTCTCTTCGACCTGCCCGGCGCCGAAGGCATCGCGCGCCACCTGGATGGCGAAGGCGGTTTCCTTGGCGTGGTTGACCACGGGCGGATAAGCGCGCACGAACTGCAGTTCGCCCGACCCGCCATAGACCTCGGGCAGCGTGGTCACGATGCGGCGCATGTCCGATTCGATCTGGTCCAGCGTTTCGGTCGTGAAGGTCCGCACCGTGCCGCGCAGCACGACTTCGTTGGGAATGACGTTGTAGGCATCGCCCGCGTGGATCTGCGTGACCGACAGCACCGCCGGATCGAGCGGATCGCGGCGCCGCGAAATGATCGTCTGCAAGGCCTGCACCACCTCGGCCGAGATCACGATGGGATCGACGCCGCGGTTCGGCATGGCGGCATGCCCGCCCACGCCGCGGATGACGATGTCCCAACGATTGCTGGACGCCATGAAAGGCCCCTCGCGAAAACAGAACTTGTTGGTCGGCAAGCCCGGCATGTTGTGGATGCCGAAAATGGCATCGCAAGGGAATTTCTCGAACAGGCCATCTTCGATCATGGCCCGTGCGCCGGCATTGCCGCCTTCTTCGGCGGGCTGGAAGATGAAGTTCACCGTGCCGTCGAACAGCTCGCGATGCCTGGCCAGGTACTGCGCCGCCCCCAGCAGCATGGTGGTGTGGCCGTCATGCCCGCAGCCATGCATGCGGCCGCTGAACGTCGATGCATGCGCAAAACGGTTGAGCTCGGGCATGGGCAGGGCGTCCATGTCGGCGCGCAGGCCCAGGGTCTTTTTCGACGACCCGGCGCCGCGCAGCACGCCCACCACGCCGGTCTTGCCCAGGCCGGTATGCACCTCGATGCCCCATTCCCGCAAGCGCTGCGCCACCAGGTTCGACGTGCGCGTTTCCTCGAAGGCCAGTTCGGGATGGGCATGGATGTCGCGGCGGATGGCGGTGAGCTCGCCGTGGGCGCGTTCGATTTCGTCTAGGGTCTTCATGGCGGTTCCTGTCGGGCGGATGGATTCTCTTCACATCATAGCCATGCTCCCGGATGGGCAACCGACCGGGACCTGTCCGCCGAGGGCAATCCCGGAGCCGGGCACGTTATATTCTTTCCATCCGTCTGCCATCCGCCCGCCATGACCGCATCCATTCCCATCGCCGCCATCGCCACCGCCCCGGGCCGTGGAGGCATAGGCGTGGTGCGCGTCTCGGGCGCCGGGCTCGCCCCGCTGGTCATGCGCCTCTTCGGCCGCGCGCTCGCCCCGCGGCATGCCCATTACCTGCCGTTTACCGCCGCCGACGGCGAGGTGCTGGACCAGGGCATCGCGCTGTACTTCCCGGCGCCGCATTCCTATACCGGCGAGGACGTGCTCGAGCTGCAGGGCCACGGCGGCCCGGCCGTGCTGCGGCGCCTCCTGGCGCGCTGTGTGGAGGCCGGCCGCGAGGACGGCCTGCGCCTGGCCGAACCCGGCGAATTCACGCGCCGCGCATTCTTGAACGAGCGCATGGACCTGGCCCAGGCCGAGGCCGTGGCCGACCTCATCGATGCTTCCTCGGAAGCCGCCGCGCGCGGCGCCATGGCCTCGCTGTCCGGCGAGTTCTCCATCCTGGTCAACGCGCTGGCCGACCGCATCGTGCACCTGCGCATGCTGGTCGAGGCCACGCTCGATTTTCCCGAAGAAGAAATCGACTTCCTCGAGAAGTACCAGGCGCGCCCCGCGCTCGAGGCCCTGGCGGAGGATCTCGACGCGCTCATCAGGCAGGCCAAACAGGGCGTCATCCTGCGCGAAGGCCTGCACGTGGTGCTGGCCGGCCAGCCCAATGTGGGCAAGTCCAGCCTGCTCAACGCCCTGACCGGGGCCGGCGTCCTGGTGGAGGACGCGCTGTTCGCCACCCTGGACCCGTCGGTGCGCAAGGCCAAGACCCCCGGCGGCCGGCCGTACACGCTGACCGACACCGTCGGCTTCGTCCGGCACCT
>DASWPO010000095.1:0-12202 GCA_036404015.1 Bordetella sp. | reverse complement strand
GGCGATCATCACGCGCTGGCGCATGCCGCCCGACATCTGGTGCGGATAGTTGTCGACCCGCTGGGCCGCGGCGGGGATGCCCACCAGGTCCAGCAAGCCGATGGCCTGGCGGCGCGCCGCGCGGCGGTTGATGCCCTTGTGGTAGCGCAGCACCTCGCCGATCTGGTCGCCCACGGTGAAGACCGGGTTCAGCGAGCTCATGGGCTCCTGGAAGATCATCGAGATCGACGCGCCGCGGATGCCGCGCATCTGCGACTCGCTGAGCGAGAACAGGTCGGCGCCCTTGAACAGGGCGCGGCCGGACGCCACGCGGGCGGGTGCTGCGAGCAGCCGCATGATGGACAGCGCGGCCATGCTCTTGCCCGAGCCGGACTCGCCGACCAGGGCCAGGGCTTCGCCCGGACGGATGTCGAAGCTGATGTCGTCGAGCACCGTGAGGCGCCGGCCGCCGGCCTGCACGACGGTGCTGAGGTTCTGCACGTCGAGCAGGGGCGCGGCGTGGTTCGGGGGCGATACGCCGTTCATCGCAGGTCGGTCCGCAGGCGCGGGTCGAGCACGTCGCGCAGCCCGTCGCCGATCAGGTTCAGGCCCAGCACCGCCATGGCCACGGCCAGGCCGGGAAACAGGCAGACCCAGGGCGCGTCGGGGATGAAATCGCGGCCGTCCGCGATGATGTTGCCCCAGGTGGGGCTGGGCGGCGGGGGGCCGACGCCGATGAAGCTCAGCACCGCCTCGGCCAGGATCGAGATGGCGAAGATGAAGGTCATCTGCACGATCAGCGGCGCCATGCTGTTGGCGGCGATGTGCCTGACCAGGATGCGCAGGTGCCCGGCGCCGGCGGCCTTGGCCGCCTGCACGTATTCCATCTCGCTGAGGACCAGGGCGGCGGCCCGCATGATCCGCGCGGTGCGCGGCGTGTAGGTGACCGTCAGGGCCAGCACCACATTCGCTTCGGACGGCCCGAGCACGGAGGCCAGCGCGATGGCCAGCAGGATGCCCGGGAAGGCCATGAGCGCGTCCATCACGCGCATGATGGGGCCTTCCAGGCGGCGGAAATAGCCGGCGCACAGGCCGATGGCCGTGCCGATGATGCCGGTGCACAGCATGACGAACAGGCCGATGCGCAGCGACACCCGGCTGCCGTAGAGCATGCGGCTGAAGACGTCGCGGCCGAAGCTGTCGGTGCCCATCCAGTGCGCGGCGTTCGGCGCGCCGAGGCGGTAGCGGTAGTCGTTGGCGACCGGCGAGTAGGGCGCCAGCCAGCCGGCCAGCAAGGACAGCAGGACGATGGCCAGCAGCAGGCACAGGCCCGTCATGAAGAGGCGGTGCCGCGACAGCCGGGCCGCCAGGGGCCAGCCACCGGCGCGGCCGTCGGAGGCAAGGACATTACCGGCCATGGCGCACCCTGGGATCGAATACGGCGTACAGAATGTCGACCAGCAGGTTGATCAGCACCATCACGCAGGCCAGGAGCAGCAGGCCGCCCTGGATGACGGGCAGGTCGCGCCGCTGGATGGCGCCGATGACCAGGCGGCCCACCCCGGGGATGGAGAAGACCGATTCGACGATGACCGCGCCGCCGATCAGGATGCCGGCATTGACGCCGATCACGGTCAGCGTGGGAATCGCGATATTGGCCAGGGCGTGCTTGCCCACCACCAGCCTGGGCGGCAGGCCCTTGGACTTCGCCGTGCGGATGTAGTCCTGGGCCAGCACTTCGAGCATGCTGGAGCGCGTCATGCGCGCCAGCAGGCCGAGCTGCGTGGCGGCCAGCGCCGCGGCGGGCAGGAACAGGCTGTGCAGCCAGCCGATGGGGCTGTCCGAGAACGGCACGTAGCCGCCCGTCGGGAACCAGCCCAGCGTGACGGAAAACAGGTAGATGCCCACCAGGCCCAGCCAGAAGTCCGGCAGCGACAGGCCGAGCAGGGCCAGCGACATCGATAGCTGGTCCACCCAGGTGTTGCGCCGCACGGCCGCCAGCACGCCGCTGGCCATGCCGATGGCGACCGTCATGAACAGCGCCAGCAGGGTCAGCGAACCCGTGACGGGCAGGCGTTCGAGGATGGCTTCGGTGACGCCGCGGTTGAGCAGCAGCGAGCGGCCCAGGTCGCCATGCAGCACGTTGCCGTACCAGCGCGCGGCCTGGATGTAGACCGGCTTGTCCAGGCCGAGTTCGGTGCGCAGCCGCTGCAATTCCTCGGTGGAGGCGCCCGGGCCGGCCAGTTCCGCCGCCGCGTCGCCCGGTACCAGCCAGAGCAGGCTGAGCGTCAGCAGCGACACCAGCAAAAGAACCGGGACGGCCCCGAGCAGGCGGCCGATCAAATACCTGAGCATGCGGAAATCCAGCCGTCTCTATCCTGGCTTATTCGTACCAGACGTCCCACATGCGCGGGATGCGATGCGGCACGAAGTTCTTCAGGTTGGCGCGGGCGGCCTCGAGCACGCCGATGTCGCCCACCTTGATGGCGTAGACCTGATCGTAGATGATTTGCTGGATCGTCGCGAAGGCGGCCTGGCGGTCGCTCAGGGCCGGCGCGGTCTGCAGCTTGAGCATGGCCGCTTCCATGCCGGCGTCCTTGTGGTTCTGCCAGTTCTTGTCGCCGGTGAAGAACACCGCCACGCCGTTGGGGCCTTCATACGGCTCGATGCCCACCATGATGGGGAAGAGGTTCCAGCCGGTGGGTTTCTCGCGCGCGGCCAGGGTGGTGGGCCAGTCGGCGATCTTCAGCTTGACGTTCATGCCGATGGCCTGCAGCTGCTGCGTGGCGATGACGGCGGTGTCGTTGTGGTTCTTGAAACCGTTGTCGGCGATGAAGGTCAGCTCCTCGCCCTTGTAGCCGGCTTCTTTCAGCAGCTGCCTGGCGCGGTCGAGGTTGTGCTGGTTGTACAGGTTCTTGCCGACGTCGCCCGCGTAATAGGGCGTGCCCGGATGCTGCCAGCCGTGCGTCATGCGATACAGGCCGTCGGTGGAGATGGCCATGATCTCCTCGTCGTCGAGCGCGGCCTGGATGGCCTGGCGCACCTTGAGGTTGTCGGTGGGCGGCGCGCCGGCGTTCAGGAAGATGGTCTGGAACGCCCAGGGCATCATTTCGTAGGTCTTGATGTTGGGGTCGTTCTTCAGGCGCTTGGCGGCCGTCGCCGAGATGGCTTCCAGCACCTGCACTTCGCCGGTCTGCAGCGCGGATTCGCGCGCGCCGGCTTCCGGCATGAAGCGGAAGGTGACGGTGTCGAGATAGGCGGTCTTGCGCCCGCCCAGGCCGTCGCGGCCGGGGTAGTTCATATTGGCCGAATAGGCTTCGAAGCGCTTGAGCTTGACGTAGCTGTCGGGCTTGTACTCGACCAGCTGGTAGGGGCCGGTGCCGATGATGTCGATCTGGTTCGGGCCCTTGGCGGCCTCTTCGGCCGGGTAGATGGCGACCGGCGCGCGCGGCGAGCCCAGGAACTCGATGAAGCCCTGGAAGGGGGACTTCATGGCGATCTTGAGAGTGTAGGGGTCGACGATGTCGATGTGGTCGACCAGGGCCATGTTCTGGGCGCTGGCGCCGTACTTGGCATAGCGTTCGAGCGAGGCCTTGACGTCGGTGGCGGTCATTTCCTTCAGGTTGTGGAACTTGACGCCGTGGCGCAGCTTGATTTCATACGACAGGCCGTCCGGCGCGGTGGCATAGCTCTCGGCCAGGTCGGGGATGGTCTCGCCCTTGTCGTTGCGGGCGAACAGGGCTTCGTAGATGTGCAGGGTGATGTTGCGCGAGGCCTGGGCGAAGGTGATCTGGGCGTCCAGGCTGGGCGGCTGGGCCTGCTGCGCCACGACCACGTCGCCGCCGCGTTTCTGGGCCCATGCCGTCGCCGGGCCGAAGGCGGTGGCGCAGACCGCCGCCGCCAGGCTGGCCGAAAGGAAAATTCGCTTCATCTGCATGTTTTCAAACCCCTTGGTTCGTCTGTCGGTCGCCGCTTCAGGCGGCGTATTCCGGTTCTTCCCGGTTGAAGATGCGGCGCCATGCATCGAGGTGCAGGCGGGCGTCGAAGCGCTCGCCCCAGGGGCCGTTGTAGCGGTCGCGCAGGTCGTCGGCGATGGTCTGCATCGCCAGGCCGGTGTTCTGCGCCGTCATCTGATACATGCAGGTGCGTTCGGCGATGTAGAGCTCGTCGAAGGCCTCGGCCACCGAGGGGCCCACGACCGTGACGCCGTGGTTCTTCATGACAAGGATGGTCCTTTCGCCCAGCACGTCGGCGATGCGGTCGCCTTCTTCGTCCCATAGCACCACGCCGTTGTGCACTTCGTCGTAGGCCACGCGGTCGTAGAGCGCGGCGCTGTTCTGGTGCACCAGCTCCATGCGGCCTTTTTCCAGCATCGACAGGGCGGTGAGGTATTGCGGGTGCACGTGCAGGATGCAGCGGGCCTGGGGATGCCTGATGTGCAGCCGGGCATGGATGTGGAAGGCCACCTTGCGCAGCTCGCCCTCGCCGCGCACGACATTGCCGTCGAGGTCGCAGACGATGAGCAGGCCGGCCGTCAGTTCGCTGTAGTGGTAGCCGCGCGGGTTGATGAGAAACAGGTTGTCGCTGCCCGGCAGCATCATGCTGCAGTGGTTGGCGATCTGCTCGTTCATGCCCAGGCGCGCCATGGCGCGGAACATCGCCGCCATGTCGCAGCGGATTTCCCATTCTTCCTGGGAGATGCCTTCCGGCGCCAGCGTCCTTGCGACGGGCAGAATCTTTGCCATGGTGTTCGTGTTTCCTTGCTGCGGTCTCGATGTGACTACGTATGCACATCCGAATGGTAAGAGCCGCCATGGCGAAAGGCAATTGCAAAATGGCCGGGCTCGGGTTTTACCTAGGTTGGGTTATCGTCGATGCGCCACATCAAATATGGAACGCAATGGAAAAGATCCGCCTCGACAAATGGCTGTGGGCCGCGCGCTTCTACAAGACGCGCAGCATCGCCGTGGACGAAATCGGCAAGGGCCGGGTGCATGTGAACGGCGTGGTCGGCAAGCCCTCGCGCGAGGTGGGGCCGGGCGACCTCGTCAGCATCCGCAAGGAAGACCTGGTGTTCCATGTGGAAGTGCGCGGCGTGAGCGGCATGCGCGGGCCGGCGCCGGTGGCGCGAGCGCTGTACGAAGAAACGCCGGAGAGCATCAAGGCGCGCGAGCGCGCCGCCGCGCTGCGCAGGCTGGCGCCGGAACCGGCCCAGGAAATCCGCGAAGGCCGGCCCACCAAGAAAGACCGGCGGCTGATCGACGACTGGCGGGGGCGGTAGCCCTATTTCCGCACGTCCTTGCAGCTATGGTCCTGCAGCTCTTCCGACGATCCCGGATTGGCGTCCGGGCCGTAGGGCTGGTAGTACCCATCCACCACGAAGAACCCGCCTGGCGCGCTTGCCATGAAGATGGTGTGGCCGCGCATGGCTTGTTGCGCGGCGGCGGCCTGCCTGAGCACCAGGCCGAACGGATCCACGCCGGCAGCCGTCGCGGCAGCGACGCGCTCGAGCCGATAGGGGTGGCCGTTGAACGTCGTATTGAGCCACGCGCCGGTTGTTGCGCCGTCATACGCCGACAAGGCATTGCGCATGTCTTGCGACAGGCAGTCGACATGGATGTGGAATTGATTCTGCGTGCGCCCGTCGGCCGAGTTCAGCGCCAGGCTCATCAGTTCGTCCGGCACTCGCGCGCCCAGGGCCTTGCTGACGAAGTCCCGGTCTTCCCAGGCATAGCGGAAGTAGTCGGGCGAACCGGACCGCAGCAATAACGGGTCTTCGACGCCTGTCACGCGCGTGGTTGGTATCAGCAGATGCTGCCCCTTGCCATTGATGTCCTTGAGGATGGCGTAGCCGTCCGGGCTGACCTTGGCGCACTTGCCCGGCCCCTTGCCGGCCTCGGCCGACGGCACGCACGACTGGCTGACGATCTGCCACAGCACGTCGGGGTTGTGGACGCGGGCCTGGCAACCGTAGAGCAGGGCGACGGCGATGGCGAGGAAAGCCGAGGCTTGGATAAAACGTCGTGGCGCCATGTGAGTGTCCGGAATAGGTCTGTCTTATGCAGGGCAGTGTACGAGCGCCGGTATTGCCGGCATATTACCCAGGCATGGTCAACCGGGTGTGCTTGGGCGATCGGGATGGGCAAGAAACTTCCATAGTTCAGCCCCCGTCGAATACGCCACGTTGAACCGCACCCAGGGCACGTCCGCTTCGCCCACGTCGAAATAGGATCCCGGCGCCAGCCAGATCCCGTCTTCCAGCGCCCGCTGCGCCAGAGCATTGGCACCTTGCATGCCGCTTGGCTTGGCCCATAAAAACAACCCCGCCTGCGGCCGCGCCGCAATCTCCAGCCCCGACTCATCCATCCGCGCCTCGACCTCGGCGTGCGCCTGCGCCAGCCTTTCCCGCGTGCGCAGGATGTGCCCGCGATACCGGCCTTCGCGGATGATCTGGTGCACCACCCGCTCCATGATCTCCGGCGAGGTCAGTCCCACCGCCATCTTGGTGCGCGCGATGTCGCGCATCAGGTCGCGGTGCGCCACGATGTAGCCCACGCGCACCGACGGGCTGATGACCTTGGAATAGCCGCCCAGGTAGACCACGCGCTGCAGGCCGTCGAGCGCAGCCAGGAGCGGCGCGACGCCTGGCAGCAGCTCGCGCGAAATGTCGTCTTCCACCACCCACATTTCGTGCTGCTGCGCGAGCTGCAGCAGGCGGAAGGCATTGGCCATGCCCAAGGTCGTACCGCTGGGGTTTTGCAGCACGGTGTTGACGAAGACCGCGCGCGGCGCGTGTTCGCGGGCAAGGCGATCCAGCGCATCGCAGTCCAGCCCTTGCGCGTCGCGCGATACCGCCAGCACGCGCAGGCCGGCCAGGCGCAGCAGGGGCAGCAGGTTGGCGTAGCAGGGCTGTTCGACCAGCACCGTGTCGCCGGGCCGCAGCAAGGTGCGGATGACGAGGTCCAGCCCGTGCGTGACGCCCTGGGTCAGCACGACCTGGTCGGCGGCGGCCTGCAGGCCGTGGGCCGCCAGGCCGGCGGCGATGGTCTCGCGCAAGGGCGCGTGGCCGTAGGGGTGCCCGTAGCCCGAGATGCGCAGCGCCGGCACGCGGCCCATGTGGCGCAGGGCCTGGTGCAGGCCTTCCTCGTTGAGCCATTCGCCGGGCAGCCAGCCGCAGCCGGCCTTGATGGGGATGGAGTGGTCGGCGTAGATGTCCGACAGCAGCCAGCCCGCGCCGAGCCTGGGCGGTTGCCAGGCGGCGGCGGGCGCGGCGGAGCGGGAAGCCGCGCTTGTCCCGCCCGCCGCGACCCGGTATCCCGACCCGGGCCGCGCCGCCAGCCATCCTTGCGCCGCCAGCCGCGCATAGGCGCCGGCCACGGTAAAGGCGCTGATGCCGTGCTCGCGGGCGAAGGCCCGCACCGAGGGGACGGACATGCCGGGGCGCAGCGCCTGCCCGGCGATGGCGCGGGCATAGGCATCGACAATCTGGTCGACAAGTGTATTGGCCCCGTTTCGGGATCGGTCGGGCTGGAAGTCGATCATGGGGCTCGATGCCAGGACGCAGCAGGCATGTATCTGTACGGTAAGTATTGTATTGCCAATACAGTTAGTGTCATTTGTTCGGATTGTATATGTTCAGGCTCTCCGGCCGGGATCAGAATTCATGCATCCCCTTTCCTTGGGCAAGCCGCTCGCGCCTGCCCTTTCCTTTGCTTCTGGAGCCCGCCATGGCCGACCTGCCCGATCTCTCCCACTTGTGGATGCCTTTCACTGCCAACAAGCAGTTCAAGGCGCAGCCGCGCATGCTGGCCGGCGCCTCCGGCATGTACTACACCTCGACCGACGGCCGCCAGATCCTGGACGGCACGGCGGGCCTGTGGTGCGTGAACGCCGGCCACTGCCGCACGGAGATCGTGCAGGCCATCGCCAAGCAGGCGGCTGAAATGGACTACGCGCCGGGCTTCCAGATGGGCCATCCCATCGCCTTCGAAGCGGCGACGGCCGTGGCCGGGATCATGCCCAAGGGCCTGGACCGCATCTTCTTCACCAACTCGGGTTCGGAGGCGATCGACACCGCGCTGAAGATCGCGCTGGCCTACCATCGCGCCCGCGGCGAAGGGCATCGCACGCGCCTGATCGGCCGCGAGCGCGGCTACCACGGCGTGGGTTTCGGCGGCATCTCGGTGGGCGGCATCTCCCCCAACCGCAAGGCCTACGCCAACTCGCTGCTGCCCGGCGTGGACCACATCGTCCATACCCACAACCTGGAAAAGAATGCGTTCTCCAAGGGCCAGCCGGCCTGGGGCGCGGAGCTGGCCGACGACCTGGAGCGCGTGATCGCGCTGCACGACGCCTCGACCATCGCCGCCGTGATCGTCGAGCCCATGGCGGGTTCGACCGGCGTGCTGATTCCGCCCAAGGGCTATCTGGAGCGCCTGCGCGAGATCACGTCCAAGCACGGCATCCTGCTGATTTTCGATGAAGTGATCACGGGTTTCGGGCGCCTGGGCGCGGCCACGGCCGCCGAACGCTTCGGCGTCACGCCCGACCTGCTCACCATGGCCAAGGGCATCAGCAACGCCGCCGTGCCCTGCGGCGCGGTGGCGGTGCGCCGCGACGTGCACGATGCCATCGTCAATGCCACGGCCAGCGGCATCGAACTGTTCCACGGCTATACCTATTCGGGCCATCCGCTGGCCATGGCGGCCGTGGTCGCCACGCTGGACCTCTATCGTCGCGAAGGCCTGTTCAAGCGCGCCGCCGAACTGGCCCCCACTTTCGAGGCCGCCGTGCACGGCCTCAAGGGCGCCAGGCATGTGGTGGACGTGCGCAACCTGGGCCTGGTGGCCGGCATCGAGCTCAAGTCGCGCGACGGCGCGGTGGGCGCGCGCGCCGCCGAAGTGTTCCAGAAGTGCTTCGCCGAAGAGGACCTGATGGTGCGCTACACCGGCGAGATCCTGGCGGTGTCGCCGCCGCTCATCATCTCCGAGGCGCAGATCGCCGATCTGTTCGGACGCATCGGCAAGGTGCTGGCCACGGTGGATTGAGCCGGACGGCGCCCTGTCATTAATAGACGACGGGGAGCATGGCGCGTGGAGGATTACGCGTTATGCTCCCCGTTACCGCATTCATTTTCCATGACGAGAAAAACATCATGAGACAGCTCACTCATTACATCAACGGTATGGCGGTCGAAGGCCGCAGCGGCCGCTACAGCGACGGGTTCGACCCGTCGACGGGGGAGATCACGCGCGCCGTGCCGCTGGCTGACGCCTCCGAAGTCGACGCTGCGGTGGCGGCTGCGCAGGCGGCCTTTCCCGCCTGGTCGGAAACGCCGCCGCTCAAGCGCGCGCGCATCCTGTTCAATTTCAAGGCGCTGATCGACAAGCACCAGAACGAACTGGCCGAGATCATCACGCGCGAGCATGGCAAGGTGTTCTCCGACGCGCTGGGCGAAGTCACGCGCGGCCTGGAAGTGGTGGAGTTCGCCTGCGGCATCCCGCACCTGCTCAAGGGCCAGTACACCGACCAGATCGGCGGCGGCATCGACAACTGGAGCATGCGCCAGTCGCTGGGCGTGGTGGCGGGCGTCACGCCCTTCAACTTCCCGATGATGGTGCCGTGCTGGATGTTCCCGGTGGCGCTGGCCTGCGGCAACACCTTTGTGCTCAAGCCTTCCGAGCGCGATCCCTCGTGCGCCATCCGCCTGGCCGAGCTGCTGAAGGAAGCCGGCCTGCCCGACGGCGTGTTCAATGTGGTGCACGGCGACAAGGCCGCGGTGGACGCGCTGATCGCCCATCCCAAGGTCGAGGCCCTGTCCTTCGTGGGCTCGACGCCGATCGCCGAATACATCTACGCCGAGGGCACGAAGCGCGGCAAGCGGGTGCAGGCCCTGGGCGGCGCCAAGAACCACCTGGTGGTCATGCCCGACGCCAACCTCGACCAGGTGACCGATGCGCTGATGGGCGCGGCCTATGGTTCGGCCGGCGAGCGCTGCATGGCGATCTCGGTGGCCGTGGCGGTGGGCGACGTGGCCGACAAGGTGGTCGAACGCCTGGTGCCGCGCGTGAAGTCGCTGGTGGTCAAGAACGGCATGGAGCCCGACGCCGAGATGGGTCCGCTGGTGACGGCGCAGCATCGCGCCAAGGTCATGGGCTATATCGAGGACGGCGTGGCCGTGGGCGCCAAGATGCTGGTCGACGGCCGCGGCCTGACGGTGCCGGGCCACGAGAACGGCTTCTTCCTGGGCGGCACGCTGTTCGACCATGTGCAGCCCAATATGAACATCTACCGCGAAGAGATTTTCGGCCCGGTGCTGTGCGTGGTGCGCGTGCCCGACTTCGCCAGCGCGGTGGAGCTGATCAACGCCCACGAGTTCGGCAACGGCGTGTCGTGCTTTACTTCCGACGGCGGCATTGCGCGGGCCTTCTCGCGCCAGATCAAGGTGGGCATGGTGGGCATCAACGTGCCCATCCCGGTGCCCATGGCCTGGCATTCCTTCGGCGGCTGGAAGCGCTCGCTGTTCGGCGACCACCACGCCTACGGCGAAGAGGGCGTGCGTTTCTACACGCGCTACAAGAGCATCATGCAGCGCTGGCCAGACAGCATCGGCAAGGGGGCGGAGTTCACCATGCCGGTGGCCAAGTAAGGGAATCCGTCGCAATGAAAAAATCCGCAGTTGTCGGCGGCGTGGTCGTGGTGCTGGTCGCAGCCTGGCTGGGCGCCACCTGGTATACCGGCAAACGCCTCGAGGCCGAGGCGCCGGCGCGGCTGGACGAACTGAACCAGCGGCTGGCCCAGTCTTTGCCCGACTATGGGTTGAAGTTCGAGCAGATCAGCTTCGAGCGCGGCTTTTTCTCTTCGCATGCGCGCTACGGGCTGACCATGGTGGGCAAGGGCAGGACGCCCGACCAGCCGGCCGTGCCCGCCGGCGTGCTGCAGTTCGACGCGGTGGCCTACCACGGCCCCTTGCCCCTGCAGGCGCTGGCGCATGGCAGCCTGATGCCGCAGCTGGCCTGGGTGCATGGCGAGGTGGTGCAGACGGATGGGCTGAAGGACGTTTTCGAGGCCACGCATGGCAAGACGCCGCTGTGGAGCGACACCGCGTTCTCGTACGGCGGCGACACCCATGGCACGGGCGGCGTCGCGCCCTTCGATTTCGTGTTCCAGGGGCATAAGGCCGCGTTCGGCGGCATGCAGGTGCAGAGCAGCTATACCCGTTCGACGCAGGGCCTGCAGAGCACGATGGTGTTTCCTTCGCTGACGCTGGAAGGCGCCGACCTGGGCAATGGCCAGCTCTCGATCAAGACGGATATGCAATCGCTGGTCATCGATCCGCTGGTCTGGAAGAACGACAAGGGCGAGGGCCGGGCCGTGGTGACGGTGACGGGCCAGGTCCCTCCGCCTGGGGCGCAGGGCGATGCGGCCAAGCCGGTTATCCAGTCGGTGTCGGCCAGGGTGGTGCTGTCCAAGCCCATGCTGGGCGAGCTGGGTTCCCGCTATCTGGCCGCGATGCAGGGCATGAGCCCGCAGGACGCCGACCACCAGGCGGCGCGCCAGTTGGCCGGCTTGTCCGGCGTGGGGCAGATGCTGGGGCTGGTGCGCAATGATGGCGACAACCTGGTGAGCGAACTGCAGTATGCCAACGGCAAGCTGTCGCTCAATGGGCGCGAGCGGGATGTGGGGCAGGTGGGGCGGATGGTGCCTGGGATTCCGTGAGCGTTATTGCTACTGGGTACTGATTTTTTGAGTTCTTGAGGCGCCGAGGCTGCCCTGCGCAATTCCGATGCTCGCCCCTGAAAAGGGGCTGTGCTTCGGATTGCTCCGGGGTCCTCGGCTCAAGGCGTCTCAGGCGGGCAGGATGCGTTCGTAGGTCACGAAGTCGTATTGCAGGCCGTTTTCCTCGGCTTGCGGCTGCCGGTCGGTTTCCCGCCATTGGGCGGGCGGCAGCGTGGGAAACCACGCATCGCCGACTGCTTCGGTGTGCACTTCGGTGGCCACGACGCGATCGGCCAGGGGCAGGGCCTGGGCGTAGATTTGCGCGCCGCCGATCACGTAGGGGGCTTTCTCGTCCAGGCAGGCGTCCAGCGCTGCCTGCAGCGAGCTTGTCACCACGGCGCCTTCGGCCGCGTAGCCGGGCTGGCGCGTGACCACGATATTGGTGCGGCCCGGCAGCGGCCGGCCCAGCGATTCCCAGGTCTTGCGGCCCATGATGATGGGGTGG
>DASWPO010000094.1:0-9300 GCA_036404015.1 Bordetella sp. | reverse complement strand
GGCCTGATGTTCGGCGCAAGCGGCATTCTCCAGAATCACCGTTCGGTGCTGAAGATCGATACGCCGCCACCCGTCGTCGTCAATGTGCGCGTGCAGGTGCCGGCCTCGGTGCCCCAGACGCCCGCAGGCGTGTCGACCTGGCTGCAGCAGGAGCTGGGCCTGCCCAAACCCTTCGAGCGTGTCATACGCACGCCCAGCCAGTCCGTGACCTGGGGCGATCGCACCGTGCAGCAGCCCGAACGCTGGCAACTGCTGTTTCGCACGACCCGGGAAATCATCCAGGCCGAATACTGGCCCGATGCCCGCCTGGTCTCGGCCCGCCGCAGCATACCCGGCTGGTTGGGCGTCATCGAGAACTTGCATCGGGCCAACGGCATCGGCGCGGCGTGGGTGCTGCTGTCGGACTCCATCGCCGGCTGCCTGATCCTGTTGTCGCTGACCGGCCTGCTGCTGTGGACGGAGCTCGAGCGCAAGAAGCTGGTGGGCACGGTGGTGTTCGTCGCGTCGGTGGCGACGACGCTGGTGGTGACGGTATCATGGCCGTAATGCATGACGCCCAGCGGGATGAATACATCATGGTTCGGTTGAACGAGATTCGCCACAATGAAGTCGCTGTGGATTCCCCGGCCGCGGACGACGCGGGGCTCGAATTCATCGGCAGGATCAGGACGCCGTGGACAAACAGGCTGGCGTGTCCGCGCATGGGCCGTCATGACGGCCCGGTCTGCCGCATCGAGGTCGATGAGCCCTGGACGGCCGCGCTTGACGGCGTCGAATTGTTCGGACGGCTGGAGGTGCTCTACTGGCTGCACGAGTCGCGGCGCGATCTCGTCCGCCAAAGCCCCGCCAACGATGGCGCGACGCGCGGCACGTTCTCGCTGCGCACCCCCGTGCGGCCCAATCCCATCGGCACGTCCATCGTCGAGCTGGTGTCCCGGGAAGGCCCGGTGCTGCTAGTGAGAGGCCTCGATTGCCTGGATGGAACGCCGCTCCTGGATATCAAGCCCGACCGTGACTTGTTCACTCCCATCGCGCCGCCGCAGGCGGGGGATTTTCAGACTGGCTGATTTGCGGGGGCTTTCGAAGCTCTTTGGGGCAACGCCGGAAAAACAAAACGCCCACCAAGGCGGCGGGCCGGATGCTTGGGACGCAGGGCATCAACGGCGTCGAACCCGTTCGTGCGGAGCGGCGGGGCGTGGGGTGCCGACATGGGTAGACAGCCAATGCTCTGTTTTGGCATCACGACGTGCCGCCCAGTCCTGGCCGATTTCAACGATCAAGATGTCCCGGGTGTCGGCTTCCTTGATAGCGTCCTTGGTTTGAAACATCTCACGCCAGATTTCCGCAGCGACAAGATGGGTCGATATCAGGATGCCTATGCCTTTGGAATCGACCCAAAGCGGCGACGCCTTTTCATCGACGTGCGCTTGAATGTTCTTGTGGTATTGCTGGACAAGCGCCGCATTGTCTTTCGAGGCGGCGATCAGTAGCAGGTAGGAGCGGCGCTCAGCTTTTTGCTCGTCAGTATCGCCAAACGGATTTTCAGCCATGATCAGTTCCCTGGGGGCGGGTTGCAGCACACATGGATGATCCCACGATGTCGCAGCGTGCTGTCGCAGTTCCGGGGGAAAGAGCCTGGCTATTGCAGCTAAACCCTTGATTTCGCTGGAGGCGCAAGCCGGAATCGAACCGACGTACACGGATTTGCAATCCGCTGCATGACCACTCTGCCATTGCGCCCCGGCAAGCCCTCAACTATACAACAAACCCGAGGGGGTTGCCCTGGCGTTGCCCCTCAGGCTGCCTGCGGCACCTTCCCGAGCTTGTCCGCCGGCCATGGCGCATGGGCATTGCAGCGATCGTCCGGCGACACCAGGCAATCATGCAGCAGGCACAGCCGGCTGGCGCCGATGCTGGCGCCGTAGCCCGAGCCGAAGGCCGTCAGCCCGGGCACGGCTTTTTCCACATGGCCGGCGTCCGGCTGACGGTGCCGGCAGTCGGCGCAACGAGGTTCGGACATCATTATCCCAGCGCGTTCCAGAACGACGAGAACACGTACACCGAGAGCACGTAGCCGATGACCAGGCTGACGACCACGCCGGCGGTGATGGCCAGGAAAGGCCTGATGCCGGTCTTGGCGAGCGTGGCGACGCGCGTCGTCAACCCGATGGAGAGGAAGGTCAAGGTGAAGGCCCAGACGCGCAACGTGGTGATCGGGGCGATCAGGTCCGGGGTGACGATCTTGCGGTAGTCGGCCAGCGAATAATGGCTGGCGACCCAGGTGACGAAAGCCGAGGCAATGACAAAGCCGATGACGAACTTGGGAAAGCGCGTCCAGATTTCGCGCGCATCGGCCTTGGTCGCCACGCCGTCGGTGCGCTCCCAGCTCGTGGTGGCGACGATGGCGAGCACGAAGGCCCAGATGCCGATCCAGATGTCGCGGCCCACGACCTTCATCAGCGTAAAGGCCTGCAGGGCGGCGTCGGGCGAGCCGGGAATGAGAGTGGGATTGCCCTTGGCCAGATCGCCATAGGCCTGGGCCGCGGCCACGCCGGCGGCATCGGCGAATTCCGAGGTCCCTATCCAGGCGCCGGCGACGCCGGTGGACAGGCCCAGCGAACGCGAAGCGAAGGGCAGGACGAAGATCATGACGATGGCCCACAGGACGACCAGGGTGATCGCCGACGAGGCCTGTTCACGCTTGGCGCGCACCGCGCCGGAAACCGCAATGGCGGCCGATACGCCGCACACCGCGCCGCCCACGCCCAGCACGGCGGCAAAGCGCCGGTCCAGTCCCAGGGCGCGGCCGACCAGGAAAATGGTGAAGAAGGTGGCCAGCGACACGATGGTGGCCTGGCCGAACGCGACCGGGCCGGCCCAGACCAGCAGCGTGAAGGGCAGGGTGGCCCCCAGCAGGATGATGCCCACCTTGATGTAGAACTCCACGCGCAAGCCGGCCTGGAACCATTCCGGCAGCGGAAACACGTTGGAAATGATCAGGCCCAGCGCCAGCGCCACCAGCGGCGGCTCGAGGTTGTACTTGACCGAGCTGGTCCAGGCGCCGCCGTAGTAGATCGCGATCGACACCACGAACAGAATCAGGAACGACGGCAGGAAGTGCGCCAGGCGCTGCTTGAGCGTGACGATGGCGATAGAGAACAACACGGCGAACACCGCGAAGAGCGCCAGATAATTGCCGGCATGCGCGGCGAAGTCGCTCCAGGCCTGGTCGAGCGAAGCCCAGCGCGTCGGGGCCACGGTCAGCCACTTGATGCTGGCGCCCGAGGCGAAGAGGCCGTAGGCCACGACGACCAGGGCCAGGCCTATCCAGATCGACCACCAGTCTTCGTTCGAGAACAGCCCGCCGGTGCGCTGGGCGGACTCGGGCGTGGTCTCGAGGCTTGCTTGGGACATGATATTTTCCTCTTATCGGTTGCGGCCCTTTTTCCGCGGGGGCCATCGAGCGATTATCTGGATACCTCCCCAGTTAGAGAACGATTGTGTTCTTCAATGGTTATTGCTTTGCGATATAAGGAACGCAGCATTCCAGATTTGTAATCATTTGGAATTCACCGGACGGTGGGAGACTTTGCAAGGCGTCCCTGGTCTGTTATCTGTAACAGCAACGCAGCTGTAGGCTGTTTTTCAGGAGTCACCATGCGCTCCCTTTCTTCCCGTACCCGTTTGTCCGTCCTGTTGTGCTCGCTGCTGGTGCCATTGGCCGCCGCGCATGCCCAGGACAATCCCCAGCGCCGCCAGGCCGAGCAGCAGCATCGCGAAGCCGATCAGCAGCGCCGGCAGGTGGACCAGCAGCGCAGGCAGGTCGACCAGCAGCGTCGCCAGGTCGACCAGCAGCGCCGCATGGACCAGGCGCGCCAGCGAGAGCGCGACCGGGTGGTCACCGAGCAGCGCCGCCGCGACTGGGAGGCCGAACGCCGCCGCCAGTATGACAACCGCCGTTGGTCGCAGGGCCAGTACCTGCCGCGCGCCTACTGGGATCGCCGGTATTACGTGCCCGATTGGCAGGTCCGCCATCTGCCGCCGCCCATGGTGGGCTATCAGTGGGTCTATATCGACGGGCAGTACGTGCTGATGCAGATCGACACCGGGCTGATCGTCCGCATCCTGCTGCCCTGATGCCGGTTGCCCGCCGCGGTTCGCCCGGCGGGCGTCAGGTGGTGGGCATGGCGATGCCGAACAGGGCGAAGAGCGCGCCGCAGGTCTTGTTGAAGCGGCGGCCGTGGCGTGCCAGCCAGGGCTGCACGCGGTAGGCCAGGCGGGCCAGCAGGTATTCGTAGAGGAATTCGATGATGACGAAGGTGGCCGCCATGATCGCGAATTGCGCCAGCAGGCCGCGTTGCGGATCGATGAACTGCGGCAGGAAGGCGCCGTAGAACAACAGCGCCTTGGGGTTGGAGGCCGCCGACAGGAAGCCCTGGCGGAACAGGCGGGTACCCGGCACCACGGCGGCGGTTGCGGCATCGTGCCGCACTTGCACGCCGGGCGCGCGCCACAGATGCACGCCCAGCCACACCAGATAGGCGCCGCCCACCCACTTGAGGAGGATGAGCGCCGGCGCCCAGGCCTGGATCAGGGCGCCGATGCCCAGCATGGACAGCGCGACCAGCGCCGTAAAGCCCAGCGCGCCGCCGCTGATCGTGCACAGCGTCTTGCGGTGTCCGTGCAGGGCGCCGTGGGTGAGCGCCAGCAGGGTATTGGGGCCGGGCGTGATGGACAGGCCGGTCGCCGCGATCAGGTACAGGAGCCAGGTGTGCAATGCCATGGGAGCCGCTCGAATGCCGAAAATGAAAACAGGGCAACAAGCTTAGCTCATTGCCCTGCGTGCCGGCCGGACTGGCCATGGCCGTTGCGGCCGGCGCGATAGGCGGCCCGGTCTACTCGCCCAGATAGGCCGCGCGCACGCGGGGGTCGTGCAGCATGTCCTGCGCGTCGCCCGTCATGATGACGGTGCCCGAGTCCATCACGTAGCCGCGGTTGGCGGCCTGCAGGGCCAGGCGGGCGTTCTGCTCGACCAGCAGGATGGTGATGCCTTCCTTGGATATCTCGCGCACCACTTCGAAGATCTTGTCGACCATGATGGGCGACAGGCCCATGGAGGGTTCGTCGAGCAGCAGCAGCTTGGGCTGGCTGAGCACGGCGCGCGACATGGCCAGCATCTGCTGCTCGCCGCCCGAGAGCGTGCCGGCCAACTGGGACTGGCGCTCCTTCAGGCGCGGGAAGAAGCCGAACATGCGCTCGATGTCGGCCTCGATGCCGGCCTTGTCCTTGCGCTTGTAGGCGCCCATCAGCAGGTTTTCGTAGATGGTCATGCGGGCGAAGATGCCGCGGCCTTCCGGCACCATGACCAGGCCGCGCGCCAGCAGTTCGTGCGCGGGCACGCCCTTGATCGACTGGCCCATGTACTGGATGTCGCCGCCCGAATAGGCCTTCAGGCCGGTGATGGCGCGCATGGTGGTGCTCTTGCCGGCGCCGTTGGCGCCGATCAGCGTCACCAGTTCGCCCAGGCCCACTTCGAGGTCGACGCCCTTGACGGCCTGGATGCCGCCGTAGCTGACCTGCAGGCCCGAGATTTTGAGGAGAGTTTCGGACATGGTTCAGTGACCTCCCGCGCCCAGATAGGCTTCGATGACCTTGGGATCCTTCTGCACGTCTTGCGGGAGTCCTTCAGCGATGATTTTTCCGTAGTCCAGCACGGTCATGTGATTGCACAGGCCCATGACCAGCTTGACGTCGTGCTCGATCAGCAGGATGGTGCGGCCGTCCTGGCGGATCTTGTCGAGCAGCGTGGTGAGCTCCACCTTCTCGGTGGCGTTCATGCCGGCGGCCGGCTCGTCGAGCGCCAGCAGCTTGGGGTCGGTGGCCAGGGCGCGGGCGATCTCCAGGCGGCGCTGGTGGCCGTAGGAAAGATTGCGCGACGTGTAGTCGGCGTATTGCGAGATGCCCACGTAGTCGAGCAGCTCCATGGCGCGCGCGCGGATTTCCTTTTCCTCGCGGCGCTCGGCCTGGGTGCGGAAGACCGCGCCCAGGATGCCCTGGCGCGTGCGCACGTGGCGGCCCACCATCACGTTTTCCAGGGCGGTCATGCCGCCGAACAGGCGGATGTTCTGGAAGGTGCGGGCGATGCCGGCCTGGGTGACCTGGTGCACGGCCTGGGGCGTGTAGGTCTTGCCGTCGAGCACGAACTCGCCCGAGTCGGGCGTGTAGAGGCCGGTGATGACGTTGAAGAAGGTCGTCTTGCCGGCGCCGTTGGGGCCGATGAGGCCGTAGATCTCGCCGGACCGGATCTGCAGACCCACGTCGGAGAGCGCCTGGAGGCCGCCAAAGCGCTTGTTCACGCCCTTGACGAAAAGTCGGATGTCTTGGCTCATGTTTTTCGAGTACCTGTGAGTCTGTGGCCTTATGCCGTCGCTTTGCCGCTCTTGGCGAGCCTGGCGACGTGGTCTTCATGCGTGGGCGCGGGCCACAGGCCCTTTTGGCGGTACAGCATGATGAGCACCATGGCCAGGCCGTAGACGCCCTGGCGGATGATGGAGGCGCTGACGATTTCATGGCCGAAGAGGACGTTCTGGATGGGGCCCACGGTGACGCGCAGCACTTCGGGGAAGACCGACAGCAGCACGGCGCCCAGGATCACGCCCGGGATGTGGCCCATGCCGCCCAGCACCACGCAGGCCAGCACGACGATGGATTCCCAGAAAGTGAAGGACTCGGGAGAGACGAATCCCTGGAAGGCGCCGAACATGGTGCCCGACAGGCCGCCGAAGGAGGCGCCCATGGCGAAGGCCAGCAGCTTGATGTTGCGGGTGTTGATGCCCATGGCCTTGGCGGCCAGTTCGTCCTCGCGGATGGCGGCCCAGGCCCGGCCGATGCGCGAGCCCTGCAGGCGGCTGCACACGCCCATCACGAAGAGCGCGCCGATCAGGAACAGGTAGTAGTACAACTGGGTCGAGCTGAAGGTGATGCCGAGCAGCGAGTGGGTCTCGGCCAGGCTGAAGCCCCCGAAGTGCACCGCCGACACGTTGTTGATGCCCTGCGGCCCGTTGGTGAAGTTGACCGGGCTGTACAGGTTGTTCATGAAGATGCGCACGATCTCGCCGAAGCCCAGCGTCACGATGGCCAGGTAGTCGCCGCGCAGGCGCAGCGTGGGCGCGCCCAGCAGGATGCCGAAGATGGCCGCCAGCGCCATGCCGATCACCGCGATGAGCAGGAAGGGCGCGTGCAGGCCGTGCGGGGCCAGGTGGGCGATCCATTCGAAGTTGTTGGAGAGGTGCGGCGAGGACAGCAGCGCCGCCGTGTACGCGCCCACGGCATAGAAGGCGATGTAGCCCAGGTCGAGCAGGCCGGCGAAGCCCACCACGACGTTCAGGCCCAGGGCCAGCATGACGTAGAGCATGGCGAAGTCGAGCACGCGCACCCAGTAGTTGCCGCCCATGGCGCCGATGAGCAGCGGGGCGAGCAGGACCAGCACCGCGAAGACGATGCCCAGGATTTTCTTGTTGGAACTCATGCGGGGCTCCTTAAGCGCGATCGGCCACACGTTCGCCCAGCAGGCCGGAGGGCCTGAAGAGCAGCACGAGGATCAGCACGATGAACGCGAAGACGTCTTGGTAGTTGCTGCCGAACACGCCGCCGGTGAGGTCGCCGACGTAGCCGGCGCCGAGCTGTTCGATCAGGCCCAGCACGATGCCGCCCACCATGGCGCCGCCCAGGTTGCCGATGCCGCCGAGCACCGCCGCCGTGAAGGCCTTCATGCCGGGGATGAAGCCCATGTAGAAGTGCACGTGGCCGTATTCCAGGGCCATCATCAGGCCGGCCAGGGCGGCCAGCGCCGAGCCGATCATGAAGGTGGCCGAGATCACGAAGTTGGGATTCACGCCCATCAGGCTGGCGTTGTTGGGGTTCTCGGCGATGGCGCGCATGGCGCGCCCCAGCCGGGTCTTGTGGACCAGCACCAGCAGGCCGGCCATGACCAGGAAGGCCACCACGATGATGACGATTTCGGTCATCGAGATCACCGCGCCGATACCGGTGTCGGTCTGCGGGATGACATCGATCGGATCCGTGGGCAGCAGTTGCGGGAAGGGCAGGGGGTTGGGCGACCAGATCACCATGGCGATGGTCTCCAGCAGGATCGACACGCCGATGGCGGTGATCAGCGGCGCCAGGCGCGGCGCGTTGCGCAGGGGCCGGTAGGCCACGCGCTCGATGGCGAAGCCCAGGATGGCGCAGACGACGGCCGCGATGACCAGGGCGATCAGCAGCATGGGAATGTCGCCCAGGCCGGGGAAGTGGTTTTGCAGGACGTTCAGGGCCGACAGGGCGACCATGGCGCCAACCATGATCACGTCGCCGTGAGCGAAGTTGATGATGCCCAGGATGCCATACACCATGGTGTAGCCCAGGGCGATGATGGCGTAGACGCTGCCTAGCACCAGTCCGTTGATGAGTTGCTGGATGAATATGTCCATATGACTCCGGCGGCATATTTTTGGTATGCCTGGTTCCATTCAGGGGGTTGGGTGTGTTGTTCCGTCCCCTTGTGGAACGGCCTAACAAAACGACGCCCGAAGGGCTCGGGCGGGGTTTTGAAACGTAAGAGGAAAATGCGCAAAACGCGGCAAAAGCAAGAGGGGCCAATCACCGGGATCGGCCCCTCATTGATGCGCTGCCTTACATCTTCAGGACGTCGAGCAGGGTTTGCTTGCCCGAGACGTACTTGTACAGCGAGATCGACGCGCCCTTCAGGTCGCCGTGCTCGTCGAACTGGATGTTGCCCGTGACGCCGTTGTAGTTGGTCGAGGGCAGGGCGGCCAGGACGTCTTCCCGCTTGACCGACTTGGCGCGCTTCATGGCGTCGACGATCACGTAGACGGCGTCGTACGACGAGGGCGAGTACACCACGGGGTCGTGGCCGAAGGCGGCCTTGAGCTTCTTGGCGAACGCGGGGCCGCCGGGCATCTTGGCCAGGTCGCCGCCGGCGATCGAGCAGATCACGTTGTCGGTGGCTTTCTCGGCCAGCTTGACCAGGTCGTCGGTGCAGACGCCGTCGCCGGCGACGATCTTGCTGCGGATGGCCAGCTGCATGGATTGCTTGGCGAACGGGCCGCCGGTGGCGTCCATGCCGCCGTACATGATGACGTCGGGGCGCTCGGCCTTGATCTTGGTCAGGATGGCCTTGAAGTCGGTGGCCTTGTCGTTGGTGGCGTCGCGCGACACCACCTTGAGGCCTTCGGCCTTGACGGTCTTCTCGTACTCGTCGGCCAGGCCCTGGCCGTAGGC
>DASWPO010000093.1:0-78424 GCA_036404015.1 Bordetella sp. | reverse complement strand
CTTGGGTGTCCGCGAGGTGATGACCAGACGCAAGGCCACCACCTGCAGGGGCGCGGAGTCGTCGCTGTGCCCGTAGAGGCGCTTGTGCTCGACGTGGAAGGTCTGGCTGATCGAGGCCATGTCGCCGTCACGCAGCCATTGGGGCTTGAGCGGCGTGTCGATCTCAAACGACTGGCCTCGATAGCGCATGTCGGCCGACACATCAATTACGGCCTGATCCGGATCGCCGCCCTCGGCAGCAAGCCAAGCGCGCGCCTGCGCTTCCAACCGGCCCATTTCGTCCTGCAACGCCCGGATGGTTGCGGGCGTGAGGTCGTAGTAGGTAGTCTTGACGAAGTCGTTCTTCAGATCGGCGATCAGCCCCCCCAGCGCCGACAGCACGCCCGGCGTGGTGGGAACCAGCAGCTTGCCGACATTCAGCGCACGCGCAAGATAGCAAGCCATCATGGGGCCGGCACCGCCGAAAGGCATGAGGGTGAACTCGCGCGGATCCACGCCAAAGCGGGAGATGATGCGGCTAACGCCCGCATACATGCTGGAGACCGACACTTCGACAATGGCCTCGGCCGTGGCGAGCACGTCCTTGCCAAGCCTGGCCGCCAGCGGAGCAATGGCCTCGCGCGCAGCCTGGACGTCTACCTTCACTGCGTTGTAGCCAAGCTCGGCGCTGCCGATCACCCCCATGACGGCGAAAGCATCCGTGATAGTGGGCTGGGTGCCGCCCCGGCCGTAGCACACCGGACCGGGGTTCGAGCCGGCACTCTCCGGGCCGACTTTGAGCACGCCGAAGCGGTCCACCCAGGCGATGGAACCGCCGCCGTCGCCGACCGACGACACCGACACGGACGGGATGTGAATCTGGAAGTCGCCGATATACTCCCCGGTGGCGTATTGCGGCTGGCCATCGATGATGAGCGCCATGTCGGCCGTAGTGCCGCCGATATCCAGGCTCATGCAACGCTTGACGCCGCACTGCTGAGCCACATAGGCCGCACCGATCACGCCGGAGGCAGTGCCCGACAGGATCATCTGCACACAATTGTTCTTGCCATACTCCGCGCTCATCACCCCGCCGTTCGACTTGGTGACCTTCAGGTCCACGCCTACCCCAGCTTGCTTGAGCGCGCCTTGCAGGCTGGTCAGGTAGTGCGAGACGCGAGGCTGTACATAACCGCCGATCACCGCGGTCAGTGTGCGCTCGTATTCGCGGATGATAGGCCAAACCTCATGCGAGCAAGAAACGAACATGCCGGGAATAGCCGACTGGATCAGCGCCTTGACCTGCTGCTCGTGCGCGGGATTGCGATAGGCGTGCAGCAGTGACACCACCACACCCTCGCAACCGGCCGCGCGCAGCGCTTCGGCCGCGGCCAGGACACTGGCCTCGTCCACCGGGGTGTCCACGGTACCGTCGGCCGCCATGCGCTCGACCACGCCGAACACCCGGTCGCGCGTCACCAGCGGCGCCGGACGCTTGGACTTCAGATGGTACATGTCGGGGATTTTCAAGCGCGCAATGTCGAGTACGTCCTCGAAATTGCGCGTAGTGACCAGACCCAGCTTCAAACCCTTGCGCTGCACGACCGCGTTGACACCGACTGTGGTGCCATGCGTGAAATACGTCACGTCCCTCGGATCTATGCCATAGCGTTGCGCCAATTGCGACATGCCAGCAAGCACTTCACTGCCAGGTTCGTCGGGCCGAGAAAATACCTTTAGCGTACGGATCGTACGATCAGCTTCGTCCAGCACCGCGAAATCGGCAAATGATCCGCCGATATCGACTCCGATTCTTAGACCCATCCTTCTGGCCCACCTTATCTCAAAATAGTTGCTTCGATAGTTTGGAGCGAGTTTAAGAACCTCCCCCTAGAATGACAAATTCGTATGCGGCAGGAGGCTATGTTTTTTTGATATGTGCCTGAGCCGGGCGTTCCTGCCATATCAAAAATGTATCGGGCATTGGGTAATTCGTATTTGAGCGCATTGTCAATAGCCCATAGACTTAAGCAGATTCACCAACGCTGACTTGCTTTCTACAGCGAAACAACTATGGCTTTGAGGGGAATTGCTATGCAAACGAGCAGAAGAGGTTTTCTTTCCATATGTACGACGGCTGGGACCTTGGCCAGCCTGCCCAGCTTCTCCTGGGCCGACGAAGCGCCCAAAAAAGGAGGGCACGTCAAGTTCGCCGTTCAGAACGGCTCTGTATCTGACACGCTAGACCCAGCCAAGGGCGCTCATTCCGCGGACTGGACCAAGCAGTTCTGCCTGTTCAATGCTTTGACGGAATTCAATGATTCATTGATCCCTGACCTAGCGTTAGCTGAACGTCTTGAAAGCAGCGATGGCATCCATTGGCATATCGCCCTCAAACAAGGCATACATTTTCACGATGGTTCGGAACTGACTGCCGAGGACGTGGTTTACTCGCTAGCCCGTCACAAAGATCCAGCGACCGCTTCCAAGGCTTTTGCCATTGCCAGCGAATTCACGGAAATTAAGGCCACGGGCAAATACGAAGTTTCCCTCGTGATCGCCAAGCCCGACTTTGACCTTCCTTCGGCGCTGGGCAGCAGCTATTTCCTGATCGTCAAAAACGGCACCAAGGACTTCACCAAGCCGGTCGGCACGGGGCCGTACATACTCGACACTTTCGTGGCTGGCAGCAAGTTCTCGGCCAAGCGCAACCCGAACTACTGGAAGCCGGGTCTGCCGCACCTGGACTCCGTTGAAATCTTCGGCGTTCCAGACAACGCGGCCCGTGTCAACGCGGTGCTGGCGGGAGACATCGACATTTGTTCCCTGGTCGAAAACCGCTACGCCAAACAGGTCAAAGGCAGCAGCAATGTCGAGCTTGTCGTCAACAAACTGGCCCTTTATACAGATTTGATCCTGCGCCAGGACAACCCCATTGCGGGCAACCAGGATTTCGTCATGGCCGTCCGATACATGCAAGATCGCAAGCGCATGCTCGATAACGTCATGCAAGGCTATGGCGCCATCGCCAACGACCACCCTGTTGCCCCCTGGGACCCCTACTTCATGGAAGGTCTGCCGCAGCGGCCCTTCGATCTGGACAAGGCCAAATACCACATGCAAAAGAGTGGATTAGCCGGTCAATCCATCGAGATCATATGCCAGCCTGGCATTCCAGCTTCGGTGGAGGGCGCGCAATTCCTTCAGGGATTTGGCGCGAAGGTTGGCTTCGACTTTAAGATCAAGCAAGTTCCTACCGACGGCTACTGGTCGACATACTGGACCAAGTTTCCGATCACCTACGGCTCCATTTCCAACCGGCCCAACGTAGGCATGATTTTCGACCTCTTCTACCGCTCGACGTCGACCACCAACGAAGCCCAATGGAAAGACCCCAAGCTCGATCAACTCCTGGATGCGGCTCGCGCTGAAGGTGACTTCACGAAGCGTAAGGCCATTTACGGCGACATGCAGACCCTGGTGCATGAGAGCTCAGGAACGATCATTCCCGTTTTCACCGCCATTCTGGACGGCGTTTCGAAGCAAATCAGGGGCTACAAACCCAACCTATCAGGCATGAATATGGGCTATCGATTCGCCGAATCAGTTTGGCGAGCATAACAAGGCCTATCCACGCTGCCGAAAACCCCGCGAAATTCATGATCCTCGCGGGTTTTTTTATTAGCTAACCTGCTGCAGCAATCTCGTCCTGGCGCGAACCCAGGCGAGCACTGGCCTCCTCCAGCCAACCCGACCGGAGTTCCGGCACGGAATCAATCAACAACTCGGTATAGGGATGGCGAGGCTGAGAAAGCAGTGCCTCGCGCTCGCACGAATCCACTTTACGCCCGCGGTATAGGACTGTGATCTCGTCGCAGGTGGTCCGTACCGTAGAAATGTCGTGGCTGATGAAGATATATGACATTTGCAATGCATGGCGCAGTTCGACGAGCAGGTCCAGAATGGCCGAGCCGACCACAGTGTCCAGAGCCGAGGTCACTTCATCGCAAATAATCAGCTCCGGCTCGGCCGCCAAGGCGCGCGCCAGGTTGATGCGCTGCTTCTGTCCGCCGGACAACTCCGCCGGACGCCGCTTCGCGATGGACGCTGGCAGTTTCACCATGTCCAACAGCCGGTCGACCCTTGGAGTAATCTGCCCGGGCGCGCAGCGTTCGAATCGTTTCAAAGGACGCGCCAGGATTTCGCCCACGCTGTGGGAAGGGTTCAAAACCTTGTCGGCATTCTGGAAAACGAGCTGGATGCGCCGATAGAGATCCTGGTCTCGGTCGACCAGATGCCCTGGTAGAGGTTGCCCGGCAAAAGTGATCTGGCCTTTCGCCGGTGCCAGCAGGCCGGCGATTACGTAAGCCAGCGTGGATTTGCCGGAACCCGATTCGCCGATGACGCCCATCGTGGTGCCACGCCGCACGACCAGGTCAATGTCGTCGAGAATCCTGATCGTGGGCATGCCCGATGCGTCCAGGCTGCCATAGCCCGCGGTCATCCCCTTGATTTCCAGCAAGGGCGGTTGTCGCGCCGCGAGGGCGGCGTCGTTGTCCACCAGGCGAGAAACCGGTATGGCGGCCGACATCAGGCTGCGCGTGTACGGGTGCGCCGGCGCATCGATGATTTGCCCGAGCACGCCCTGCTCCTGGATCTCGCCGTTGCGCAGCACCACGACTTTGTCGGCCACCTGCGCAACCACGGCCAAGTCGTGCGAGACATAGATCGCGCTGATGTGATGCTCTCTGATGGCCTGCTTGAAGGCCTTCAGGACCTCGATCTGCGTCGTGACATCCAGCGCAGTGGTCGGTTCGTCGAACACCACCACCTCGGGATCGGACATCAACGCCATGGCTGCCATCAGGCGCTGCAATTGCCCGCCGGACACCTGATGTGGATAGCGGTTCCCGATAGTCTGGGGTGAAGGCAGCGCCAGAGATCGGAACAGATCCACCGCTTTTTCCCGCGCCGCCTTGCGGTCCATGATGCCATGCACGCACACGCCTTCGATCACCTGGTCCATGATCCTGAGCGACGGGTTGAACGACGCTGATGCGCTCTGCGCCACATAGGCCACGCGAGAGCCCCGGAGCGCGTACAGGTCGCGCGGGGAGGCCGAAACGATCTCTGAATCGCCGACACGGATGCGGCCGCCAGCGATGCGGCAGCCACGCCGGGCATAGCCCAGAAGCGCCAGCGCAATCGTGGTCTTGCCGGACCCCGACTCTCCGATGAGGGCAAGGACCTCGCCCTTGGCGATCGAAAATTCCACATTTTTCACGATAGGCGTCTCGCGGCCATCCTCGCCGCGCGCCACGACCTGCAGGCCGGAGACTTCCACCAATGGTTGAGCGGCCATGGTCTACCCCCGCGCGCCCAGGCGCTTGCGCGCCGCCAGGCTGTCAATGAACAAATTGGCGCCGATCGTCAGCGTGGCGATAGCGAGGGCGGGCATGATGATCGCAGGGGCCCCCGACGACAGGCCCGAAAGATTCTCGCGCACCAACGACCCCCAGTCGGCGTTCGGCGGTTGCACGCCCAGACCGAGAAAGCTCAGGCTACTGAGCATCAGGACGTTGTAGACGAAGCGCAGGCCAAAATCGGCCATCATGGGATGGATCATGTTGGGCAGGATATCCCGGCAGGCGATATAGAGTTTGCTTTCACCGTTCAGGCGCGACACCATGACATACTCCATCGCGTTCAGGCCGACCGCTTGAGAACGGGCCATGCGGTAGGCGCCCGGCATGTAGGTCACCGCCGCGGTCAGCACCAGCACCGGTAGCGAAGAACCATATATAGCCACCATCAGCAAGGCCAGGATCTTGCTGGGAAGAATCAGCAAGGCATCGACCAGCCGGCTCAAGCCTTCGTCGAACCACCTGCCAATGACGGTCGAGATCAACGCCAGCAATGTGCCGCATGTGCTTGCCAGTAGCGTGGCCACCAGTGCCAGGCCGATGGAATAGCGTGCGCCATACAGAACGCGGCTGAGCAGATCGCGTCCCAAATAGTCGGTACCCAATGGATAGGCCAGGGTACAAGGACCGAACATCTGGCCATCAGTAAAGTCCGTTGCGCCATATGGAGCTATCCACGAACCAAATACCGCGATGAATATCCAGAAAGTGGATATGCATAGGCCGACACGCCCTGCTATTGGCAAAGATAGAAAGAAACGCCCGCATGCGCCCGGAAAACGTAGGATTCTGGTCATGGTCAGCGCAGTTTCGGATTGAAGACGATCGTGAAAATGTCGGCGATCAACAGCAGCAATAGGTAGCAAGCACTGAAGAACAACACGCAAAACTGCACGATGGGCAGATCCCGGTTGCTGACCGCATCGACCAACGTACTCGCAAGCCCAGGGTAGGAGAAGATCGTTTCCACGATGATGACCCCACCCAGCAAATAGGATAGGCTGAGCGCCATCGCGTTAACGATGGGCCCGATAGCGTTGGGCAGCGCATGGCGAAGCACCGTCCGGGCTGGCTTCAGTCCCTTGAGCACCGTCATCTCGACGTAAGCAGCATCCAACTGGTTAATGAGCGCCGCGCGCGTCATGCGCGCCATCTGCGCCACGACCACGCAGCACAACACCAAGACCGGAAGACTATAGGCCTTGAAAAACCCAGTCACCGACGAAGTGTTGGTCCCCAAGGATAAGGCGGACATCCAATGCAGTTTTACGGCAAAAAGCAAGACGGCCAATGTCGCCACCAAGAATTCCGGCACTGCGACCACAGACATAGTGGCGATCCCAATCACACGGTCCAGGCGAGTTCCTCTGTACATGGCCGAGACGATGCCAAGCACCAGTGCAATAGGCACCGATGTGACCGTAGCCGCGGCAGCCAGCATTAGGGAATTCGGAATGCGTGCCATGACGATATCTTTCACCGGCACACCGCCGGCATAAGAAATGCCAAAGTTTCCCGTGACCAGGTCTCCCAACCAGATGAAGAACCGTAGTAGCGCCGGTTGATCCAGGCCGAATTGCTGACGCAGGGCCGCCACAGTCTCAGGTGTAGCCGCCTGCCCCAAGGCCATTTGCGCTGCGTCGCCGGGCAACATGTTCGACATGAAAAACACCAGTGCGCACACGATGAATAAGGTAATCAGCCCGACCCCAACACGCCGGCCGATCATGCGCAGGATGAGGCTATTCATTCGAGCCCATGTCTTTCAAAGCCATACATACTCCTGGGGGATTACCCCAAAACCCATGGCACGCAGCCAAGAAACGATTAATAAAGAATGTCTTTGACCCGGAAATACACGCCAGCCAGCGGCAGAAACCAAGCCCGGCCCGCATAGCCGGGCAAGGCGGGCCAGTTCTCTCGTGTCCAGGGGTTTACGCGGGCCTTGCCTATCAGAATGTCGGCCATGAGATCGCCCATGTACACCGACATCTGCGTGCCATGACCACTGTAGGCTACCGCGTAGTACAACCCCTCATGCTTGCCCGCTGAGGGCAGCCGGTCCGCCGTCGCTTCGACCATCCCACCCCAACAATAATCGATCCGAACGTCCTTCAGTACAGGCAAGAGAGACTTGAGGCTGGCCTTGAGGATCTTCCCGCTCTTCAGATCCGAAGCCGGATTGCTGCGTGCAAAACGCGCTCGCCCACCCCACACCAGCCGGTGGTCGGCAGTCGTGCGGAAATAATTGCCAAAATTCAGGCTCGTCACATAATTGCGACGCTGAGGCAGCGCCTGATCCAGCAGATCGGGTATCGGTTCAGTCACAATGACGAAGCTGCCCACCGGCACAATGCGCCGCTGCCACCAGTCGAACGGGCCATGGTCGGATCGGCCCGTAGCCAGTAGCACCCGCCCAGCCTCGATCACGCCCTGCGTCGTCGCGACACGATGCCGGTCTCCCCCCAGGCTGGCCAGTCCCGTAACCGCGGTGTGCTGGTAGATGCGCGCGCCATGGCTGGCGGCAGCCATCGCCAAACCCGTGCCGAACTTGCCCATGTGCATCTGGGCACCCCTAGGATCCAGCAGCCCTCCGTAAAACGCGTCCGAGTCCAGTTCCCGGCGTACGTCCGACGCCGACAGCAGCTCGACCGACAGGCCAAGATGCTTGCGCAGCGCATCATGGTTGCGCGCCAGCCCAGGGAAGTGCTTGGCCTTGCTCGCCAGCTTCAGCTTGCCATGCCGCACAAAGTCGCAATCGATACTTTCTTCGACAATGGTGCGCTCGACGAAATCGACCGCATCGTCATAAGTCTGGTAGTAGCGTTTAGCGGCATCAAGGCCGTATTTGTCGATCAGGTCCGCGAGGCCTTGCGCTGTACCAGGACTGCAATGCCCGCCGTTTCGGCCCGAGGCTTCGCCCTGGATCCGCCCCGATTCCAGCACCACCACGTCGACGCCTGCGCGCGCGAGCGTGCGCGCAGCCGACAGGCCTGTAAACCCGGCGCCAATCACCACGACATCGGCACGGGCAGGCAACGCCTCCGTTGCGCCCGCCGTGAAGGCCGGTGCCGTATCGAGCCAGAACGGTTCGAGTTTCATAGACCAACCACTGCGGCCAGACCGCTGGTGTCCTTGATCTCGGTGTACTCATAGAAGGGACTCGCCGGCTCATGGCCCCGGTTCACCCACGCCTTGTGCTTGATCCCCAGGTCGTACGCCGACATCAGGTCATAGCGGAAACTGGAAGACACATGCAGGATGTCCTGCGGGCCGCAACCCAGTGAATCCATCATGAACTCGAAGGCCCGATAGCGCGGCTTGTAGGCCTGCGCCTGCTCAGCCGTGAAGACCTTGTGGAAAGGGGCCCCCAGCTTTGCCACGTTATGGCTGATCTGCTCATCGGCCGCGTTCGAAAAAATCACCAGCGGAAACTCCTTGGCCACAACCGACAGCCCCGTTGGCACGTCCGGGTGCGGTCCCCATCCCGGCACGGCATTGTAGATCGCCAAGCCATCGGCCTCCTCGTACTTCACTCCCCATTTCCTGCAGGTGCGCTCCACTGCGTTGCATATCACCGCCTGGAACGGCTTCCAGGCGCCGAGCACCTCGTCCAGGCGATAGCCCCGGAAACTCTCGATGAACCCGGACATGTTCGCCTCGCTCACCTTGCCCTTGTATTGGGTGCGGGCCGCTGCGGCCATATCGAAATTGATCAGTGTGCCGTAGCAATCGAAAGTGATGTATTTGGGTTTGAAAATCGCCATGGTGCTACCTTAGAAACAATCGCCTGGAAAAGTGGGCTTTGCCGCCCGGAATCGGAAAAGTCAGAAATCGACCAGCACGCTTTTGTAGCGGAGGTTGGCCTCGAAGGCCTGGCGGCCGAGGTCCTTGCCCAGGCCAGACCCCTTGAAGCCCCCGGTCGGAAGGATGAAGTCCGAAGTGCGGCCGAAGCGATTAACCCACACCGTCCCTGCCGGTATCCGGCGTGTAGCGCGCAAGGCCCGGCCAATGTCCTGGGTATGAACCCCGGCGGCCAAGCCGTAGGTCGGATGATCGGCCATCGCCAAGCCCTCTTCTTCATCGTCGAAGACTTGCACGGTCAGCACTGGGCCGAAGATTTCCTCACGCACCGCCCGCATAGTGCTATCGACGCCGGCCAGTAGCGTTGGCCGATAGAAATAACCGCCCAGATCCCCTGGAAAGAAATCCCCGCCGCAAAGCGTCGTGGCGCCTTCGGCCACGCTATCCCGCACGGCGTTGTGGACCTTCTGTGCCTGTCGTTCGTTGATCAAAGGAGGAAAGCGTGTGGCTTCTCGCCAAGTCAGGCCTGGCTGGAAACCCGATACTTGCGCCACGATCGCCTCGATCAGGCGCTCGGCAACGCCACGTTGCACGATCAGGCGCGTGCCGGAAACGCAAGCTTGGCCGGCATTGGAGGTAAATCCCCGGACGATTCGGCCAGCTACCGCAGCGGTGTCGCCCGCATCGTCATAGACGAGTTGCGGGCTCTTGCCGCCTAGCTCCAGCGTGACGGGCTTGGTGCCGTGACGGGCCGACTCGCTCATGATGGCGGCGCCCGTCAGCGTCGAGCCTGTAAAAGATATCTTACCGATGAGCGGATGACGCACTAAGGAAGCACCTGCCTCGGCGCCTCGCCCTTGGACGACATTGAACACCCCAGGCGGGACGCCCGCATCGACGGCCAATTGCGCAAAGCGCAGGATTGAAAAAGGCGTCAACTCAGACGGCTTGAGCACGATCGCGTTGCCGGCAGCTAGAGCCGGACCACACTTCCAAGAAGCCATCGACAGCGGGAAATTCCAGGGTGCGATAGCACCCACCACGCCGTAAGGTTCAGGCAGGATTAAACCCAGGCTGTCACGCTTGGTCGGCACGGCGTCGCCGCCGAATTTGTCTGCACACTCGGCGAAGAACCGGATGCATTCCGAGGTAAAAGGCACATCGAAGGCATGGGCTTCCCGGATCGGACGCGTGGATCCCACCGCCTCCAGGCGGGCAAGCTCGTCCACATGAGCGTCAAGCAGATCGGCCCATCGAAGCAGGACACGGGCTCGCTCTCGCGGTGGGCACGCACCCCAACCACTGGCGCGCCAGGCCTCGTGCGCGTTGCGCACGGCTTGATCAACCACGTCTGGCGTCGCATCCGGAATGCCGCCCATCCGCTTGCCGTCGGAGGGGCGCAGTACGTCCAGCATGGGGCCGCCGCCAACCAGTTTGCCACCAATGAAATGCCCCATTGGCAGCTTAATTTCGTCCGGAGCAAAATCCAGCATGTCCATTTCCTCGGAGCCCGGTTCCGATGCCTGGCGGCATCCCCTTGACCGTTTTTATGAAAATAATCCAATCGTTCCAAGAGAGTTTAAGAATCTGCCAGCCATATGACAAATTCACATATAATCTCAGGGTATACATTTTTGATATGAGCAAGTCCTGATGCTGAATTTTCGCCAGATAGAGGCCTTTCGTGCCGTCATGCTGTCGGGGTCCATGACACAAGCGGCTAAGGACCTGCACACTTCCCAACCCAACATCAGCCGGGTCATTGGCCAATTGGAACGGCGCATCAGCCTGAAGCTGTTCGAGCGGCACGCTGGCAAGCTGGTGCCGACGCTCGAAGGCCAGGTCTTCTTCCGGGATGTGGAACATACGTTCGCCGGCTTGCGAGGCCTGGAAGAGGCCGCTGACACCATACGCAAGCGTGGCTCGGGCCGGCTGCGTATTGCGTCGGTGCCGTCGATGGCCATCGTAGTCGCGCCGCAAGCCATTAGCTTGTTTGCGCGGGTTTACCCTGACGTCGACATCACCTTGCAGGTCACCGATTCGTTAACCGTTTGCCAATGGCTAGCCACTGGCTATGTCGACGTAGGCATCGCGTCCGAAATTTTCAACAGCACCAGCATCGAACACGAAGTCTTGCAGCGCAACGTCGGCGTGTGCATCACGCCTCTCGAGCACCGGCTGGCTACGCGCAAACGTGCCGTAACGCCGCGCGACCTGGCAGAAGAAAAATTCCTGTCGCTGAAATCCAGCGACGTCATGCGCAAGCAGATCGATGAGGCGTGCCTGATCGATGGGGAAGAAAAACGCATACTTGCTTATGAGTCACACTTCGCGGCAGCCATCTGCCACATGGTGTCCTGCGGCATGGGTGTGAGCGTGTCCAATCCGCTGGTGGCACGCAACTATGCGGGGCGCATTGCCATACTGCCGTTTTCTCCCCGCATCGAATTTCCCACCTATCTCGTTTACCCGCTCAACAGCCCTATGAATATGCTGGCCAAGGCTTTTGCCAAAGCCCTGCGGGAAAGCGTGGGTTAACCCAACCCATATCAAAAACGCATGAAGTCGGCGTCAAATCGTATTTGACCTCACTCATACCGGCTCTTAGGCTGTCGAAAATATCTATGCCGGAGGGAATCAACCGACGGCAAAACATGCCCGTTATACGCGCGGACACCCAGGTACGCATCAAACCGATTTGACTGGACTGTCTGCCCATCTCGTTCTTCTACGGGACATACCGATACGGCCTTCCGTGCTAACCGCAGCATAGGCTTGGACCAAGGCGCGGCTCGACCTCATCCAATCCCCCGTTTTTGAAGCAAAACATGCCCACTCTGACTCATAGCCCCATGTATAGCGCCGCTCAAGAGGGATTCTCTCCGATGGTCGAGTGGCTAAACGGGTGCCGGTATGAAGACGTCCCGCCCGACGTGCTAACGTCGGGCAAGCAATGCTTGCTCGACGGGCTTGCTTGCTTGCTGGCCGGTCTTCATGCTCAGCCCATCGCCGATTACCGTCACGTCCTGGAATTCAACTCTGCCAACAAAACCGGCCTAGTCCCTATCGGAGGGGCCCTCGAAGCAGGGATTTTCGACGCGGCAAATCTCTACGCACAAGCGGCCAACATCCTCGATTTCGACGATTGCTACCGATACGCGCCTTCACATCCAGGGGCGACGATCATAGGTCCGGCACTAGCCTGCGCGCACGTACTAAAGCGAAGTGGCCAAGACATGCTGCTTGCCATCGTCAAGGCCTACGAGGCATCGTTGCGGATCGGTGCATCTCTGTGCCCCAGCGATGCTGCGCCTTCCAAAGATATCGGCTATGCCACCTGGCAAATCTTCGGCGCCTACGTCGCAGCAGGCACGTTGCTGAAACTGGATCATGATCAATGGATACAAGGTTTCGGTCTTGCGGCCCAGCAGGCACCGGTTCCTATGATTGTTCGGACCAATCCGCAAGGTGGCTACACTTGGTTGAAGAATACTTATGGAGCCGCCGCCTCGGCTGGTGTCATGTCGGCTTTTCTGGCCAAGCAAGGCTATATTGGAGACCAGCACTTTTTCTCTGAAGAGTTCGGATTCTGGAAGATCTATGGATCCGATCGCTTCCGGCCCGAGTGCCTGGATGCCCTGCCGGGAGACGACTGGCTCATCCGCCATGTCGAATTCAAGCCCTGGGCATGCTGCCGGTGGTCGCATCCCGCGCTGGAGGCGATACTCCAGATGAAGCCATCCATCGACTTGCGCAAGCTGCAGTCCATCGACCTCTATGCCTTCAAGGAGTTTTGCGGCACACTGGACTCGCCCTATCCCGCCAACCTGGTCGACGCGCAATTCAATGTGCGCTTCCTGATTGCAGTAGCGCTATTGCACAACGACGTAAACGCCGCGCTGCGAGCCCCGGATTTCGGTTCTGAAGAGCTCCAAAAGCTTTTCTCGAAGATCCACATCCATCATGACCCAGAATGCGACGCCCTGCGGCGCATCGACATGTCCGTTCCCACCAAAGTCGTCGTCAAACTTGCCGGAGAATCCAGCCGAGAGATCCTCATTTCCGAACCGCTGGGCTCAGAGCGCCGCGGAATCGCGGACATGGCGCAAACGCAAGGCAAGTTCCGTGACGCACTCTGGCCTCTCATGCCGGGCAATCAAGCAGAAAAGATTATCGACCTCGTCATGTCGCTGGAGCGCCACACAGCAACCGGCCTGATGGAAACCGCCTTCACCGAAGCAGAAAACGTCGGCACAACTTCCTGACGCTCCAGCAAGGCGCGATTCCAAACGCTGCGCAAAGTCTTCGTGGTATTTGCCTGAGCAAGGATTCCTTCAGGATAACCCGGTCGGGAACAGTCGCTCGATCGGATAGTGTGTCTTGATGAATGGCGACTTGATGACAATAAAGCTGAAGTACTTTTCGATGCCGATATTGCGCTCGAGCAGGCTTTCCATCAGCTCCTGGTATTGATTCACGCCACGGGTAATGAACTTCAACAGATAGTCGTAGCCGCCGCTGACCATGTGGCATTCGACGATCTCGTCGATATCCCGCACAGCCTGCTCGAAACGGGCGAAGTCTTCCCGGCGATGGTCGGACAGGGTCACTTCGGTAAACACCGTCAGAACGTCGCCCAGCTTGTCCATGCAGATCTTGGCACTGTAGCCACCGATGTAGCCGGCTTCCTCTAGCCGTTTAACGCGCGTGAGGCAGGGGCTAGCAGACAAACCCACGGCCTCGGCCAAGTCAACGTTGGTCATGCGCCCGTTCTTCTGCAACTGGACGAGGATGCGCAAGTCAAGGCGGTCGAGCTTAGGCGTGGGAAACATGATCGGTGGCCTGCGGGTAAGCGAAGATTTTAATCTAGACCAGCATGCACATTCGGCAAGCCATACTGAAATGACTCTCAAAAACAGCAGTTCCCACGCTCGGATAGAGGCAATTCGCAACAAAATCCCGAGCCTTGCGTGATCCAATTTCTCTCATTTGCCGCGCTCCCCAGGACAAACATTCCATGCCCTTTACTTTCCAGAATTCCGATCTTCTCCCCGGCCTCAACTGCATCGGCGGTGCATGGCACGCCGCCCGGAGCGGCCGCACCCTGCCCGTCACCGACCCGGCCACCGGTGAAGTCTTCGCCAGCGTACCCGATAGCGGCGCGGCCGACGCACGCGCGGCGCTGGACGCCGCACACGCGGCCTTCAAAACCTGGCGCAAGGTGCCCGCCAAGCAGCGCGCGCAGATCATCAAGCGCTGGAACGACCTCATCGTCGCGCAAATCGAGGACCTGGGCCGCCTGATCTCTAGCGAACAGGGCAAACCCCTAGCCGAAGGCAAGGGAGAGGTGCTCTATGCCGCCAGCTATGTGGAATGGTTCGCCGAGGAAGCCACGCGCGCCGACGGCGAAATCATCCCCGCGCCTGTGGCCGGCCGCCGTATGTTCGCCCTGCGCGAGCCGGTGGGCGTGGTGGCCGCCATCACACCCTGGAACTTCCCAGCCGCGATGATCGCCCGCAAGATCGCCCCGGCCCTGGCCGCCGGCTGCACGGTGGTCTGCAAGCCAGCCGAAGACACGCCGCTGACCTCGCTGGCGCTGGTCAAGCTGGCCGAAGAAGCCGGCTTGCCACCCGGTGTGCTCAATATCGTCACGGCCTCACGCGAGCAGGCTGGCGAAGTGGTCGACGTGTGGCTGGACGACGCCCGGGTGCGCAAGATCACCTTTACCGGCTCCACGCCGGTCGGCAAGCACCTGGCACGCCGCTCCGCCGACACGCTCAAGAAGCTGTCGCTGGAGCTGGGTGGCAATGCGCCCTTCATCGTCTTCGAGGACGCCGACCTCGACGCCGCGGTGGAAGGCATGATGGCCGCCAAGTTCCGCAACGGCGGGCAGACCTGCGTGTGCCCAAACCGCATCTATGTCCAGGACGCCGTGCATGACGCCTTCGTCGAGAAGCTGGCCGCGCGCGTTGCCGCCCTGAAGGTCGGCCCGGCCACCGACCCGGCCTCGCAGATCGGTCCAATGATCAATGCCCGCGCCGTCGACAAAATCGAGCGCCACGTCAACGACGCGGTCAGTCGCGGCGCCGAGATCGTGGTGGGCGGCAAGCGCATCTCGCCCGAAGGCAAGGCCGGCGCCTATTACTACGCTCCCACCGTGATGACCCATGTGGAAGCGACCATGGACTGCTCCTGCGAGGAGACCTTCGGCCCCGTCGCGCCCATCACGCGCTTCTCCACCGAAGCCGACGTGATCGCAGCTTCCAACGCTACGCCCTTCGGCCTGGCCGCGTACTTCTACTCGCAGGACGTACGCCGCATCTGGCGCATGGCCGACGAGCTTGAAACTGGCATCGTGGGCATCAACGAAGGCGCCCTGGCCGCGGAAGCCGCGCCGTTCGGCGGCGTGAAGGACTCCGGCTACGGCCGCGAAGGCTCGCAGCACGGGCTGCAGGAATACATGCACATCAAGTACCTGTGCCAAGGCCAACTCGACTGAGGAACAGATGTCCACGGCATTGACCCCGGGCGGCGCCAAGACCGACCTCAACCGGCTGCTGCAGCTGCGCCGGCGCCTGCAGTCCCAGACCACGGCCGAACTGCGCTTCGACGCCGCCGGCCGCGCGCTCTACGCGTCGGAGGCCTCCAACTACCGTCAGCCGCCGCTGGGCGTGGTGATCCCGCGCAGCATGGAAGACCTGGAGACTGCGGTGCGCGCCTGTGGGGAGTTGGGCATCGCCGTGCTGCCGCGCGGCGCGGGCACCTCGATGTGCGGGCAAGCAGTCAACGACGCTGTCTGCATCGACCACTCCAAGCACCTACACGCCATCGAGCAGATCGACCCGCAGCGACGCGTCGCCCGGGTGCAGCCCGGCGTCATCTGCGACCAGCTCAAGAGGGCCGCCGCCGGCCACGGACTGACCTTCGGCCCCGACCCCGCCACGCACAGCCGCTGCACGCTGGGCGGCATGATCGGCAACAACTCCTGCGGCGCGCACTCGGTCATGGCCGGCAAGACGGTCGAGAACATCGAGCGCCTGGAAGTGTTGACCCTCTCGGGCGAACGCTTTTGGGTCGGCCCTACCGATGACGCCGAATACGCCGCCCACTTGACCGCGGGCGGCGGACAGGCACGCATCGTGCGCGGCCTGAAGGAACTGGCCGAGCGCTATGCCAACGACATCCGCCAGGGCTTTCCCAAGCTCAAGCGCCGCGTGTCCGGCTACAACCTGGACCAGTTGCTGCCCGAGAACGGTTTCAACATCGCCCGCGCGCTGGTAGGCTCGGAAGGCACCTGCGCCACCGTGCTGCGCGCCGAAACTACCCTGGTGGAGGGCCGGCCCGAGCGTGTGCTGGTAGTACTGGGTTTCGACACCATCTTCGATGCCGCCGACAGCGTGCCGGACCTGCTGCCCTTGAGCGCTATCGCCATGGAAGGCCTGGACCACGGCATTATCGGCGGACTCAGGGAATTGGGCCTCAAGCTCGACGATATCGCCGAATTGCCCGAGGGCAATGCCTGGCTGCTGGCGGAATTCGGCGCAGCCTCGCGCAACGAGGCACTGACCCAGGCGCGCGCCGCCGTCTCCGTGGCGCAAAGCCTGCCCAGCCGGCCCAGCGCACGCCTAGTGGATGAAGCCGCGCTGATGAACCGGCTATGGACCCTCCGTGAAACCGGCGCCTCGGCCACCTCCCTGTCGCGCGTGGCCGGCCGGCCCGACCCGACGGTCGGCTGGGAAGACGCAGCCGTGGAACCTGCCCTGCTGGGCAAGTACTTGCGCGAGTTCTCGGCGCTGGTCAAACGTTATGGCTACAAGACCAATATGTACGGCCATTTCGGCGACGGCTGCATTCACTCCCGCATCACCTTCGACCTTCAATCCAAGCGCGGTGTGCAGGACTGGCGCGCCTTTCTTGCCGAAGCCGCCGCCCTGGTCGTCAAATACCAGGGCTCGCTTTCGGGCGAGCACGGCGACGGCCAGGCCAAGGGCGAGTTCCTGCACCTGATGTTCACGCCGCGCCTGATGCAGGCCTTCCGCGAATTCAAGGCCCTGTGGGACCCCGCCGGACTGATGAACCCCGGCAAGCTCATCGACGCCATGCCCGTGGACGCCAATCTGCGCATGGGCCCGGATTACCATCGCTCGACCGCCCGCGGGCTGTTCACCTACCCCATGGGCGACGGCCCCGGCACTGGTTACGGCCGCGAAACCGAGCGCTGCATCGGCATGGGCAAGTGCCGGTCGCTCGATGGCGGCACCATGTGCCCGAGCTTCAAGGCCACGCGCGAGGAAAGCTATTCCACGCGCGGCAGGGCGCGCCTGTTCTTCGAACTGCTCAACGGCGGCGTAATTTCTGAGGACAAAGACGCCCGCGCCGTCAAGGACTCCATGGACCTGTGCCTGTCGTGCAAAGGCTGCAAGAACGACTGCCCCACGCACGTGGACATCCCCAAGTACCGCAGCGAGTTCCTGTACCGCTACTACCAGAACCGCTTGCGCGCGCCCATGGACGCCCTGATCGGCCGGCTGGGCCAATGGCTGCCCGCCGCCACGCGCGTCAGCGGTCTGGTCAACGGCGCCATGCGCAGCCCCGTGCTGCGCCGCGTGGGCAAGGTCTTTGGCCTAGCGCCGGACACGGCTTTTCCCGAGATCGCCGGCAAGGCCTTCCGCCGCACGCCCACGGCGAAGCGCCTGCAGCGGGCCAGCGGCGAAGTCTACGGCGAGCGCGACATTCTCGTCTGGACCGACACCTTCAACAACGGCTTCACGCCGGACGTGCTGGAAGCCGCCATTTCCGTGGTGCAGTCCGCCGGCTACCGGCCCCGCTTGACCAGCAAGCACGTCTGCTGCGGCCGGCCCTTCTACGACTCGGGCCTGCTCGATCAGGCGCGCGGCAACCTGCTCCAGATTCTGGACGAACTGGCCGCCCCCATCGCCGCTGGCGTGCCCGTGCTCGTGCTGGAACCCAGCTGCCTGTCCGTGTTCCGCGACGAGATGCCGGCGCTGCTGACCGACGACCCACGTGCCGCGCAACTGACCAAACTCACCCGCACAATGGCCGAGTTCGCCCGCGAAGCCGGTCTGCGCCTGCTCGGCGCAACACAGGCCCACGTGCATACCCACTGCCACCATCGCGCCTGCGGCGGCGCGGCGGCGGAGAAGCAACTCGGCGCCAAGGTGCTCGACACCGGCTGCTGCGGCATGGCGGGCGCCTTCGGCTATCACGCCAAGACCGCCGAGGTGGCGCGCCGCGTCGGTGAACTGGAATTGCTGCCCAAGCTGGCGGCCGTGCCCGGCGAGGCCCCGCTGATCGCCGACGGATTCAGCTGCCGCAACCAGATCGGCAAGCTCAGCGGCCGACGCGCCCTGCATTTGGCCGAAGTACTGGCCGAACAAGTCGCCCACGCGCGGGCATCCAACGAACACTCTCCCACAGACCACCATGCCGCGGCCGGTGCGCCGCGCATCATCACCGACGAGGTATCACCGCTATGACCCGCAGCAACCAAGCCCACATCGCATCCCGCGTCCAGAACGTGCCGCAAGGCGTCGTCACAGCGCATCCCATCTTCGCCGAGAAGGCACAAGGCTCGCTGCTCTGGGACGTCGACGGCCGCCGCTACATCGACTTCGTGGGCGGCATCGGCGTGCAGAATATCGGCCACAACCACCCCAAGGTCGTGCAGGCCGTGCACAAGCAACTCGAACGCGTTTCGCACGCCGCCTTTCAGGTGGCGGGCTATGACGTCTACGTCGACCTGGCCGCCAAGCTCAATAAGCTGGTCAGCGGCGGCGAACCCTACAAGACTCTGCTCGTCACCACCGGCGCCGAAGCTGTCGAGAACGCCATCAAGATCGCCCGCGCCTACCGCAACGTGCCGGGCATCATCGCTTTCCGTGGGGGCTTCCACGGCCGCACCCTGCTGGGCTCGACGCTGACCGGCTTTAGCGCGCCTTACCGCCAGAACTTCGGCCCCTTCGCCGGCGAGGTCTACCACACGCCCTACCCCGACCCCTACCGCGGCGTCTCCAGCGACAATGCCCTGCACGCGCTCGACGACCTGTTCGCCACGCAGATCCTGCCCGAACGCGTGGCCGCCATCATCCTCGAACCCGTGCAAGGCGACGGCGGCTTCCTGCCGGCCGGCGAGGAGTTCCTGCAGGCCCTGCGCGCGCTGACCAAGAAGCACGGCATCTTGCTCATCAGCGACGAAATCCAGGCTGGCTTCGGCCGCACCGGCGAGATGTTCGGCTTCCAAAGCGCCGGCATCCAGCCCGACCTCGTCACCGTGGCCAAGAGCCTGGCCGGCGGCCTGCCGCTGTCGGGCGTGGTGGGCCGTGCCGAGATCATGGACGCGCCCACGCCGGGCGGCCTGGGCGGCACCTATGCGGGCAACCCGCTGGCCTGCGCCGCCGCGCTGGCCGTGCTGGACGTCTTTGAAGAAGAGAATGTGTTGGAGCAAGGCCGCGTCTTGGGCGAGACGCTGCGTGCCGCCCTGGACAAGCTGGCCGCCGAGTTCAAGGAAATCGGCACCGTGCGCGGCCAAGGCCCCATGCTGGGCCTAGAATTCGTGCGCGATGGCGACCCCTTCCAGCCCGACGCCGATTTCGCTCAAGCTGTGATCGACCAGTGCCGCAAAGACGGGTTGCTGGTGATCAAGTGCGGCGTGCATCGCAACACCGTACGCCTGCTCGCACCGCTGAACACGCCGCTGGAACTGGCACAGGAAGCACTAGCTATCTTGCATGGCGCCATAAGGCAAGCCCGGAAAAATTAATCTTGCTCTCAGGCAAACCACCCTTTCGTCATTGTGAGCCGGAATGGGTGGACACATACCCCTCGGATAGATCGTGCTCATGATCGGATTGATGGCGTTGCTCTGGATTCCCGTAGCCCCCCCCTCCCGCACTTCGCACGCGTATGACATCCCCCCTGTGATACGTTATGCGTTCCCCGCGAAACGGGATGTTTTTCGCAAGACCAGTGTCCGGATGTAGCACTGAGAAGCCAGTTGCCCCATCTCCCCCACCCAGAAATCCCCATGGTGCGGTATTCACATCCAGTTGCTGCAGCTTGACGGCTCCGATTGCAGAAGACGAAAGAATCTCATAATCCCGCTCCATCGCCAGACCGCCACGGAACTTGCCCATACCGCCGGAATCCTGAACGAGCGTGCTGCGCAGGACACGAACTGGAGCCAGGGTTTCCATCACTTCGGCCGATAGCACGGCGCAATTGCCGCCATGCGTGTCAATCGCATCCATGCCATCTACTTTCGCGCTCGCTCCCGCACCGCCACCGAGAATATCTGCTATGAAATACTTGCGCCGTTTATGCCCGACTCTATCGTCCACCCCCTCGACCCGGAAAGTCGGATAGGAAATCTGGCTAGCGGCGGAGCCCAGTTCAGGCGTCGCCAGCGCAAATGCTTTCAAAACGACGTCTGCCACGGCCTGCTGCGACAAGTGGCGAGCGCTAACGGCACCGGGCCACTTCGGATTCAGAACAGAACCCTCGGGTGCCGTTATTTTCAAGGACCGGCTACAGCCGCCGTTGGATGGAATCTCCGACGCGGTCACACATTTAACCGCATACATCACCATCGAAACGGTCGAGGCCCATGGACAGTTCAGGCCAAACGAACGTTGGTCACTTGTCCCAGTGAAATCGATGGCAAGAGAATCTCCGGATACGGTCAGCGATGCTTTGAGTATCACAGGATCTGAAGAAACGATGCCATCTTCGATCAAGGTAGTCGCCTCGAACGTGGCATCTGGCAATTTACGGATCATCTCTCGCGTATAACGATCCCCGTAATCGAGGACAGCGGTGGCAAGCTCGGCAAAGCCTTCATTACCATATCTGCGCGCTAGTTCCGTAATACGCCGCTCGGCAATGCGGCATCCGGAAATCTGGGCGTATAGGTCTCCGAGACTAGGTTCGGCATAACGAATATTGGATTTGAATAGGTCCAGCACGAAACGGCTGATTTCCCCAGCCACCACGAGCTTGACCGGCGGTATGACGAGCCCTTCCGAGAGCAGGTCAACATGCTCGAGCGAAACAGTCCCTGGAACGCTGCCCCCGACATCAATATGATGCGCAATAGTGGAGGCAATCGCAATTAATTCGCCAGCGTTGAAAACGGGACTGAACAGCGTGAGATCCGAGGTGTGAGCGCAGCCTCTGTAGGGGTCATTGCAGATGAGGATGTCGCCCTCATCCCACTGATCGAGAGGAATCTCACTGCTTACGCCATGAAAAGCTGTCGCCATCGTCCCCAATTGGGCCGGGATCGTTTCTGCCTGCGACAGAATCTCGCCATCTACGGTCAGGATCGCACAGGAATAATCGTACATGTCCCAGATGATCGGGGAGTAAGCGCTACGCCTTAGCGCCTTCGACATTTCCTCTGCCACACCCAACAACTGGCCCTGAAAAATATCTCGGTCAATCGAGTTGAATACTCTCTTCATTGTTTTCAGCCTTGCATGCGGATACTGATCACGCCCTGTGCATCGACAGAAGCACACTGCCCTTTCAATAGATAGATAGTGGTATCCCGCTGGCGAACAACTGCAGGACCGACCAGGACATGCCCCGGTAAAAGTTGGTCACGCTCGAATACAGGACAGTTCGTACGCGTTCCCATCCGATCCATGACGATCGAGCGCACTCCAACAGGGGCCGGAGCGTGATCCATGGCCTTTTCCTTACCAGGGGAGTCCAATTGATCGATCATTCCGACCCCCTCTACGCGAAGGTTCACGCTTTCTATCGAACCACTGCGATTGCAGTGTCCGAAGGTCTTTTCGTGCAGGTCGTGAAAGCGTTCTTTCAAGGCGGAAGCATCCCAGATGCTGTCTTCAGTCACCTCAAAAGGCACTCGAACCACATGAAACTGGCCAACATAGCGGAGATCTGCCGACATAAAGACTTGCCGTTTATGCGGAAGAACATTGTCTTCCTTCAATGCAATCTCGGCTTTCTCATGCAGTTTCCGGATCTGCTCGCGTAGATCCATCCTGTGATCATCATCCAGGCCTGCACTGAACGGCTGTTGGAACTGGTGTCGCACATCCGCCATCAATAGTCCGCATGCAGAGAACACACCCGCATTCGGTGGAACCAGGACTTCTCGTACTTCGAGATCCATAAGCATGAATGCCGCAAATATGGGCCCGGCACCGCCAAAAGCCGCCAGTGAAAAATCTCGCAGATCATGGCCACGCTCGACTGTAAGCCCACGAATCGCTTGACGCATATGCGCGCAGGCAACGGCAATCATGCCATACGCCGACTCATCCGCGGACAAACCAAGAGGAATCGCGACTTCCTTTTCGATCGCTTCCCGCGCTGCGTTGGCCGAAAGGGTCGTCTGAGCATGTTCAAAGTCCGCGGGTTGCAGGATGCCCAGGGCAGCGAGCGCATCCGTCAATGCCGGCAACTTTCCTCCCCTGCCATAACATGCCGGCCCGGGATAGGAACCGGCCGACTGGGGACCGACGTGGAGCGCACCGGCATGATCGACGGAAGCAATGGATCCACCTCCAGCCGAGATGGTTTCAATATCGAGCATGGGAACCCGCAGGATCTGGTCATCAACCACGCGCTCTGACGATGTCCCGATAGATTGTTGGTAAATCAGGGAAAAGTCCGCCGACGTACCGCCCATGTCAAATGTGATCACATTGCGCACACCCGCGCGACGAGCTAGGTCCAGCGATGCGACCACACCACCGGCAGGCCCGGACAGCAACATGGTCGCAGGATTCGCCAACACAGCACGCAGCGTGGCGACTCCGCCATCGCTGCGCATCAGAAGAAGCGGAAATGAAAAACCCATTTCCTGCAGCCCCTGTTCGAGAGAAAGCAAATAGCGTTGCAGTTCCGGTCCGACATAGCTCGCCGCTGCCGTCGTATTCGCGCGAGGATATTCGCCAAGCTGGGGATTGATCTCGGACGAGCAATACACTAGTAGACCTTGGCATCGATCAACAAGCGACTTGGCAAGCAGCCGCTCGTGCCTGGGATTCAGGTGACTGAACAAAAGGGAGATGGCAACGCTTTCGACACCCAAGGCAGCGACGATCTTGCCTATTCTTTCGACCTCGGCTTGGGTCAACTCAAGCACGACATGGCCCAGTGCATCGATCCGCTCCGCCACTTCGATTACCCGGGATCTTGGTATCAGGGGCGACGCGCGGCGATCATCAAGCTTGTACAGATGCTTGCGCCGCTGATCTTTGATTTCCAGCGTATCCCTGAAACCGCGGGAGACTAGCAACGCGCTAGGCGTGCCGTTGCGCGTCAACCAGGCGTTGGTAGCGATTGTCGAGCCGTGGATGAACCTCGTGATATCGCTTGCCTTTTTGCCCGATCTAGCCAAAAGCAGACCGATGCCTTCCAGCACGGCTGCCGCCGTTCCCTTTTGCGAAGGGACTTTTTCAACCAGGCGCAAATTCGATTCAGTATCGACAAGCACAAGGTCGGTGAACGTACCACCCACATCTGCAGAAATAGAAATCATGTCACTCAACTGGAAGCCACTGCGGGTTCGATCGAATATTGTGTATTAAACACGCCATACCACCTCGGCAAAACGGAACCCCATATTCATACCCGACGGCCTAGTGTAGTAACCACGCACCGTCGTCGAAACCCCATCCAGTATCACATCGAATACTGGAACAAGAGTCCCCGCACTCTCATGAACCAAAGTTTGGAGATCACCATAGATGGCTTTGCGCTTCTTGAAATCTCCTTCCGCATAAGCAGAAGTCAACAATTGGTCAAGCTTGGGGTCACGCCACTTGGCCTCGTTCAAAGGCGACTTCGATCCATAATAAAGTTCGAAGATCATTCCCACAGTAGGACGATTTGTCACCGAACCATAGGTGATGGGATATTTTGTCCAATAATTCGCCCAATAACCTTCAACCGGGACTTGCTTGACTATGAAATTGAAACCCACTTGCTCACCCAAACTCTGCAAAAAAAGGGCCCCTTCGACGGAAGGAGAAAGCCCAGGCTGGCAAATGACCTCCATCGATTGACCTGCGAGGCCACTTTTCTTGATGAAGTATTTTGCTTTATCCAAGTCGAATGATCTCTGCGGCAGACCCTCCAAAAAATATGGATCCCATGGAGCGACAGGATGGTCGTTCCCAACAAGGCCATATGTCCGCATGGCAGTGTTAACGAGCCGGTTGCGATCCTGCAGGTAGCGTACCGCGGAAACGAAATCTGGATTTCCGGTTATCGGGTGATCCTGCCGCAGAATCAAATCCGTATAGATTCCGAGCTTGTTGACAATCAACTGGACATTATTATTGCCTTTGACCTGATCCGCATATCGATGATCCACCAACGAGCAGATATCGACATCGCCGGCCAGTACCGCATTCACTCGGGCAGCGTTATCAGGCACACCGATTATCTCTACGGAATCCAGATACGGCAGCCCTGTTTTCCAATAGTTGGGGTTGCGCTTTGCCGAAAACCCCCCGCCCGGCACAAAGGTGTCGACCAAGTATGGGCCTGTGCCCACTGGCTTTGTAAAATCTTTGGTCCCGTTTTTGATGATAAGGAAGAAGCTACTCCCCAAGATCAAAGGCAAATCAAAGTTTGGCTGCTCCAATGCAAGCATTACCTCGTATTTGCCTACGGCTTTAATTTCCTTGAAATTGCTCGCAATTGAAAAAACCTTGGATGCCGTAGCCGGATCTTTATGCCTAGCCAAAGAAAAGACCACGTCTTCGGCCGTCAGCTCATCACCATTGTGAAAGTGCACTCCTTGCTTCAGCAAGATATGCCAGTTTGAACCATCGGTACTTTCCAGATGTTCAGCAAGCGCCAACTCCGCCGTCAACGAATTGTTGAATTCGGTCAGCGCATTGAATAGACAGAACTGCTTAGTGAAATCACCTGAATGTATGCCTTTCGCAGGGTCTAGCGTGTCTGCCACTGATCCATTCTGGATTGCCATACGCACGTGCCCACCCCTTTTCGGAGTCTCGGCCGCCAACGAATATCCCGGAAGCATCGTGCCGACTGTCGCAGTCGCAGCTAACGTCGTGAGAAAGTCTCTTCTACTGCTTTTCATCTGATTTCCCCTTGAGATCATGATTCGCATAGAGAACTAGCCGCAGCAGAATCATCGCCAATGTCAACATCTTGCTGTTTTCATTTTTCGCTTAACCCATTCTAGGGCTGTCGTAAATTAGGACGCCAATTCGGAAATCTCACATCCCCATCTAATTTTGATATAAGGTGATATTTAGCGCGTCGAATGCCTGGATAGTCTTTGTCCGAGGAAAGCAAGACGCCGTTGCCGAAGACAACCGCAAGGCCGCATAGTTTTCTTCCCATCCCCGTCCCGCTACCCGGATAGCGATCAGCGCGCGACTGTGTTCGTCGCTGGCGCGAAACAGCAGCGAGAATTGGATCATGGGCGGGTCGGGCAGCGCCACCACACCCACGGGAAAAAGCTGGGAGATGTTGGGTTCGGACAACTGGATCACCGATAACCCGAGCCCCGCGCTCACCATGGCAAGCACTGCCCGCACGCCGTTTAGCTCCAACCCACTGGCCAGGGGTTTGAAGTTCTGGTTGGCACCTTGCGTTAGCGTCCCTACCCGGCTAATGCCCGCAAAGCCTTTATTCATGCGGGTCTACGGCCATAAGACTGAAGGGAGAGCGTCGCGTTCGCAATGCGAAGGTCGGGAGTTCGATCCTCCTCCGCCCAAGATTCCCATTAAAAACAAGGCCCTATATTTAACGATATAGGGCCTTGTTTTGCGTTTGGATGCAGGTTTTGGCACAGCGCGTCCGATCGCCAACCGGCGGGCGGGTTAATCAATATTGCTGCGCGCCTTGCTGGCGGCGATCGCCGTTGGCGTGGTTCCGAGCATGCGCCGGCAGGTACGACTCAAATGGGCCGCATCGGCGAATCCGGCTTGCAACGCCGCCTCGGTCGTGCTGGCGCCGCGCATGAGTTCTCCGCAGGCTAGTTGCAAGCGCGACCAGAGCAGGTAGGGGCGCAGCGCAATCCCCATCGAGGCGGTAAAGGCGTGCATCAGCCGCGATGGCGAAAGGCCGGCAACGACGGCTAGAGCGCTTAGCGATAGCGCGTCGGGCTCCTGCAGGTGGTGGCGGACGTGGCGAAGGACGCGACTCACGCCTGGGTGTAGGGTAGGTTGGGGACGACCGTCAAGCAGGTCTGCCTCGAGCCACCTCTTGATTTTCTCATCGCCCGGCGGCGAACCGGCCGCGAAGATCGTGCTGCGCCAGCGTGCTGCCTCGTCCGCCGGGAGATGGGTGATATCCGCAGCAATACGTTCCGCCAAGGCTGCGCCCAGCCGGCTTTCCGGCTCGATGAAACCGATCAGTACCGTGGCGCCGCGTGCGTCCACTTCGTGCAGCGCGTCCGCGCGCACCAGCGCGCCGTCGCAGCAGTGCCAGGGCTCACCCTCGCCACCGCGAATGCGAAGGTTCCCAGCCAGCGCGAGGATAAGTTGAACGCTGTGGTGCCGATGCGCGCTTGACGCGTCTCCCGCTCCCCATACGACCATCGCGGAAGGCCGCGGGAACGTGCCGGAACTGGGTGTAATGAGCATGATTGAATTCTTGACAGCCAGAACGTTCAAGACAGGGCACATTTCCTCGCTTAGGCTGTTCCGGATTTCCATCCCTATCTCGCACTGCAAAGGATATACGCAAATGCCTCTCGTAGAACTCGTCGAACGGCAGTGGCAGGATTACGCGCGAACCCATCGTTTGCGTAGCACCCTGCTCGTACACCTTGCGGCTGTACCGGCGTTTATTGCTGGCAATGTGGCGATGGTCGCCGCCCTGCTGCTTGGCATGTGGATAGCGGCGATGCTCTGTCTGGCTGCGATGGCTGCGTCACTGGCATGGCAAGGCCGCTGCCATCGTGGCGAACCCGGACAACCCGAGCGGTTCTCCGGACCGGCTGAAGCCTTAGTCCGCATCCTCGCCGAGCAATGGCTGACCTTTCCTCGATTCGTATTGTCAGGCGGTTGGACGCGTGCTTTGCGCGAAGCGTCGCGACAACCGCTACCGCATGGCTGACTGTCAGGCCGAGGCCCCAACCCGGGCGTTCCGGGCTGAGGCCGTCGCGGCACCAGGGTCAACCGGTCCAGGTCGCCTAGTGCCCAGCAGACATCGCGACAGCGAAGCGCAGCAAAAGCAAAGGCTGTTACAAGCCGATGGCATGAATACTGTATATTTATCCAGTAAAAACAGCTGCTCTTGCTTTCCTCCATGACTTCCGCCTCACTGGCTCCCGAGCATATCCACCCTGCCCTCTGGCGCGCCTCGCAATTGTCCCGGGCGCCAGGCCGCTACGCGCCCACTGGCATCGCCGCGCTATCGGCGCAGTTGCCCGGCGGAGGCTGGCCCCGCGGCAACCTGACCGAATTGCTGGTCCAGCAGGCGGGTGTCGGGGAACTGCACCTGCTGCGCAGCGCGCTCCTCGGGCCCGACGCGCGCCCCATTGTCCTAGTGCGTCCACCGCACGCGCCGCAGGCCGCTGCCTGGGCCGGCTGGGGCGCGGACCCGGCACGTCTCGTGTGGCTGCGGCCCGAGCGTGATGTCGATGCCTTGTGGGCGGCCGAGCTGGCCGTGCGCAGCAGCGCCTTTGCGGCCGTCCTGCTCTGGCAGAACGCGATGCGCGCCGCGGCGGTGCGCCGCTTGCAACTGGCCGCCCAATCCGGCGACGCCTTGTTCGTGGTCGTCCGCCCGTTGGCGGCGGCCGCGCAAGCCTCGGCCGCGCCGCTGCGTCTGGCCCTGGCGCCCGTCCCGGGCGGCGTATCCGTGCGCATCCTGAAACGCCGGGGCAGCGTCTGCGATGCGCCGATTCTCGTACCGCTGTATCCAGCGCGCCGTATTGCCGAGGTCGATGATGCCAGTCTGGATAGCCGTGCACCTGCCGCACGCGAGCCTGGACAGTCAGTGCCCACGCTGGCGAACTGAGGCGGCGGTCGTCCTCGAAGCGGGCCAGGTGCGCGCCTGCTCGCCCCTGGCGGCGCAGGCCGGCGTGCGACCAGGACTGCGGGCCAGCGGGGTGAACGCACTGTGCCCGAGCGCAACCTTGCGCGCCTACGATGCCCAAGCGCACGCCCGGTTGGTCGAAGATGCCGCCCTGGCGCTCCTGCAATACACGCCGGAAGTGGCGCTGACCGAGGCCGACACCATTCTGCTGGACGTGACCGCCAGCCTGAATCTGTTCCGGGGGATCCGCGCCCTCTGCCACCGCATAGCCGCTACGGCGCAGGGCCTGGGCGTGGCCGCGCGCCTGGGCGTGGCGCCCACCGCCAGCGGCGCGTGGCTGCTGGCGGCATCGGCGCGCCAACGCCGGCGTGTCCTGAAGCTGACGACCCTGGCGCGGCGACTCGACGCCTTGCCCGCCGCCTGCCTGCCGGCTGCCGCCCGCCACCTCGACTGGCTGGCCGGCATCGGCTGCGACACGCTCGCCGCCCTGCGGCGCCTGCCGCGCGGCGCCTTGCAGCGCCGCACGCACGCCGCGCTGCTGCAGGCCCTCGATCAGGCATACGGCGAGGCCCCCGAACTGCATGCCTGGATGGCGGCTCCCGCCGTCTTTGCCGGACGCATCGAACTGGAAGAGCGCGTCGAACACGTGGCCGGCGTGCTCTGCGTGGCGAGCCGGCTCGTCGAGCAACTCTGCGGATGGCTGGTAGCGCAGCACCGGGCCGCCACGGGTATCGCGCTGGTCATCGAGCATGAGCGAGGCAGGCATGCGTGCGCGCCGACCACGCTTGATGTCCGGCTGGCCGGCCCGAGCTGGTCGCCGGCACGCATGATGCCGCTGCTCACCGAGCGGCTGAACCGGCTTGCGCTGGCCGCGCCGGCACTGGCTGTAACGCTACAGGCGGTCGACCTCGAAACACTGGCGCCCGTGCCCATGGACCTCTTCCCGGAGCAAGGCGGCAACACAGCCGATCACGCCCACGTCATGGCGCTGCTGGTGGCGCGCCTGGGGCGCGAAAACGTCTTGCATCCAAGTCCTGTGGCTGATCATCGTCCCGAGACCGCCAACCGCTGGGTGCCGAACAATGCCCCGGCCGGGCCGGCACGCTACGCGCCCGGCGTCACCCGGCCATGCTGGCTGCTGGAGTCGCCCATCGCATTGAGCACGCGTGGCCACCGCCCCTACTACGGCGCGCCGCTGCGTATCGTGCAGGGTCCCGAGCGCATCGAGGACGGCTGGTGGAGCGGCCTGATCGTACGCGACTATTTCGTCGCCGAGGCCCCGGACGGCGCTCGCTACTGGTTGTTCCGCGCGCGCGGCGAGGCAAGCGGCTGGTTTCTCCATGGCTTGTTCGGATGACATGCCATGGCGGCCACCTTACCTGCGTATGCCGAGCTGCAATGCACGACGAACTACACCTTCTTGCGCGGCGCTTCGCACCCGGAAGAGCTGGTGGCGCGTGCGATCGAGCTCGGCTATGCCGCGCTGGCGATCACGGACGAATGCTCCGTTGCCGGCGTGGTCCGCGCGCACGTGCAAGCCAAGAAGCACAAGTTTCCCCTCCTGGTCGGCTCGAGCTTCGTGCTGCGCAATGCCGATGGCAAGCCGGCCGTCCAGCTGACCGCGCTCGCGCAGACACGCCGCGGCTACGGCAACCTGTGCGAGCTGATCACGCTGGCGCGCGGCCGGGCCTCCAAGGGCGAATATCGGCTGATGCCCTCGGACCTGGACCAGCCCACCGAACCGTCGTACGCGCATCTGCGCAACCTGCCCGAATGCGTGGTGCTGCTTACCCCCGAATACGGCGCGCCGCTCGAACGATTGTTGGCGCAGGCCGAATGGGCGGCGGCGACTTTCCCGGGGCGTTGCTGGATGGCGCTCACTTTGCTGCACCGCGCGCAGGACGACCGCCACCGTGCCCATGTCGTCGAGGCGGCGCGGCGCTGCCACCTGCCGCTGGTGGCCACCGGCCAGGTCGAAATGCACGGGCGTTCGCGCAAGCCGCTGCATGACACGCTGACGGCTACCCGGCTGAGGACTCCCATTGCCGAGTGCGGTTTCGAGCGGGCCTCGAACGCCGAACAGCATCTGCGCTCGCGCCTGCGCCTGGCCAACCTGTATCCGCGCGAGCTGCTGGAGCAGACGCTGGAAGTGGCGACGCAGTGCCCATTCAACCTGGACGAACTGCGCTACGAATACCCCGACGAGGTCTGCCCGCCGGGCAAGACGCCGGCCGAGCACCTGCGCCAGGAGACGTATCTCGGTGCGCGCCGCCGCTTCCGGCAAGGCATGCCCCCTCAAGTCCAGGCGCAGATCGAGCACGAGCTGGCGCTGATCGCGGACCTGAAGTACGAAGCCTATTTCCTGACCGTCTACGACCTGGTCAGCTTCGCGCGCCGGCGCGGCATCCTCTGCCAGGGCCGCGGCTCGGCGGCGAACAGCGCCGTCTGCTATTGCCTGGGCATTACGGAAGTGGACCCCGCGCGCGGCACCAGCCTCTTCGAGCGCTTCATCAGCCGCGAACGCAATGAGCCGCCCGACATCGATGTCGATTTCGAGCACCAGCGCCGCGAAGAAATCATCCAGTACATCTACGAAAAGTACGGCAAGGACCGGGCCGCGCTGACCGCCGTGGTCATCAGCTACCGGACCAAGAGCGCCATCCGCGACGCGGGCCGCGCGCTGGGCGTGGACCCGATGCTGGTCGATGCGGTGGCGAAGTCGCACCACTACTGGGACGGGCGCGCCAACCTGGCGGCGCGCATGGCCGAGAGCGGACTGGATCCCGAGTCGCCGGTGGCGCAGCAGTGGATCGTGCTGGCCGAACGCCTGATGGGCTTTCCGCGCCACCTGTCGCAGCATCCGGGCGGTTTCGTCATCTCGCGCGGGCCGTTGTGCCGGCTGGTCCCGATCGAGCCGGCCGCCATGGCGGGCCGCAGCGTCGTGCAATGGGACAAGGATGATCTGGACGCGGTCGGCCTGCTCAAGGTCGACGTGCTGGCGCTCGGCATGCTGAGCGTGCTGCGCCGCGCGCTCGATCTCGTCAGCGCACAGCGCGGCGACGTATTCGAACTGCAAGACATCCCGCCTGAAGACGAAAAAACCTACGACATGATCTGCGCGGCCGACACGATCGGCACGTTCCAGATCGAGTCGCGCGCCCAGATGAGCATGCTGCCCCGCCTGCGGCCGCGCAAATACTACGACCTCGTCGTCCAGGTGGCGATCGTGCGCCCCGGCCCAATCCAAGGCGGCATGGTCCGTCCCTATCTGCGGCGCCGGCAAAAGCTCGACCCTGTGACCTATCCGAGCGACGACATGCGCCAGGCGCTCGAACGCACGCTTGGCGTGCCGATCTTCCAGGAGCAGGTGATGCAGGTGGCCATGCTTGCGGCCGGCTTCACGGCGGGGGAAGCCGACGAACTGCGACGCTCGATGGCGGCGTGGAAGCGCAAGGGCGGCCTGGGCAAGTTCTACGACAAGATCATTGTGGGCATGACCGAGCGCGGCTACGACCGCGCCTTTGCCGAACAAATCTATCAGCAGATCCAGGGCTTCGGAGAATACGGGTTTCCCGAGTCGCATTCGGCCAGCTTCGCACTGCTGGCCTACGCCAGCGCCTGGCTCAAATGCCATGAACCCGAGGCGTTCCTGGCTGCGCTGCTCAATAGCCAACCGATGGGGTTTTATTCTCCCTCCATTCTGGTGCAGGACGCCCGCCGTCACGGCGTGATGGTATTGCCTGTCGATGCCACGCGCAGCAACTGGGACGCGCAGCTCGAGGCCTGCAGCGCTGCGCGTCCAGCGGTGCGGCTGGGGATTAATCAGGTGAAAGGCATGCGCCAGGAGGCCGCATGGCGCATCGAAGTCGCGCGCGCCGTGCATCCGTTCGCCTCGGTGGCCGACCTGGCGCGGCGCGCCGACCTTAGTCGTCACGACCTGCAAGCCTTGGCCGCGGCCGACGCGCTGCGCCCCCTGGCCGGTCGGCGCCGTGAGGCCCTGTGGGACGCCATCGTGAGCGCGCCCGAGCGCGGGCTGCTGCGGGAAGCCGAGATCCGCGAGACGGCTCGCCCGCAGCTTCCGGGAATGCGCGAAGGGCAGGCGCTCGTGGCCGATTACCAGCATCTGGGCCTGACACTGGGCCGGCACCCGATCGCGCTGCTGCGCGAGCAGTTGACCGCGCTGCGCTTCGCCCCGTCGTCGCAGCTACGCGATATGCCCAACCGCCGCCTGGTACGCGCCGCCGGGATCGTGACCGTTCGCCAGCGTCCTGGCACTTCGCGTGGGATCGTTTTCGTGACGATCGAAGACGAGGACGGCCAGGTCAATCTCATCGTGCGGCCCGAGCTCGTCGACCGCCAGCGCCGGGAGCTGCTGGGTGCCCGGCTGCTGGGCGCCTATGGCTCGTGGCAGTCCAAGTCCGGGGTGCAGCATCTCGTGGTCGGCAGGCTGGTGGATCTGACTCCCCTGCTGGGCGAATTGGCAATCAGCAGCCGAGACTTCCATTGAAGACCCACATCATCAGTGAAGCATGACAAGAAAATGAACATCCCCAGGCCATAGTGAATCCCGATTCCTTCGCCAGTGCTGATACGACCGGCGAGCAGAAGCAAGGGGGTTATGATTGCACTGGATAAAACCCCAGTCCTTGAAGAATCCCGCGCCCGGCCCGGCATGTTTCCCGCGTACCGCTACTATTACCTGCATAACTTCCAGCACGCGCTCGACTGGCTCGCCGCGCGGTATGCCGACGTGCTCGCCCCGGCCGAACTGGACTTCCTGCGCGCCTTCCCCGGCCTGCCCATGGCTTCGCGGGCATTGCTGGTGCGCCTGCTGATGCGGCGTTGCGCCGTGTACCGCGCCGAACGGCTGCAATACGAGGAGATCGGTCCCGTCGCGCCGGCCGCGGAGCCCCTGCTCGCGCTGGGCTGGCTGCGCGCCGACCCGACGCTCGCTTGGTCCGACTGGGCGGCGCTGCACACCAAGGAAGAACTCACGCGGCGCTATCCGCAGGCCGGGCTGCGCCCTGCCCTGCGCAAGGCGGAACTGCTGCCCAGGCTCGCCGCGTTTCTCGGCGAACCGCACGCGCGCCCATGCAGCGCCTGGGGCGCCGCGCCGGGCGAGGCGATCTGGTCCGTCGACGTGGCGCCGCTGGCGCAGCGGCTGCGCCTCATGTTCTTCGGCAATCTGCACCAGACCTGGTCCGAGTTCGTGCTCGCCGACCTGGGCATTTTCCAGTACGAGAAGGTCGAGATCGATGCCGCCAATCGCGCCTTCCAGCAGGCGGCCGACGTCGACGTTTATCTCGCGCTACAGGCGGTGCGGGATAGTCTCGAGACGGCCCGGCCGGGCGAGGCGCCCGCGTTGCGCGCGCAGTTGGCCGCCTGCGAGACCGCCGTGCCCTGGCTCGCGCGCCGGCAGGCCAAGCTGTGGTTTCGCCTGGGACAGTGGTGCGAACGCGCCGGCGACTGGACTGAAGCCGAGCAAGCCTATCGCGCCACCGCCTATTCCGGCGCGCGCCAGCGGCTGATCCGCGTGCTGGAGCGCCAGCAACGCTTTGCCGAGGCGCACACCCTGGCTCGGCAGACGCTGGCCAGCGCCGCGAGCGAGGCCGAACGGCAACAGGTCTCCCGTATGTTGCCGCGCCTGGCGCGGCAGGCCGGGCAGCCGGCGCCCGCGCAGCGCGCGCGGCGCGCGGCCGACGCCACCACGCTCACGCTTGCGTGCCCGGACGGAGCGTCCCGGGTCGAGATCGTCGCGCGCGACCACTTCGCCGAGGACGGCTCGCAGGTGCACTGGGTGGAGAACGGCCTGGTCAACTCCCTGTTCGGCCTGCTGTGCTGGGACGCCATTTTCCAGCCCGTGCCCGGGGCGTTCTTCCATCCCTTCCAGCAAGGCCCCGCCGACTTGCACGAGCCCGATTTCCGCGCGCGCCGCGCGCAGGCCTTCGACGCGTGCCTGGCCACCCTGCGAGACGACGGCGACGGCGGCCACCGCGCGCGCATCCTGGCGCGCTTCGAGGCAAAAGCCGGCATCCAGTCGCCTTTCGTGTTCTGGGGCATGCTGACGCGCGAATTGCTCGGCACCGCGCTGGACTGCATCCCCGCGGCGCACCTGTCGCTGTGGTTCGCGCGGCTGCTCGATGACCTGAAGACGAATCGCTCCGGCCTGCCCGATCTCGTGCGGTTCTGGCCGGCGCAGCGCCGCTACGAGTTCATCGAGGTCAAGGGCCCGGGCGACCGCCTGCAGGACAACCAGGCGCGCTGGCTCGAATACGCCGCCGCGCAGGGCTTGCCGCTACGGGTCTGCCATGTGCGCTGGGCTACGGGCGAGGAGCAGGCGGCATGAAGCTGGAAGTGGCCGTGCGCGGCCTGTGCGACTTCACCGCGCGCGCCGGCGACCTGGACTTGCGCTTCACGCCCGCGCCCACCGCGCTGGAGGGCATGGCCGGCCATGCCGTGATCGCCCAGCGGCGCGGCGAGGACTTCGAACACGAGGTCGCGCTGACAGCCAGCCATGCCGGCCTGACGGTGCGTGGCCGCGCCGACGGCTACGAGCCGGGAACGCGCCGCTTGGAGGAGGTCAAGACCTACCGCGGCGATCTCGATGCCCTGCGCGACAACCAGCGCGCGCTGCACCGCGCGCAGGCGCGCGTCTATGCCCATATGCTGTGCGCGTCGCGCGGCCTCGGCGAGATCACCGTCGCCGTGGTCTATTTCAACCTGGACACCGAGGCCGAGACCGCCGTCGCCGAAACCCTGGACGCGGCCGCGCTGGCCGCTTTCTTCAACGACCTGTGCGAGCGCTACGCCGAATGGGCCGCGCGCGAGCGCGCGCACCGGCAGGCGCGCGACGCGGCGCTCGAATCGCTGGCCTTTCCGCATGGCAAGATGCGCGCCGGCCAGCGCGAGCTTGCGGTGGCGGTGTACCGGGCCGCGCGCGACGGCCGTCCCGTCCTGGCCCAGGCGCCCACCGGCGTGGGCAAGACGCTGGGCACGCTCTTTCCCCTGCTCAAGGCCTGCGCGACGCAGGGGCTCGACAAGGTGTATTTTTTGTCCGCCAAGGGCACGGGACACGGCCTGGCGCTGGACGCCATCGCCCGCCTGCATGCGACGCGCGAAGCAGGCCTGCCCTTGCGCGTGCTGGAACTGGTCGCGCGCGACAAGGCCTGCGCGCACCCCGACCGCGCCTGCCATGGCGCATCCTGCCCGCGGGCCCATGGCTTCTACGACCGCCTGCCGGCGGCGCGGGCGCACGCCCTGGCGCGTCCGGACGCCACGCTGACGCGGGAGTCGGTGCGGGCCGCGGCCGACGAACACGGGGTCTGCCCCTACTACCTGGGCCAGGAGCTCGCGCGCTGGAGCGACGTGGTGGTGGGCGACTACAACTACTGGTTCGACGCCAGCGCGATGCTGTATGCGCTCACCCAGGCGCATCAATGGCGCGTGGCGGTGGCGGTGGACGAAGCGCACAACCTGCTGGAGCGGGCGCGAGGCATGTACAGCGTGTCGCTGTCCATGGCGCAGGTGCGCGCGGCGCGCATGGCCGCGCCGCCCCAGCTACGCAAGCCGCTCGATGGACTGTTGCGTTCCTGGCGCGCCGTGCAGAAGAAGCAGGCAACGCCGTACGCGGCCTATGACCTGGTGCCGGCCAATCTATGCGAAGCCGTCCGGCGTGCCAACGCGGCGCTCGCCGAGCACTTCGCCAGCGGGCCCGCCGCGCCCGGCGATCCCGCGCTCGCCCTGTACTTCACGCTGCTGCAGTTCGACCGCCTGGCCGCGAGCTTTGGCAACCATGCGCTGTTCGATCTTGCGGTGCGCGACGCCGCCGGCACATCGGCCAAGCCCGAATCGGAAATCTGCATCCGCAACGTGGTGCCGGCCCCCTATCTGGTCGAGCGCCACGCGGCCGCGCGCTGCACGGTGCTATTCTCCGCCACGCTCAGCCCGCGCGATTTCCACCTCGATACGCTGGGACTGCCCGCGAACACGGACTGGGTCGACGTCGACACGCCGTTTTCCGCGCATCAACTGAGCGTGAACGTCGTGACCACGGTGTCCACGCGCTGGCATGATCGGGCGCGGTCGCTGGCGCCGATCGCCGATCTCGTGGCCGCGCAATACGCCGACCAGCCAGGCAACTATCTCGTCTTTTTCAGCAGCTTCGCCTACGCGGAGCAGGTGGCTGAATGCATGGCCCGCGCCCATCCGGACGTGCCCTTGTGGACGCAGGCCCCGCGCATGAACGACCACGAACGCGCAAGCTTTCTGGCGCGCTTTACCGAGGACGGGCGCGGCGTGGGCTTCGCGGTGCTCGGCGGCGCGTTCGCCGAAGGCGTGGATCTGCCCGGGCGGCGCCTGATCGGCGCCTTCATCGCCACGCTGGGACTGCCGCAGGTAAACCCGGTCAATCAGCAGATTCTGGCGTCCATGGGCGCGCGCTTTGGCCAGCAGTTCGCCTACGACTACACCTATCTCTATCCCGGATTGCAGAAGGTGGTGCAGGCGGCCGGGCGCGTGATCCGCACGGCGACCGACACCGGCACGGTGCACCTGATCGACGACCGCTTCCGCCAGCGCAAAGTGCGCGCGCTGTTGCCGAGTTGGTGGCACCTGAGTGCCGATCCGCCGCCATGAAGCCCGAATTTGCATCGGTCCGGGTGAATGCCGTTAAGATTCGACCCATGACATCCAACCGGCGATCGCCCTTCATGTCCCTGAAATTTCCCGCAACTCTCGCGGCGTGCATCCTGGCCCTGACCGCCGGCTGCGCATCCGTGCCTCGCGACCAGGATGCCTCGTACGAAGGCGCATTGCGCCAGGCAGTCGACTCCTCCCAGCGGACGCCCGCCTTCGTAGCGCGCGACGCGGCCCGCAAGCCCTACGACGAACTGCGTTTCTTTGGCGTTCGGCCGGATGCCACGGTGGTCGAGATTTCGCCGGGCGGCGGCTATTGGACGGAGATCCTGGCACCCTATCTGCAAGCACGGGGCACCTATTACGCGGCGTCGTATCCACTCGATGCCGCCGATGCCGCCGATGCCGGGCAGCGCCGCGAGACGCAGCAATTCCGCGCCAAGCTGGACGCGGACCCCGCCCGCTACGGCAAGGTCCGAATGACGCCATTCGGCCCGGGCAAATACGACATCGCGCCCCCGGGCAGCGCCGACGTGGTGCTGACCTTCCGCAATCTGCACAACTGGATGGCGGACGGCTATGCGGCGCAGGCGCTGGCGGCGTTCTACCGGGCGCTCAAGCCGGGCGGCATGCTCGGCATCGAAGAACACCGGGGCCGCGACGACAAGCCGCAGGACCCGAAGGCGCTGGACGGCTATGTCCGGCAAGACTACGCCATCCACCTGATGGAACAGGCCGGCTTCGAGTTCGCCGGCGGTTCGGAAATATTGGCCAATCCCAAGGACACCAAGGACTACCCGGCCGGCGTATGGACCCTGCCGCCCACCTTCCGCCTGGGCGACAAAGACCGCGCGCGCTACGCCGCCATCGGCGAGGCGGACAGCTTCCTGCTGAAGTTTCGCAAGCCCGGAAACCGCTAGGTCTTCCAGGCCATCCCTTACAGCACCGCCTCGAAACCCTCGAACTTCGGATGCCCGAGGTACAGCCCCTTGCTGCCGCCCGCACCCGCGTGGGCGGCGCGAAAAGCCTCCGATTTCGTCCAGGCCTCGAACGCCGCGCCGCTTTCCCAGGTGGAGTGTGAAACGAACACGGTCGCCTCGTCGTCCGACGGCCCGCGCAGCAGGTTGAATTTCTTGAACCCCGGCACGGTGTCCAGGCGGCTGTCGCGCTGACGCCATATTTCGATGAATTCTTCTTCGCGGCCCAGCGCGATGCGGAAACGGTTCATGGCGATAAACATGGCGAATTCTCCTTTCAGGCCTATGTGATGACACAGATGGTACCTGTACGCGCGGGACAGTCGGCAAGTCTCTGCTCCATCACCTGGCGAACCGGGCTGAAGGTGCTTTCGTTTCATGATGGCCGGTCCTAGGCACCGAAACCCGGTCAGGGAATCAGCACGATACTGCCGGTCGTCTTGCCGGACTCGAGCTCGTGCTGCGCGCGCGCCGCGTCCTTTAGCGCAAAGCGGTGGCCCGGCGCCGGCATCAGGCCCAGGCCGATGGCTTCGACGACGGCCGCCGCCGCGGCCCGGTAGCGGTCCGGGTCGGCGCAATACGCCATGATGCTCGGCCGCGCCAGGCTCAGGCAGCGCGGCGAGCTCAGGGCCTCCACCGGAATCGGCGCAATCGGCCCGGCCGCCTGGCCCACGCTGGCTACTGTGCCGAAGCTGCGCATGCACGCGAACGTCTTGGGCAGCACGTCGCCGCCCAGGCCGTCGATGGCGAAATCCACGCCCCGCCCGTTGGTCAGCCGGGCCACCTCGCCCACCACGTCTGCGTGGCGGCCGACGATGAGATGGTCGGCGCCATGGGCCCGGGCGACCTCGGCCTTCCCGGCCGAGCTCACCGTGCCGATGACCACGCAGCCGCGCTGCTTGGCCCAGCGCGTCAACGTCGCGCCCAGGCCGCCCGCCGCCGCATGGATCAGCAGGATCATGCCGGGCTGCACCGAACAGGTATGGGTGAACAGCATGTGGGCTGTCATACCGCGCAGGAACGAGGCCGCGGCGATGCCGAAATCGACCGCATCAGGCAGGCGGACGACGCGCCAGGCAGGCAGTAGCCGCGTTGCCGCATAGCCGCCCAGCATGGCCCCGTAGGCCACCCGATCGCCCACGCGCAACCCTTCCACGCCGGCGCCCACGGCCTCGATGACGCCCGCGCCCTCCACGCCCAGCACCATCGGCAAAGACAGGGAATACAGCCCCTGGCGCTGGTATACGTCGATGAAATTGACGCCCGCCGCCGCCTGGCGGATGCGCACCTCGCCGCTGCCGGGCTCCTGCGGCGGGCAATCCGCCACGTGCAGATTGTCGATGCCGCCCTGGGCGCGCAATTCGATTTTGATGTCCATGGTCATTCCTCATCCAGAGTAGTGGTGATCCTCCGACAGTCTCGCGCATTCCTTTTCGATTGAAAATTCCCCATAATTTGACATCGCTTGTGAAAAAATTAACCGATGAACTGGGATGACCTGCATCACTTTGCGGCCTTGGCCGAGGCTGGTTCCTTGTCGGCCGCTGCCCGCCTGCTGGGAGTGGAACACGCCACCGTGGCCCGCCGCATCGCCGCGCTGGAAGCCAGCCTGGGGGTAGTCCTGGCCGACAGGCGCGGCCGCCGCTGGGCGCTGACCGCCGAGGGCGAACGCATCGCGGCCATCGCGCGGCGCATGAACCACGAGGCGCAGGCCGCCAAAAGATCGGCCGAAGGCGCACGCGCCGAACTCGCGGGCACGGTCACCATCAGCGCGCCGCCCGCGCTTGCCGCGGCGCGCCTGGCCCAGCCGCTGGTCGCCCTGCAACAGCGCCACCCGGAGCTGGCCATCCGCATCCTGGGCGAGGCCCGCACGGCCTCGCTGGCGCATAGCGAGGCCGACATCGCCCTGCGCATGACCCGTCCGGAACACGGCGACCTGACCCTGCTCAAGCTGGGGGACATCCATTTCAGGCTATACGCCAGCCCGTCCTACCTGGCCGCCGTGCGGGAAGCCGACTGGCGTTTCGTGGGTTCCGGCGGCGAGCTCGGCCAGTCGCCGCAGCAACAGGCGCTGCAAGCTTATGCGGCCGACAGGCCGTTCGCGTTCCATGCCAATAGCGTCGAGCTCCAATTGGCGGCTGCCCGGGCGGGCGCGGGGATTGCCGCCCTGCCCGATTTCATGGCGCAGGGGCATCCAGGCCTGGCCTTGATTGCTCGAGACCAGCCGCTGGCGTCGCGCGACCTCTGGCTGGTGGTGCATACCGACCTCAAACGCGCCGCGCCCGTGCGGGCGGTGATGGAGGCGATCCGGAAGGCCTGGGATCGACCGCATCGTCCATCCGATCGACTGGATCGGGGAAACAGCTATTGACGCGGTGTGTGCGATCGACCAAATTTCGGAAGCGATTCGGTTTATCCACAGAGATTGGCGCGCTCCCGCTCCAGCGGGACGGACAACAGGAAAAGCATGATGGCGGAAACGAAAGGCAAGCGCATGATGCGGCTGCTCGCCTATATCAAGACTGGGCCGACCGTGGCGCATTTCGGCGGCTGGCGCCACCCTGAAGCCACACTGAACGATATTTTCGAACCCACGCGCTACGAACAAATGGCCATCCTGTTCGAACAGGCCAAGTTCGATGGCGTTTTCTTTGCCGATGCCTTCGGGATCGCTGAAGTCTTCGGCGGCACTTTCGAAACCTATGTGAAGAACGGCGGCCAGAACAGCTGGCTGGATCCCATGACGGTGCTGCCCCTGATGGCAAGGGTCACGACGCGCCTGGGCCTGGGCGCCACGATCTCCACCACGTTCAACAATGCCTTCCAGGTGGCGCGGGCACTGGCTTCCCTCGACATGCTGTCCAAGGGCCGAGCGGCGTGGAATGTCGTGACCTCCTCGACCGACATGGAAGCGAAGAACGCCGGCCTGACCGAAATCTACCCTCACGACGAACGCTATGAGCGGGCAGATGAATTCCTGGAAGCCTGCATGGCCCTCTGGCACACCTGGGAGCCGGACGCCTTCGTCCTGGACAAGGAGTCGGGTCTGTTTGCCGACCCCGCGAAAGTGCGCTACGCCGATTACCAAGGCAAATGGATCGCTTCGCGCGGTCCGCTGCCTACGCCGCCCAGCCCGCAGGGGCACCCCGTCATCATGCAGGCCGGGGGCTCGCCGCGCGGTCGCGCCTTCGGTGCGCGATGGGCCGAGATGATCTTCGCGCCAGGTAGCGACAAGGAAACGATGCTCGCCTACACCACGGATATGCGGCGGCGGATTGCGGAAGAAGGGCGCGATCCCGATGCTTGCAAGTTCCTGATGGGGATTACGCCGATCCTGGGCGAGACCTATTCCATCGCGCAAGAGCGGGCCGAGTTCCTCGACAGCCTTCAGGAAAAGGAATCCGATCTCGCTTATGCCTCGATGGGGGCCGGGGCGGATCTGGGCAAGCACAAGACGGTCGAGGAAGTGGTCGCCGCACGGGGCAATCAGGGCATCTATGGCTCGACGGACGTTTCGCGCATCAAGGCCGAAAAGGAGGGGGTCACGCTCGCCGAGTCCTATGCCAAGGGCCAGACCGCCAAGGCGCAGATCGGCACGCCCGCGATGGTGGCCGACATCTTGCAGGACTACTTCGAGTCGGGGGCCTGCGACGGCTTCATCCTGCGGCCGATGACGATGCCCACCTCCTACGAACAGTTCTGCCGCATGGTCGTGCCCGAATTGCAGAAGCGCGGCTTGTTCCGCACCGAATACGAGGCGGCGACGCTGCGCGGACGTCTGTAACGCCGCGCCCGCATCCCTTGCGGTCTCGTGCCGCAAGGGTGGCCAACACCGAGAGGAAGCACACGATGACCGCTGGAAAAAAGCGTTTGGGACTTGGCCTGATGGTGCTGGTCATGGGGGCCGTTTCCGCCCTCGGCCTCGCTGCCCCCGCCGGCGCGCAGGTGGTCGAGGCCGCGCGGGCCGCCTTGCCTGATGGCATCCGGGCCTCGGGCGTATTGAAGGTGGCGACGTCTTTGGCATGGGCGCCCTTCGCCTATAAGACGGAAGCGGGCGAGACCGCGGGCCTCGACATCGACATCGTGAACGCGCTGGCGGCGCGCCTGGGCGTAAAGCCTGAGTTTGCGGACTTGAAGTTCCCGACCATCATCCCCGGCGTGCAGAGCGGGCGCTACGATATCGGCGTGGATCAGTTCGCCATTACCCCGGATCGCCGCAAGGCCGTGGATTTCGTGCCTTACATCACCGGCCACTCGGGCCTTCTGGTGCGGCAGGGCAACGAGGGACTGACGATCAACGACCTCTGCGGCAAGGAACTGTCGCTGACGCAGGGCAGTTCGCAGATCGACACGGCGACCGCACTGTCGAAAAAATGCCAGGCCGAGGGCAAGCCGGAGATCAAGTTCACCTATTATCCGGACAGCGCCGCCACCTATATGGCTGTGGCCAACGGAAGGGGCGATGGATTCATCACGGGCCGCGCGGTCGGCGAATGGATCTCCAGGATCAACCCGAAGATGAAGATGTCCATGACCAAGGAAACGCTGGCGGACGAGCCCTATTCCGCCTCGGGTATCGTCATGACGAAAGAGAACACTGCGCTGAGAAAGGCGCTCGAAGCCGCATTGCTCAGCATGGTCGCCGATGGGACCTACATGAAACTGCTGGAAAAATATGGCGTTCCCGACAGTGCGCTGACGGTCGATCAGATTACCCATTCGCCGATCTGAATGAATCCGGCAGTCGCTTCCACCCTGCGGGACGGGAAAGATGTCTAGGAAGATGCACCTGGGCCTGATGGGCGGCGTCGTGGGCAGCGGATGGCGGCTGCCCGAAGCCAGGATCGGCACCCTGGATTTTTCCATGGTGCACCGGGTGGTGACGACGGCCGAGCGCGGCAAATTCGACCTGGTGTTCTTTGCCGATGCCGTGAACAGCGGTGCCGACGCCTCGCCAGGCACCGTGATGCGTTTCGAGCCGCTGTCCCTCATCTCGGCGCTGGCGGTGACGACATCGCATATCGGCCTGGTCGCAACCGTCTCCACCACGTATTCCGAGCCCTACAATATCGCCCGCGCCTTTGCCTCGATCGACTATCTGAGCGGCGGGCGCGTGGGCTGGAACGTCGTGACCGGTTCGAGCCCGGACGCGGCGGCGAATTTCGGCTCCATGCCGCACCCGCCCCACGCGCAGCGCTACGAGATCGCGGCGGAATATGTCGAAGTGGCGAAGGGTCTGTGGGATAGCTGGGAAGACGGGGCTCTCGTCCTGGACAAGAAAAGCGGTGAATTCTTCGACCGGACCAAGCTGCATGAACTCAACCATGCCGGCCCGCATTTCAGCGTCAAGGGGCCGCTCAACATCGCTCGCCCGCCGCAGGGCTATCCGGTCATGTTCCAGGCCGGGGCCTCCGATCAAGGCATCGACTTTGCCGCCCGGACGGCGGATGCGATTTTCGCCGCCCAGCATGATCTGGACGAGGCGGTGGCTTTCGCCAACCGGCTGCGCGATCGGGTGCAGGCCGTAGGCCGTCCGCGCGATGCCGTGAAAGTCCTGCTGGGCGTCTCCATCGTGATGGGCGAGACCCGCGAGGCGGCGCGCAAGACGATTGCCGAGATTGCGGCCATGGCGGACATGCCCTCGACCATCCGCAGCTTTGCCGACCGGGTGGGCTATGACATCAACACGCTCGATCTGGACGGCCCGCTCCCCGACTATCCGCCCTCGAGCTCCGCCATGCTGGGCCACGCCAAGGTGCTGCGCTCCATGGCCGAACGCAACCATCTGACGGTGCGCGACCTCCGGGACATGCTGGCGGTCAGCAGCCATCGGCTGCTGTCCGGCACCGCCCAGGACATCGCCGACGACATGGAATGCTGGTTCAAGGCCGGCGCCGCCGACGGCTTCGTGATCATGCTGCCCTATGCGCCGGAACCGCTGGATAAATTCGTCGACGAAGTCGTGCCGATCCTGGTGGCGCGCGGCCTGTTCCGCCAAGACTACGAGGGCAGGACGCTACGCGAACATCTCGGTTTGGCCAGGCCTGGCCACCCGGCGAGCGCGGCGCAGGCTGCCGAGTAAAAGCGTTTATCTTTCTCGGTTCTCCTGCTTCACCGCGTCACCGCCGCGCAAGGGATCCAGCAGGGGCTTGAGCCCATTGTGGTCAAGTTCATGCATCAGCGCCAGCAGCCGGCCCAGTTGCCCCGCTGGAAAACCCTCGCGGGCGAACCACGTCAGATAATGGCCGGGCAGGTCCGCCAGCAAGCGGCCCTTGTACTTGCCGAACGGCATGGTCCAGGTGACGAGGTGCTTCAGGTCTTCGGGGTTCATGGCAAAGTGGAAAGAAAAGCGCAAAAAGCGCTGTTTGGAAAGAACGCGCCAGCTGCTCGCTTTTTTGTCACGGCGTTGGGTGGATACCCGCGGCGGCCTCATCCATGAACTGCGCCATCCGCACATCCAGGCGGGTGACTCCGCCCGCATCGTGCGTCGTCAGCAATACCTGCACCCGGTTATAGACATTGGACCATTCCGGATGGTGGTCGAGGCGCTCCGCCAACAGGGCAGCCCGCGCCATGAACCCAAATGCCGCATTGAAATCGGCGAAGACAAATGTCTTCTCGATGGCATCGCGTGTTTGCGCGGCGGCCCATCCCGGCAAGACGCGCATGGCCTCCCGGGCACCAATGACAGTCCTATCGCCCATGACGGTTTCCTTTTCCAGAGTTTCCATCATGCATAGTAGTAGCTAACCGCCGTCTCCCCATAATGTTTGGGAGAACTGTGCGGCGACCCCATTTTGCGATGGCTACCCGCAGGAACTGATATCGCGCTGTGCGCTCATCGTGGCTTTGTACGAACCTGAAGTTGCCGCTTGGCAAAATATGTGCGAAAAACCGACATTCAAGGTCGGCTTTTTCTTTTGACTGTGACCCAGACTTCCTTCTTCAACGACGAGCCCACCCCGCCCTCCTCCGCGCCACGCGCGCGGCGCGCCGGCGGCAAGGCCATCCCGCCCGCCGAGCATCCCGAGCCGCTGCGGGAATTGGGCGCGGCCTTGCCCAAGGACGTCTACCTGGGCACGTCCTCATGGTCTTTTCCCGGCTGGAACGGTCTCGTCTACGGCGCGGAGGCCAGCGAATCCCTGTTGTCACGCGAAGGGCTGCCTGCTTACTCGGCGCATCCGCTGCTGCGCAGCGTGAGCATGGACCGCACCTTCTACGCGCCGCTCACGCAGGAACAGTACGCGCGCCATGCGAGCCAGGTTCCCGAAGGCTTTCGCTTCGTGATCAAGTGCCCGAATCTTTACACCGACGCGGTACAACGCGGGGAGCGCGGCGTGCCCTGCGGCCCCAACCCCGGTTTTCTTGACGCGGCTGCGGCGACCGAGAATTTCGTCGCGCCCTGCGTGGCGGGCCTGGGCGCCAAGGCGGGCCCGCTGGTGTTCCAGTTTTCACCCCTGCCGCTGGACATCCTGGCCGACACGGCGGCTTTCGTGGAGCACCTGTCGGCATTCCTGGCCGCGCTGCCGCCCTTGCCCGCCTCGCGTGCGAACGAGCAAGCATTCTATGCCGTGGAGTTTCGCGACCCCGATGTCGTCACGCCGCGCATGATGCGCATGCTGGCCGAGCGCGGCGTGCGTTATTGCGTGGCGATCCACGCGCGCATGCCATCCGCCGCGCGCCAGATGCAGGCCGTGGCCGCGACCGGACCCGGGCCCTTGGTGGCGCGCTGGAGCCTGCTCGCGGGCCAACGCTACGAGGCCGCCAAGGCGCGCTTTTTCCCCTTCGACAAGATCGTGGTGCCCGACCCCGCCACCCGGCGCGTGCTGGCCCAAGCCTGCCGGGAGGCCCGGGCCATGGGACAGCCGGTGTGGATCACGGCCAACAACAAGGCCGAAGGCAGCGCGCCGCGCACGCTGGAACTCCTGGCCCGCGAGATCCTGGCGCTGCCCTGAAAGGGGGCCGTGACCGCAAGCCAGACAAGGGGCGGGAAGCGCCCCGATGCTTGGCGGAATCGCGCGCCGATTGCCTCGTCAGCCGTGCACTTAGACTGACGTCACCACGGCATCCCGGATGGCGATCAGCGCACGGCTGTGTTCGTCGCTGGCGCGAAATACCAGCGAGAACTGGATCATGGGCGGGTTGGGCAGCGCCACCACACGCACGGGAAAAAGCTGGGCGATGTTGGATTCGGACAACTGGATCACCGATAGCCCGAGCCCCGCGCTCACCATGGCAAGCACCGCCCGCACGCCGTCCAGCTCCAACCCGCTGGTCAGCGGTTTGAAGTGCTGGTGTATATAGCGCGCCGCCAGCCGGCCCGCGACAGTCGCCTTGTCGTACTGGATCCATTCGTAGCGTTTGAACAGGTCGGGAATGGATTGGGCTTCAGCATTCGGCGGCACGACCAAGGACAGCGGGTATTGCGACAGCGCATACCACTGCAGCCGGGAAGAGCCGCCGGACTCGGGTTGCGCCACAATCGCCGCGTCCAGGTCGCCCGCTTTGACCGCGTTGGTCAATTGCGCGCTCTTGCCCCGATGCGGGTGCACGCGCAGCGCAGGATGGCTGATGCGTAGCGCCTGCAGAACGCCAGGCAGCAGCCTCGACTGCATCGACTCGATGATCCCCAGATCGACGGTGCCCTCGAGCAGAATGCTCGAAGGCCTGCGCAGACCGTCCAATTCGACCTTGGCCCGGCGCATCACGGCCGCCACCTCGTGCGCCAACGGCAGCGGTTTGACCTGCAGCCCCGAACGGTCGAAAAGCTGATGACCGATAAAGGCCTCCAACTGCTTCATCTGGATGCTGACCGCGCTGGCGGTGAGGTTCATGCTCTTGGCCGCGCCGGCCAGCGTCCCCGTGCAAAGCACCGCATCCAGCGTGGCAAAGGCTTCCCACTTCATAAAAATAATTCCACTATTTTTTAAAAATTACTTGATTTTATTTTAATCGACAAGCTCTTAGAATTTGTCGTGATACATATACTCACTGGATGAAATCTTGCCTTCCGACACACTCAAAGCACGATTGCTGACCGCACCGGCAATCCTGGCGCCCGGCGTATACGACGCCTTGACGGCCCTGATCGCCGAACGCGCGGGTTTCGAGGCCCTATACCTCTCGGGGGGAGCCGTTTCCTACACCCAGTTCGGCCGCTCCGATGTCGGCCTGACCACTGCCAAGGAGGCGGTCGACACGCTGTCCCGCATTACCGACCGCGTGCGCACGCCGGTCATCGTCGACGGCGACACAGGCTTTGGCAATGCGATCAACGTCCAGCGCACCGTGCGGGATTTTGAGCGCGCTGGGGCCGCCATGATCCAACTGGAGGACCAGACCTTCCCCAAGCGCTGCGGCCACCTGGAAAACAAATCACTGGTATCGACAGCGGAAATGTGCGGCAAATTGCGCGCCGCCCTGGATGCCCGCCACAGTCCCGACACACTCATACTGGCGCGCACCGACGCGGTCGCCGTGGAAGGCCTGGATGCGGCGATCGACCGCGCGGAAGCCTATCTGGCCAACGGCGCGGACGCGCTCTTTATCGAAGCCGTCTCTTCGGCGGCCGACATGGACCGCGTCTGCGGCATTTTCTCCTCGCGTGCGCCGATGCTGGCCAATATGGTGGAAGGCGGCAAGACGCCCATCCAGAGCGTGGAGGAACTGAGCGGCCGCGGCTACCGCATCGTCATCTTCCCGGGCGGCACGGCCCGTTTCGCGGCGCGGCAACTGGAAAACTACTACACGAGCCTCAAGGCATGCGGCACCACGCAGCCGATGAAGGACCAGATGTTCGATTTCAACGAACTCAACCGCCTCATCGGCACGCCCGAACTGCTTGAATTGGCCCGCAGCTACGCTGGCTAAGCTACGCTGGCTTAAAGCATGACGCCGCCGGCGCACAGCGCATGGCGTCGCAACAATAATAGGAGACAACATGAAACCCTTTGCCCGTCTATTCGCCTGCGTCGCGCTCTGCGCGGCTTCCGCCTGCGCCCAAGCAGCATACCCCGACCATCCCATCAGGCTGATCGTGCCCTTCCCGCCCGGGGGCAACATCGATGCCACCGGGCGCATAATCGCCAAAGGCCTGACCGAACAGTTCGGACAATCGGTCATCGTGGACAACCGGCCAGGCGCGGCGGGCATTTTGGGGTCCGAAATCGTGGCCCGGTCCCCAGCGGACGGCTACACGATGTTGCTCGCATCAACCGGCGCTCTGGCGCCGGCCAAGGCGCTGAATCCGGACTTGAAGCTGAATGTCGAAAAGGATTTCGTCGCCGCGTCACCGATTGCCCGCGCCCCGCTGCTGCTGGTGGTCTCGCCGTCGCTGCCAGTGCACAGCGTGGCTGAATTCATCGCTTATGCGAAACAGCAGCCGGGAAAGCTGACGGTGGCTTCGTCCGGTACCGGCACGGCTGCGCATTTGACGGCCGAACTGTTCCAGAGCGCCAGCGGCACCAAACTCCTGCACGTGCCCTACAAGGGCAGCAGCGAAGCCGTGGCCGATCTGCTTGGCGGTCATGTCGACCTCACGTTCGACCAACTTGCCTCCACGCTGCCGCAGATCAATGCCGGCAAGTTGCGGGCACTGGGCGTGACGACAAGTGCGCGTTCCAGCGTGGTCCCGCAGATTCCGACGCTGGCCGAGTCCGGCCTGCCCGGCTTCGAATCCAGCACGACCACCGGCTTGCTGCTGCCCGCCGGCACGCCACAGCAGATCATTGACAAGATCAACACCGCCATGCAGCAAGTGTTGAACTCGGCCGAGACGCGGCGGCAATTCGGCGACCTTGGTTCGGATGTCCTGACCGGGTCGGGCTCCGATTTTGACCGGATCATCAAGACGGAAACGGAAAAGTGGACCAAGGTTATCCAGGACGCCCACATCACACTCCGCTGACTTGCATACCGAGCCCTGACATGAACACCGATATTGCTGACACCTCCCAACCGCCGATATGCTTGCCGGCCGATCATCGGCCGCGGCCGCCGCGCCACGCGCTGCCGCCCGGCGCGACGGACTGCCACTGCCACATCTATGAACAACCCGAGCGCTACCCCTACACCCCCGCGCGCTCGTATACGCCGGCGCAGGCAACCCGGGCCGATTATCTGGCCATGTGCGCAGTGCTCGGCATCGAACGAACGGTGCAGGTCAGCGCCAGCGTTTACGGCGCCGACAATAGCCTCACGCTCGACCTGATCGCCGAACTGGGACAGCACCGTGCGCGAGGGGTGGCCGGCCTGCCGCCGGACGTCGACGCGGCCGAACTGGACCGGCTGCATCGGGGCGGCATGCGTGGCGTGCGCGTTTCCACATTCGTGAAGGGTTACGGCGGCACCGACGCCATTGCCGCGCTGGCGCCGCGCATACGACCGTTGGGCTGGCACCTGCAGGTGCACTTTCACCATGCCGACGAAATCGCCGCCTTGGAAGACACGCTGCTTCGCCTGCCCGTACCACTGGTATTCGATCACCTGGGCAGCGTGCGTGGCGGCGAGGGGCCAGGCAACGCCGGCTTCCAGGCCATGCTGCGCATCCTGCGTTCGCGCGACGATTGCTGGGCCAAGATTTCCAGTTGGTATCGCCGTTCCGACAGCGGCGGACCCGATTATGCGGACATCCGCCCGTTGGTGGAGACGCTGGTGCAAGCGCGGCCGGACCGCCTCGTCTTCGGCACCAACTGGCCGCACCCGGCGCTGTTTCCCCCGGACACGGTGCCCAACGACGGAGCGCTGCTCGACCTGTTCTGCGACTGGATCCCCGACCAAGCCGTACGCCGCCGCATCTTCACCGACAACCCAGCCGAACTCTACGGCTTTCCGCAAGGGTGAGGCTGCACGATGTCGACGCCCCGCACCCCGCAGACCCTGTTCGACAAGCTCTGGAATTCGCACGTCGTCGCGCAGCGCGAAGATGGCGCCAGCCTGGTATGGGTGGACCGGCACTATGTGCAGGAAGGCTCATTCCATGCCTTCAACAAGGTGCGCGCCCGCGGGGAAACCGTGGCCCGTCCCGACCTCACGGTGGCCATCGCCGACCACTACGTGCCCACGCGCGGGCGCAACCTGCCCATCGCCAACGCCGAGCTGACCCGCATGATGGACCAGCTCGCCGCGAACGCCCGCGATTTCGGCATTCGCCTGTATGACATGCACCATCCGTGGCAAGGCATCGTGCACGTGGTGGGCCCCGAGCTGGGCATGACGCTGCCGGGCCTGCTGGTGGTCGAGGGCGACAGCCACACGTCCACCCACGGCGCCCTGGGCGCCTGGGCCTTCGGCATCGGCGCCTCCGAAGTCGCCCACGTGCTCATGACGCAGACGCTCTGGCAGAAGCGGCCGAAGCGGCTGCGCGTGCGCGTGGACGGTCAACTGGCGCCCGGCCTGGGCGCCAAAGACATGGCGCTCACCATCGTGGCGCGGCTGGGCGCCGACGGCGCCGTGGGACATGTCATCGAATACGCCGGCGCCGCCGTGCGCGCGCTCTCGATGGAAGGCCGCATGACGCTGTGCAATATGTCGATCGAGTCGGGCGCGCGCTGCGGCATGGTCGCGCCCGACGCGGTCACGCTGGACTACCTGCGCGGCCGCCCGTTCGCGCCCGCTGGCGATGCATTCGACCAGGCGGCGCAGCAATGGCTCGAACTGGCCGGCGACGACGACGCCGTGTTCGAACGCGAACTGGTGCTCGACACCTCGCAGATAGAACCCACCGTGACCTGGGGCACGACGCCCGAGGACGCCTTGCCCATCAACGGCACCGTGCCGGACCCGGACGCGCTGGGCGACCCGGCGCGCGCCGCGCACGTGCGCGACGCCATCGACTATATGGCCCTGTCGCCCGGTATGCGCCTGACCGATATCGCCGTGGACCGCGTCTTCATCGGCTCGTGCACCAATGCGCGCATCGAGGACCTGCGTGCGGCCGCCGCGGTGCTGGCCGGCCGCCGCAGCAAGGTGCCGGGACTCGTGTCGCCGGGCTCCACGCTGGTGCAGCGCCAGGCCGAAGCAGAAGGCCTGGACCGCATCTTCCTCGATGCCGGGCTGGAATGGGGCGGCTCGGGATGTTCGATGTGCGCGGCCATGAACGGCGACATGCTCGATGCCGGCCAACGCTGCGCCTCCACCACCAACCGCAACTTCAAAGGCCGGCAAGGCCTGGGATCGCGCACGCATTTGATGTCGCCGGCCATGGTCGCCGCGGCGGCCGTCGCCGGCAGGCTGATCGACATGCGCGAACTGACGCAACGGAGGCCCTGATGGAACCGCTGGTACGCCTGCGCGCCGTGGCCTGCGCACTGCCGCAGATCAACATCGACACCGACCAGGTGCTGCCGGCGCGCTTCATGAAGCAACCGCGCAACCTGCCCGAGGGGTATGCCCCCTTCCTGTTCCACGACTTGCGCCGCCTGCAGGACGGCGCCCATGACGGGCAGTTTCCGCTCAACCAGCCTCGCAACCACGGCGCGCGCATCCTCGTGGCCGGCCGCAACTTCGGCAGCGGCTCGTCGCGCGAGGCCGCCGTCTATGCGCTGGCGGACGCGGGCATCCGCTGCGTCATCGCTCCCTCGCACGGCGACATATTCGCCTCCAATGCGGTGAACAACGGCCTGCTTCCGGCCAGGGTCGACGAAGCCGCCGCCGAAGCGATGTTCGCACTGCTCGCGCCCGGCGGCGTGGAGGCCGAGGTGGACCTCGAGGCCTGCCGCATCGAGGTCGGCGGCCAGGGTTTCGATTTCCACGTCGACCCCGTATGGCGCCTGCGCCTGATCAACGGCTGGGACGACATCGACACGACCCGCCGCTACGACAGCGACGTGGCGGCCTGGCTGGCGCAGGATGCCCTGCGGCGGCCCTGGGCCGGCCTGCCCGCGAACCCGGCATAGACAAGCCCGGGCCCTCAGCCCTTGCGCTTCGGGTGCCGTGCCACGACCAGCGCCGACTGCATGGCGTCGTGCATCGCCTGCAGCGCGCGGCTGCCTTCATCCCCGCGCCGCGAGACCAGCGAATACTGTATCGACGGCGCATTGCGCCCCAGGCGCACGATGCGCACCGGATAGCTCTGCAGCAGGGCCGGTTCCGAGAGCTGGATGACGGCCACGCCCAACCCGGCGCTGACCATGGCCAGAATGGCCGTGGCGCTGTCGAATTCCAGCGCGCCGCGCACGTCGCCGATCTGCTGTGCGACGTAATGCGACGCCACCGATCCACTGACCGTCTTGCGGTCGTAGCGGATCCAGGGGTACAGGCGAAACAGCGCCTGTACCGAGGCCTCGCCCGCCTCGGGCGGGGCCAGCAGCATCAGTTCGCGGCTCAGCATGGGCTGCCATCGCAGACGGGCGGAGGCGCCTTCCGGCGGCTGCGCCACCAGGGCCGCGTCCAGTTCGCCTGACCTCACCGCCGTCATGAGCGTGCTGCTGCGCCCGCGAGCCGGACGTATCTCCAGCCGCGGATGCCGCTCGGCCAGCCATTTCAGGGTTCCCGGCAGCACGATGGGCTGCATGGATTCGATGACGCCCAGCCGCACGATCCCTTCCACCGCCACACTGGGCCGCTTGCGCAGGGTTTCCAGCCGCGCCAGCGCATCGTGCATGGTGTAGACCAGTTCCCTGGCCAGGGAGGTGGGCCGCGCGTAGAGGCCGGAGCGGTCGAACAGTGGCTGCCCGACGTAGAGCTCCAGTTGCTTGACCTGCATGCTCACCGCGCTGCGCGTCACGTTGCGTTCCAGCGCAGCCTGGGCGAACGTACCGGTGTGCAGGATGGCTTCGAGCGTGTGCAAGGCTTCGATCTTCATCAAGAATCCTTACCTGTTTTGTCAAATAGGTTCACTATTCTAACCATCCACAAGTGCTTAGACTATGGCCACATAAATCACTTTGGAGACTCATGATGACCCCTACTCCCCACGCCGGCCCGAGCGCCTGGACCGCCGAACAAGCGCGGCAGGACGATTCCTGGATCCAGCGCCTGACGCCGCAGGAAGCCGAAGGTTTCGACCTGGCGTTACGCCACGCCAAGGCCGCCGCCAAGCCGCTGCTGTCGATGGAACAGGCCGACTACCCTCTGCCCGAGGCCTCGCAGGCCGCGTTACGGCGCGCCATCGACGGCACCCAAGGGCGCTGGGGCATGCGCCTGGTCAAGGGCCTTCCCACCGACGCCTGGAACGAAGAGGAAACCCGGATAGCCTACTGGGGCATGAGCCTGTACATGGGCGTGGGCCGCACCCAGAACCGCGCCAGCCAGGTCATCAACGACGTGCGCAACGAAGGCCTGGACTACAAGGTCAAGGGCGGGCGCGGCTACAACACCAACGCCGGCCTGGACTTCCACCAGGACTCCTGCGATGTCGTGGCCCTGCTGTGCCGGCGCACCGCCAAGGCGGGCGGCACCAGCAAAGTCATCAGCTCCATGGCGCTGTACAACGAAGTGCAGCGACGCCGTCCAGACCTGATCCCGGTGCTCGAACAGCCCTGGTTCCATAGCTACCAGAGCACGCAGGATCCGAGCCAGCCGCCCTACTACCGCTGCCCCATCTTCGGCAGCGACCCCGAGTACTTCTGCGCCCGCACCAACCGCAAGAACACCGATGCGGTGCAGCGCGACTATCCCGAAGTGCCGCGCCTGACGCCGCAGCAGATCCAGGCGCTGGACCTGATGGATGAGCTCATGCCCAGCCCGCTGCTGTGCCACACCATGGAGCTGGAGCGCGGCGACCTGCAGTTGCTCAACAACTATGTGACGCTGCACTCGCGCACCGCCTTCGAGGACTACGACGAACCGGACCTCAAGCGCCACCTGCTGCGCCTGTGGCTGGCGGTGCCGTCCGCGCAGCGCTTGCCGGCCGACTGGGAGGAGTACTACGGCGACGTGCGTGCCGGCGCGGTCCGTGGCGGTGTGCGCGGTATCGCGATCACGCAGGAGTTCCTGGCTTATGAGGAACGCCAGGCCCGGACCCTGCGCATGCCGTGGCGTCCCTGGCAGCCCAAGGTGCGCAAGGAAGACATGGAAGCCCTGCTGGGCACGCTGGCGACCGCCTGACGGCGCATTCGGGCGGCGCGGCCTGGCCACGAGGCACGAGGCGGCGCCACCCAGGCACCGATCAGTAATAGTCCAGCAGCACTTGCACCGGGTGACGCAGCGCGCGGCCGCGCAGCCGCCGCACCTGGCTGCGGCAGGAATATCCCGTGGCCAGCAGCTCATCCTCGCCGTCCTCGCTCGCGGCATCGACGAAAGCGCTCCAGGACTGCGCGAAAATGGCCTGCGAGGTCTCCAGGTGGCGGACCTCGTGCCCATAGGTTCCGGACATGCCGCAGCAGCCGCTGGCCTGCAGCGCCAGCGACAACCCGGCCCGCTCGAAGACCGCTCGCCATTGGGCCGCGCTGGCCGGCGCCGTGGTGCGCTCGGTGCAGTGCGCCAGCAGCCGGTAGGATAGGGCGGCGGCCGGCCGGCCGCCGCGCGCCGGCAGCGCTTGGGCCAACCATTCCTGCGGCAGCAGCACGCGCGGGCAGGATTCCTCGCCCAGCACTTGCGGGTACTCCTGCCGGTAGGTCAGTGTCATGGCCGGATCCAGGCCGACCAGCGCAACGCCGCAGTCGGCCAATCGACGCAGCCGCACCGCGTTGCGCCGGGCCGCTCGCTCGAAGCCATCCAGAAAGCCGTGCACCTGCAGAGGCTTGCCGTTGGGCAGGAAAGGCGCTACGTATACGTCGTAGCCGGCGCGCACCGCCAACTCGACGAAATCAGCCGCCACCGGCGTCTCGAAATAGCGGGTGAAGGCATCCTGCACCAGCACCACGCTGCGCGCGCGCTGTGCCTCGGTCAAGGCAGCGAGCCGCCGCACAGTGGCCGGTCTCACGCCCAGCCGGCGCAGATGGCCGCGCCAGTCAAGATCGCTGAACAGCGGACTGTCGACCAGGCCGACACGGCGCGCCAGAGCGGCGCGCACTGGCGCAGCGCCCATGATCGCATTGTAGAGGCGCGGCAGGCGCGACAGACCGGCGACGGTGTACTCCATCGAACCGATCACGTAGTCCTTCAGCGGGCGCGGATAGCGGGTGTGGTACAGCGCCAGGAAGCGGGCGCGCAGCGCCGGCACATTGACCTTCACCGGGCACTGCCCCGCGCAGGATTTGCAGGCCAGGCAGCCGGCCATCGCATCGTAGACCTCATGGGAGAAATCCGCCTCGCCACGGCGCCTGGCCCAGTCGTTGCGCCAACGCGCCGGCAGTCCGGCCAGCCAGCCCCGGCGCGGCGCCAGCACGTCGGCGCCGGCGGCCTGCTGCTGGCGCAACCATTCGCGCATCAGCGAGGCCCGGCCTTTGGGGGAATGGACACGGTCGCGCGTGGCCTTCCAGGACGGGCACATCGCATCGTCCGGGTCGAAGTTGTAGCAGGCGCCGTTGCCATTGCAGTGCATGGCCGAGCCGTAGCTCAGCCAGACGCCCGGCGTAATCTGCCTGTCGGCTTCGCCGCGCAGCGGCACGCCGTCTATCCTGAGCAGGGCCGCACCGCCGTCGGCCGGCGTCGCGATCTTGCCGGGGTTGAGCTGGTTGGCGGGATCGAAAGCCGCTTTCAGCGCCTGCAAGGCGGGATACAGCGGACCGAAGAAGTCGGGCACGTATTCCGAACGCACGCCCTTGCCGTGTTCGCCCCAGAGCAGCCCGCCGTACTTGCGCGTCAGGCCGGCCACGGCGTCCGAAATCGGCCGCACCAGGGCGGCCTGCCGCGGATCCTTCATGTCCAGGGCCGGCCGTACGTGCAGCACGCCGGCGTCCACGTGGCCGAACATCCCGTATTCCAGCCCATGGCCGTCGAGCAGCGCGCGGAATTCGGCAATGTAATCGGCCAGATGCCCGGGCGGCACCACCGTGTCTTCGACGAAGGGCTGCGGACGCTGCTCCCCGGGCGTATTGCCCAGCAGGCCCACGGCGCGCTTGCGCATGCCGTAGACGCGCTCGACCGCGGCATGACCCTCGGCCAACGTATGGCCCAGGCGCAGCACGCTGTGGTCGGCCCGCAGATGGGCCAGGAAATCCTCGGTGCGCCAGCGCAACTCGGCCGGATCGTCGCCGCAGAATTCCACCAGGTTGATGCCGCGCACGGGTTGCGCGCCGTCCTCGGGAAAATACTGCGCCACGCCCTGCCAGACAATGTCCTGCATTGCCAGCATCAGGACTTTGGAATCGACCGTCTCGATCGACAGCGGGCGGTGGGCCATCAGCGCCTGGGCGTCACGCAGCGCGTCCATGAAACTGCCGTAGCGCACGTTGACCAGCACCGTGTGGCGGGGAATCGGCAGCACGTTCAACGTGGCTTCCACCACCATGGCCAGCGACCCCTCCGAACCGCACAACACGCTGTTCAGGTTGAAGCGGCCGTCCGGTTCGCGCAAATGCGCCAGGTCATAGCCGGTCAAGCTGCGGTTCAAGCGCGGGAACTGCGCCGCGATCTCGTCCGCCCGTTCGGCATGGATACGCTGTGCGGTGCGGTAGACCTGGCCGGCGCGGCCCGCGCCGGCGCACAGCGCGGCCAGCTCGCCCTCGGCCACCGGACGGCTGGCCAGCCGCTCGCCGCCGAGCAACACGCAATCGAGCGCGAGCACGTGGTGGCGCGTCTTGCCATAGGTACAACTGCCCTGCCCGCTGGCATCGGTATTGACCATGCCGCCGATCGTTGCCCGGTTGGAGGTGGACAATTCAGGCGCGAAGAACAGCCCGTGCGGCCGGAGCGCCGCGTTGAGCTGATCCTTGACGACGCCGGCCTGCACCCGCACCCTGCGCGCAGCAGGATCGATCTCCAGGATTCGGTTCATGTGACGCGACAGGTCGACCACGATGCCGTCGGTCAGCGATTGCCCGTTGGTGCCGGTGCCGCCGCCGCGCGGCGCGACGGCGACGCGTCGATGCGCGGGCAAAGCCAGCAGGCGGGCGATGGACTGCACGTCCTCGGCATCGCGGGGAAAAACGGCGGCTTGGGGCAAACGCTGGTAGATGGAATTGTCGGTGGCCAGCACGGTGCGCATCGCTGCGCCGGCGTCGATTTCGCCGCGAAAGCCGCTGGCGGCCAACGCATCGAGAAACACACGGTACGGCTGGCTGGGAGAAACAGCGGGAGCGAGTCGGGAAATCATGCGGAAAAAGCCAAAAAGAAAGCAAGACCCAGAGCGACGCCGCCCCGGATTCATGTATTAAATGCATGATCCTTGATTCAAGCAGAAAAAATTCCCGCCTGTGGATCATGGCAAATAAATCATGCTTACTGCTATTCTTCAGTAACACACAACTTTCCGACAAGCGAATATTATTCCCCTCAATCATGATCTTTACGCATGAATCCACGCCAACTCGTCCCCTCCATGTCGCAATTGCTAGCCTTCGAAGCCGCCGCGCGACACGAAAGCCACAGCCGTGCTGCCGATGAACTGTTCCTTACCCAGGGTGCCGTCAGCCGGCAGATCCAGGCGCTGGAGCGGCTGCTAGGCGTCGAACTGTTCCGCCGCGATGGCCGGAATGCGGCACTGACCGACGCCGGCCGCTTGTACCTGCAGGAGCTCTCGCCCGCGCTGAACCAGATACGCGGCGCCACGCTGCAAGCCATTGCCTTGCGCTCGGGCAGGGGCACGCTGCGGCTTGCCACGCTGCCCACGTTCGGTTCGAAATGGCTGCTGCCGAGGCTGCATCACTTCTACTCCACGCATCCCGGCATGCTCATCCACCTGCATTCCCGGATACGCGCCGTCGATTTCAACACCAGCGGCATCGACGCCGCCATTGGCGTCGGCAGCGATGACTGGCCAGGCCTTACTGCGCACCGGCTGCACACGGAGCAACAGGTTGTGATCGCCAGTCCGTCGGCCATCGACGCCGGACTGCGGTTGACGCAGGAAAGCCTGGGCTCGCATCTGCTGCTGAGTGTCGCTACCCACCCCCAGGGCTGGAACGAGTGGCTCGGGCATCACGGCCTGACACCCCGCGGCATGCGCATTGGCCCCAGCTTTGAACTGACATCGCACCTGATACAAGCCGTGATGGCGGACATCGGCATCGGACTGGTCCCCCGGGTACTAGTGGAAGACGAACTGCAGCAGGGCCAGTTGGTCATGGTGGGCAACGCCGTAACGAGCCGGCGCAGCTACTACCTCGTCTATCCGCCGCGCAATACATCGCTGCCGTCGCTCGTGGCTTTCCGGGCCTGGCTGCTTAACGACTCCGATATCCCGGCTGAGGGATAGCCCTGCATGTCGCACGCCGCAGACGCGAGTCCACCCTATCGATGCGGCTGCCGGACCTGAGCGCGGGATGGACTGGACCCAACGCGACAGCGCAAGGCCAGGCGCACCGGCAACCGGTGGCTCAGGATTCCCTGCCAGAGGGGGGTTGGTTCCAGACCTGGCGCAGCGCTGGATGGGAAGGATCCAAGCCCCAATCGCGCAGCGCCTCTGCCCCGCCCGCGCCACGCGCGCACGGCGGCCGGACGATGGCGCCGGCGCTGCGCGAGAAGCGGGGAGCCGGAGCGGGGTGCATGACGCCCTCGATGGCCACAAAGGCATCGCGCGCGCGTTGATGGGCCGACTCGCGCGCCTCGGCCAGCGAAAGCACTGGCGTGACGCAGGCATCTGAACCAGCGAAGATTGCGCACCAGTCATCGCGGCTGCGCTGCCTGACGATGCCGGCAATACGCCGCCGCATGTCGGGCCAGGCGGTGCGGTCATGCTGGGCGGGCAAGGTTTCACCGGACAGCCCGAGGCCATCGAGCAGCGCTTGATAGAAATGCGGCTCGATGGCGCCGAAGGCCAACCATTTCCCATCCGCCGCTTCATAGACGCTATAGAAGGGAGCGCCGCCATCGAGCACATTGCGTTCGCGCTCGTCGCACCACGCTCCCGCGGCGAAACGCCCCCAAACCGAGGCCATCAACGCATTGCAGCCGTCTATCATCGCCGCATCCACCACTTGGCCCTCGCCGCATGCCCGGGCGTGCAGCAGTGCGCTAACGACGCCGAGCGCCAGCAGCATGCCGCCGCCGCCAAGATCGCCAATCAGGTTCAGCGGCACTGCCGGTGGACCGTCGTGCGGGCCGATGGTGTGCAGAACGCCCGCAGCGGCGATGTAGTTGATGTCGTGGCCGGCTTGCTGGGCCAGCGGCCCATGCTGTCCCCAACCGGTCATACGGCCGTAGACCAGGGCGGGATTGCGGGCCAGGCAGATCTCGGGGCCGATGCCCAGGCGCTCCATGACACCGGGGCGCAGGCCCTCAAGCAGGATGTCGGCACGCGCGGCCAGCTCCAGGACCGCTTCGCCGCCGCCCGGCTGCTTGAGATCGAGCACCAGCGAGCGGCGCCCGCGCAGCATGACCTGCCCGCTGCGCGGGCCTAACGGATCCGGCCGGCCGCCATCAGGGCGGTCGATGCGCAGCACGTCTGCTCCCATGTCGGAGAGCATCATGGCCGCCCAAGGAACGGGTCCCAATGCCTCCATTTCAAGAACCTTCACCCCGGCGAGCGGACCCATGACTTTTGTTTCCTCAGATGATTTTCTGCGCATACAGTTGCTCGATCTGCGCTTGCGTCATTCCCAGCAGGCTCGTCAGCACATCACGGGTATCCTGGCCCAGTGTGGGAGCGGGGCGCAGCGCAGGGGCGGGCGTGCCCAGCAGGCGTGGCACGATGCCTTGCATGCGCAATTTCCCCAGCCGAGGATGGTCCACGGTGGCGATGGCGCCTCGCGAGGCGTAGTGCGGGTCCGCGTAGATGTCCGCAATGTTGTAGATCAGCGAGTACGGCAGTTGCGCCGCGTCGAGCAGCTCGCCGGCCTGTTGCGCGGTCAGGGTGCGCAACCAGTCTCCTACGATGCCATTGATCTCGGGAAGGTACGCCGCCCGCTCGGCATGCGTGGCAAAGCGTGGATCGCGTGGCAGATCGGGCTGGCCCATGACTTCGCAAAGGCGGCCGAAGAGCGCGTTGTTGGAGATAGTCAAGACCAGGTAGCGGTCGTCAGCCGTCAGGAAGTGGTCTCCCGGGGCCGCGCCGGCGTTCAGGTTGCCGCGGCGCTGGCGCACGGCGCCAAGCTGGTCGTACGAGATGGCCATGCTCTCGGTTAGCCGGAACATGGCTTCATACATGGCGACATCGATATGCTGCCCTTGGCCGCCGCGCGCGTCGCGGTGGTAGAGCGCCATCATGGCCGCAAATGCCCCAAAGACCGCCGTGCCGAAGTCGGCGATGGAAAAGCCGGGCCGCACCGGCGGTCGATCCGGAAAGCCAGTTGCGTTCAACATGCCGGCAAAAGCCTGGGCTATGCGGTCATACGAGCGCTTGCCGGCATAGGGGCCGGTCTGGCCGTAGCCGGAGACGCTCATCATCACCAGGCGCCGATTCAGGTCGTGCAAACGCTCGAACCCTAGTCCCCAGCGCGCCATCGTTCCGGGCTTGAAGTTCTCGACCAGAAGGTCGCAGTGCACCGCCAGGTCGCGGACCAGTTCCTGGCCGTCTTCGACATGCAGGTCGACCGTGATCGAGCGCTTGCCACGCCCTTCGACGTTCCACCATAGGCTCTCGTCTTTGACGAATGGGCTCATATTACGCATGGGGTCGCCCACGCCCGGCTGTTCGACCTTGATGACTTCGGCGCCGAAATCGGCCAGGAGCGTCGCCGAGAACGGGCCCGCGATCATGGTTCCCAGTTCCAGTACACGAATACCGGCCAACGGGCCCTGCGTGTTGGTGTCTTGCTGCATATTGGGGTCTCTTCGCTAGTCTCAGGGCAGTTTGATATCGGCCGTGTCGGCCACGCGCGTCCATTTTTCGATTTCGCCACGCAGCATCCGGTCGAAGTCATTACCGGAACCGGGCAGCGGAGCCGCGCCCAAGAGCAGCATCTTGTCCTTGACGGCGGGATCGTTCAGGATCGCCGCACTGTCGCGGTTGAGCCGGTCCAGGATGGCGGGTGGCGTGTCCTTGGCCAGCAGCAGGCCCGTCGTTGTGCTCATCTCGAAGCCGTGCACGCCGGACTCTTCCAGCGTGGGAAGTTCGGGCATGAAGATGCTGCGTGTGCTCGTGGTGACGGCCAGGGCACGCAATTTGCCGGCCTTGATCAGGGGCAGCGTCGACGTGAGCTGGTCGAAAGTCAGATCGACGCGCTGCGCCACCAGGTCGGACACGGCCTGGCTGCTGCCCGCGTACGGGACATGCAGGAACTTGACGCCTGTCATTTGCTGGAACATTTCGCCGGCCAGATGGGCCGACGTACCGATGCCGGAGGAGGCCATGGTGAGCTTGCCCGGCCGCTTGCGCGCGTAGTCGATCAGTTCCGCCACGCTGCGCACCGGCAGAGCCGGATTGACGATGAGCGCCATCGGCGCCTGCGACACCGTGGCGGCCGCGGCAAAATCCTTCAGCGGGTCCAGCTTCAGGCCAGGGTTGAGAACTTTCGCCGAGGCCAGCGCGCCGGTGGAGTTCAGCACCATGGTATAGCCGTCGGGCTTCGACTTGGCGACGACTTCCGAACCCACCACGCCTGCGGCGCCGGGGCGGTTTTCGACAATGACAGGCTGGCCCAGCCGTTGCGACAACCCCTGTGCCAGCAGACGGGCGGTGCTGTCGATGTTGCCGCCCGGCGCGTAGGGCGCGATCAAGCGCAACGGCTGGTCGGGATAACCGGCAGCGCGTGCGTTCAACGCCACGACGGCGAACAGGACGAGCGCCAAGCTTCGCGAAATGCTTTTCACATTGTCTCCTTGTTGTTTCCCCGGGTGTTCCCGGGGGATTTGAATTGGAGGCATTCTGTAATTTGCGAGAAAATAAGAAAAGCGATTTATTTCTATCAAATAGCATTCCAAAAAGCGATTAAATCAGGCAGCCCTCCTGGCAGCCCTCTTTATTCGAGGACTATGTCGTGATCACTTTCAAACAGCTCGAAGCTATCTATTGGGTGACGCGTGCGGGCGGTTTTGCCCAGGCAGCCCAGGAGCTGCACACCACGCAGTCCGCCATTTCAAAACGCATACAGGAATTGGAACGTCGTTTCGATACGGAACTTTTCGACCGCACTTCCCGTAATGCGCGGCTGACTCCCCGGGGTGAGCAGATGTTCAGGCTGGCGCAGCAACTGCTGCTGCAGCGCGATGAAGCCGTCGAACGGTTCGCACAGGCCAGCGTGCTGGAAACCGAGATTCGCATCGGAGTCACCGAGCTCACGGCCATGACCTGGCTGCCCCGCTTGGCGATGGCATTCCAGGCGCAATATCCCCGCGTGGCGATCGAGCCCCATATCGATATCAGCGTCAACCTGCGTGAAAAACTGCTGGCTGATGAAGTCGATCTCATGATCGTGCCGGACGTCTTTCGCGACCATGAGGACGCGCAATTGAATTTCGAGCCGATCGGCAAGGTCGAGCTTGCCTGGATGTGCAAACCCGGCATGGTGGCTCGCGGCACGCCGATCAAGCTCAATGAGCTGGCCGACCACAAGCTGATCATCCAGGGGCTGACCGCGGGTACTGGACTGGTATACAAGCGTTGGCTGCGCACTATGGGCGTGCGTCCGGCGCGCCTCATCGTCTGCAATAGCTTGGTGGGGCGTATTGCCTTGACGGTGTCCGGGCTGGGCTTGAGCTACCTACCCTTGAAGAGCATGGAACCATTGCTGCGCGCCGGCACGCTCGACGTTGTGAGGGCCACCCAGCCGCTTCCTCCGTCGGTCTACGTGGCGGCCTACAAGCGCGACCGGCGCAGCGCCCTGGTGACTTCGGTTACGCAACTGGCCATCGAGAACTGCGATTTCTCGAGCATGGTGCAGATGGCGTACTGACATTCACGACAGCGGATCCTGCAGTGCGAGGATGAACAAGGGCGCGGTGATCGCAAGCCACACAAGGGTCAAGAGAACAAACCATAACGCCTGGCGAAACCGCGCGCTGATTGCCCCATCGCCAAGGACTTGGCGCCCGCGGATCCACGGCCTGCCGCCCCCAGCCGGGGCATCTATTTGATCGGAATCCATGAGTATTGTTCTAGCAGGGAGTTCCACTAGCCTTTAGGATGATTAATCTGCGGCCCGCGCGACGCATACAGCCGCGCAGCCGGCCGTGGCGGTCGCTGTAGCGCGTGTGCCTAGCCTAGGCACGGGAAGTTCGGCGGCCGGTACGAGCCAGGCTCTTTCCTGATGAGCCTGATCTCAATGGATAAGAATAGTTATCATTTATAACCCTCTTTTCACCCCCCATGCAACGTGTGGCGTGCCAAGTCGCGGGCCGCACGCCCGCGCCACCGCCCACTACACCTTGACACCCATGCCACAGACACACGAACTCACCGTAGACCGGCTGGCCGCGTTTTCCGACGGCGACGCGGGCGGCAATCCCGCAGGCGTCGTCATCTGCCAGGCCTTGCCGGATTGCGCCACCATGCAGGCCATTGCGGCGAAAGTCGGACATGGGCATGCCGAGCCGGCTGCGCGTGGAAATCACGCCCGAGCCCGGCGCGAGCATCCGGGTTTCCGGCAGCGTGCGGCCCTTGGGCTAGAAGAACTGCCCCGCCACGTGCTCCTGCTCGGCCAGGGAGGGCTGACCGGCGCGCGGGTTGGCCGGACGATCCAGCCCAAGATTGCCGCGCAAGGTGTGGGATGGATAACCGTCCCGGTACAAGCCTCGCCGGCGCAGCTCGGGAATGACGTGATTGACGAAAGCGTCCAGCCCCGAAGGCAACACGTCCGGCATCACGTTGAAGCCGTCGATGGCGCCTGACCGTAGCCATGTCTCGATATCGTCCGCCACCTGCTCGGGCGTGCCGGCGATGATCCGGTGGCTGGTCCCGCCCAGCTGGTGGTAGACCAGCTCGCGCACCGTCAGCCCGCCCTTGGCTGCGGCCAGTTCGACGATGCCCTTGAAAAAGGTGTGGTTGTGATCAGGATGGAGCGCCAGGTCCTTGGGCAGGGGTTCGTCCAGGGCCAGCGACTTGGGGTCGATGCGCAGCGAGCCCGCAAGCCGGGCCAGCCCGTATTCGAACGACGAGAGCTCCTTGTGTACCTCGAGCCGCTGCCGGACCTCCGCCTCGGTGCCGCCGATCACCGTCACCAGGCCCGGGAATATCCGGATGTCGTCGCGGGTCCGGCCGAATCGGCGCGCGCGGGCATCGATATCCTGGGTATAGGCGACCGCCTCTTCCAGCGTATAGGCCAGCGTGAACACCGCGTCGGCGTGCGCCGCGGCCAGGTCCCGGCCGTCATTGGAGCCTCCGGCCTGCACCACGATAGGCCGCCCCTGCGGCGGACGGGGCAGGTTCAGCGCCCCCGCCACATCGAAGAACTCTCCGTGATGGTTCAAGGGATAGATCTTGCGGGTGTCGATAAAGGCGCCGGAATCGGGATCCGCCACCAGGGCATCGTCTTCCCAGCTGTCCCACAAGGATTTCACCACGTGGGTGAATTCCGCCGCCCGCGCGTAGCGCCTGGCATGCGCCAGCGTGTCCTGCAGGCCGAAATTGGCCGACGCGCCCCGGTCCGCCGTCGTGACGACGTTCCACCCCGCCCGGCCGTTGCTGAGGATGTCCAGCGAGGCAAAGCGGCGCGCCACGTTGTAGGGCTCGTTGAGCGTGCTCGACATCGTGGCGATCAGGCCGATATGGCCGGTGCGGGCGGCGATCGTCGCCAGCAGCAGCGTGGGCTCGAGCGCGTTGAATGGCCGGAACCTCGGCTCTTGCGTGAGCGCGGGGTTGTCCGGGAAGAAAATCGCGTCGAAAAAGCCCCGTTCGGCGGTCTTCGCCACGGCCACATAGAAGTCGGGATCGATGAAGGCCCTGGGATCGTTTCCGGGCCAGCGCCAGGCCGAGCTATGCGTGCCGGAGTTGATGAAGTTCAGGTTGAAATGCAGCGCCCGGGTTTCGGTAGCCATGAGGAGTCTCCTGCAAAAACTAGCGCTTGTCGAAATGGCGGGACAGGCGGCTGCCGCCGAACTGCACGGCCTGGACGATGACCGCGATGATGATCATCGTCGCCACCATGACGTCCGTCTCGAAGCGGTAATAGCCATACTGGATGGCGAAATCCCCTATGCCGCCGCCGCCCACGGCGCCAGCGAGCGTCGAGTAGGAAATGAAGCTGATGATGGAAATGGTCAGCCCAAGCACCAGCCCCGGCAGCGCCTCGACGAACAAGAACTTGAACAGCAGCTCCCAGACGGTCGCCCCCATCGCCTGGGCCGCTTCGATGACGCCCGCATCGACGTCCAGCAGCGACTGCTCCGACAGCCGGGAGTAGTAGGCGATGGCCGCGACCCCCAGGGGCACCGACGCCGCCACCGTCCCGAGCGAAGTGCCCAGGACGAATCGCGTGATCGGAATCAACGCCACCAGGAGGATCAGGAAGGGAAACGAACGAATGAGATTGACGAGGCTGTTTATCGTCGTGTACAGCGTGGCGTGCTCGAGCAGCCCGCCGCGGCGCGTCAGGTACAGCAGCGTCCCCAGGGGCAGCCCCAGGACGATCGCGGCGCCCACCGCGAGGCCGACCATCGTCGCCGTCTCCCACAGGGATTGCAGCATCTCGGGAAGACGCTCATACAAATGCGTAAACATCGCGGTAGTCCTTGTCGCGGCGGCGCTCTTCGAGAATGGCGAGGCCCAGCACGCTGGAAAGCGTACGGTCGGAATCCTGGAAATCGATCTCGTCCCTGACCTCGCCCTTTTCCATGACGGCGACGCGATGGCAGAGCCGGTTGACCACGCCCAGCTCGTGCGTGACGATGACGATGGTCACTCCCGCGCCGTCGTTGACGGCCTTCAGGTACTTGAGGATTTCCCCCGTCGTCTGCGGGTCCAGCGCCGAAGTAGGCTCGTCGCACAGCAGTACCTTGGGCCGGTTGGCAATGGCCCGCGCAATGGCCACCCGCTGCTTCTGGCCGCCGCTGAGCTGCCCCGGGTAGTGCCTGGCCTTGTCCGCGAGGCCTACCGTCCGCAGGCTCTCGTGCACGATGTCGCCGCGGCGGTCTTGCGGGACCCGGGCGATCTCCAGGGCGATCGACACATTGTCCTCGACCGTCCGGTTGGCCACGAGGTTGAAGTGCTGGAAAATCATGCCGATCGACTGGCGCGCCTGGCGCAGGCCGTCCGGCGGGAGCGCGAGCAAATCCGCCCCCCCGACCACGACACGCCCCGACGTGGGACGTTCCAGCAGGTTGATCATCCGCAGCAGCGTCGACTTGCCCGCGCCGCTGAATCCGACGATGCCGAATATCTCGCCCTGCCCGATGCGCAACGACACATCGGACACCGCGTCGACGTCTCCATCGGCCGTTTGGAAGCGCTTGGAAACATGGCTCAACTCGATCACGCCTCGCCCCTCGAAACACGCATCCCGAACATCATTCGGGATCAAAAGACCGGACGGACGGAACGCTGGAACTTGTCCTCGAGCAGGCGCTTGACCTCGGGAGACGTCACCGCCTGGGCAAGGCGGACGATCCCGTCGCTCTTCACATTGTCCCGCCGCGAGACCAGGCTGCTGACGAAGACGCTCTTGTCCTCGGAGATCAGCGCATCGACGAGCGGGTTCAGGCCGATCGCGACCACGAACGGGGCGTTGATGGCGACCAGGTCCGCGTCGTCCAGCGTGCGCACCAGCATGGGCTGCTCGACGCCGCGGAAGCGGAATTTCTTGGGATTGTCGATGATGTCGGCCTGGGTTGCCTTGATACCCGCGCCGTCCTTGAGGCGCAGCAGCCTGTGCTTGGCGAACATGTCCAGGGCGCGGCCGCTGTTCGACGGATCGTTGGGATAGACGAGCAGCGCGCCTTCCGGCAGGTCCTCGACTTTCTTGAAACGCCTCGAATAAGCCCCGAACAGTCCGATGAAGACGCCCGCGGCCACCACCAGGTCGAGATTATTGTCCTTGTTGTATTGCTCCAGATAAGGAACATGCTGGAAGAAATTGGCGTCCAGGTCGCCATTGGCCAGCAGCGTGTTGAGCTGGCGGGTATCCTCGAACTTCTTCACCACCAGGTCCAGGCCCAGCTCGGCGGCCTTGGGCTGGATCAGCTCGATGATGTCGTAGTAAGGCGGAAGAGGCGTCACGCCCAGCACGACCCGGGCCGCAGCGGGCGCCGCCTGCGCGATCGAAGGCAGCGCGCCGGATACGGCCAGGCCGCCGGCAAGGGTCAGCAGTTTCCGCCGATCATGATTGATGCTCATCGTTGTTTCTCAATGCGGGTCGACGTTGAATAAGTCGACGATTATGAGAGGGCGATGAGCAGTCCAACAACGACAAATCCGCAATGTCCATATGCAAGAAGGGCCCCTCCCGCGCATCGCCGCACGCGCATCCCCCTGGGCGGGGAGATCCGGAGCCGATCCCGTCAAGCGATCGAATACCCGCCATCGGCAACCAGCGAGTGGCCGGACACATAGCTCGAGTCGTCGGAGGCAAGAAACGCGACGATCGTTGCCATCTCTTCGGCGGTGCCCCAACGCCCGGCCGGTGTGCCCGCCGCAAACTGCTGTTGCGCTTGGACCGACGGCCAAATACCTCGATGATGAAACGGCGTCTCGATCAGGCCGGGACACAGCGCATTCACACGCACGCCGCGGCGGAACCATTCGATCGATGCGGTCTTGGTCATCCCGATCACCGCGTGTTTGCTGGCGATATACACCGACGCGTTCTCGAAACCGATCAACCCACCCATTGATGCCGTGTTGATAATGCTGCCGGAGCCCTGCTTGAGCATGAACTCGGCTTCGTATTTCATCGAATTGAAGACGCCGCGCACATTGGGTTCGAACACCATGTCGTAGCGGGCCGCGTCCTGTTCGAGCAAGGGTGAGAACACCCCTTCGGTACCTGCATTGTTGAGGGCGACGTCAAGCCGGCCATAGGTCGCCACCGTGAAGCCGACCAGCTTCTTGATGTCTTCTTCTTTTGCCACGTCGACCGCGATGGCCGCGGCGGTGCCGTCCGCATCGACGATCTGCCGGACCACCCGGTCGAGTTCGTCCTTGCGGCGGGCGGCGACAACGACCTTGGCGCCGCGGCGGGCCAGTTCCAGCGCCGAAGCCCGGCCAATGCCGGAGCTGGCGCCCGTTACCAAGGCAACCTTGCCTTCAAGCTGACGTTGCGTGGTGCTTGCATTCATGATTTCGTTCCTGTTCAGACATTGAGGGAGAACGCCCGGCATTAGGATTTCGCTTGCCTGCCGCCCTGCGCTTGCCGCGAAGTATGAGCGTTGTAAAAGCACAAATAAATGGAATAATTATTCATTCATAATTCCTGATTATGGAATTCAAGGAAGTGCCTGCGCATCATGCTCAATCGACTCGAGATTCTCAGAATTTTTTCCGCCGCGGCCGGCTCGCCAACCTTTCGAGAAGCCGCGACGCGTCTTGGCGTATCCCCACAGGTCGTCACGCGGGCCATCCGTGAACTGGAGGCCGCCTTGGGCGAAACGCTGTTTCACCGCAGCACCCGCCGGGTGCAAATAACGGCATTTGGCCAAACGTTCGCGGCCAAGGTCCAGTCCACCTTGATATCCGTTGACGAGCTGTTCGACTCGTCAATCAGCACATCGGACGAAGTCTCGGGAACTGTACGAATCACGGCGCCGGCCGGATTCGGACGCCGCTATGTGCTGCCAATACTGAGCGCCTTGATGATCCGCCATCCTGGCCTCAGGCTTGACGTGCGGCTGTCCGATACGCCTTCGGCGGTGGTCGACGAGCAGATCGATATCGGTGTCCGCGCAGGAGCGATCGAGGACAACCGCTTTGTTGCACGAGTGATCGGCCCCCTGCCGATGTGGGTGGTGGGATCGCCGGAGCTGATCGCGCGAGTGGGGGAGCCAAGGAATCTGCAGGATTTGCAGTCCACGCCCACGACAACCCTGATTGACCGTGCAACCGGCAGGCCCTGGCCATGGATATTTCGTGGCGAAGCAAAATTCCAGCCTCGCAATCCGGTGTTTGTCACGGATGATCCGGAAACGGAAATCGAGGTGGCCCGCGCCGGCGTCGGATTTAGCCAATGCGCGGAATATCTAGCGCGCCCTTACGTCGAGGCGGGTCGTCTCGCGCGCATCTTGCCGCGCTTTGAGCCCGCTCCGTGGAAGCTGCATGTCTATCGGCCGCAACGCGGACCCGTGCCGAAACGCATACGGATCGTCTTCGACGAGCTCGCCGCGCAACTGGCTCATGCCACGTCCCGCGACTGATCGCGGATCTCAGTTCACATTGCTCAGTTCACATTGAAGTGAACGCGGATTTCCTGGCTGCTTTCGATGGCATGGCCGTCTTTCATGGCGGGGAAAAACCGCCACTTCGCCAGCGTGTTGAGCAGTATCTGGTTCAGGCGCGGATTGCGTGTCGGATCGAGCAGTTCGACGCTCACCGAGCCATCGGGATGGATTGAAAGCCTCACCCTGGCGACCGCCTGGAACGCCTCTTGCCGCAGATCGTCCGGCAGTGCCGGCAATGGCTGCAAAATGGCCCGCGCCGGGCCAGTCCCGGAGGCGCCAGGATCCGCCGCGGGGGCTTCATGGGTCGAGGGGGATGAAGGGGCCGCGGCCTGCGCCGGGCTGGCCGGCATTGCGGCCGGCCGGGCGGCATGAGGCCCGTCATGCCGGGGCGCAGGCCGGGGCGCATCAGGCGGCGTGGATCGCTGCGGCACGCGCGCCAGGCGCGGCGGCGCGGCGGCCGGCGCTTCCGGTTGCGCCGGCTTGGATACCTGAGGCGGCGGCGGGGATGGCGGGGATGGCGGTGCGGGTGGTGCGGCGGAAGCAGGAGGCTCAGCAGGAACAGAGGGCGCGGCGGACGTGGCCGGAGCAGCAGACGGCAAGGCAGGCGGGGGAGCGAGTTCCACGAAACGCGCATCGAGCGCGACGGGGCCCGCAGCCGGCTGGGCCGGAGGCATCATCCCCCGCACAAAGCCGGCCATGAACACGCCCCACACCACCGCCGCCAGGACACCGGCGACGATCGTCCTGAAGCCGCCCGCGTCGAAGCACTTGCCAGCAAGATCCGCGAATCTATTGGCCACGCTCGACCGCGATCATGAAGTGCTCGGCCCCTCCTTGTCGGGCCTGCAGCAGCGCCTGGACGACGATGCCGTTCGCCGCGGCCGTATCGGCCGCGACCACGATGTTGCCATCGGGCTGCACCAGCCGCCTCACCGTCGCGGCGACGTCGCCGAGCCTGACCGGCTGCCGGTTGATCGCGAGCTGGCCGTCCCGGGTCACGCTCAAGGTCAGGGGCTGCTGCTCGGCGATGGACTGCGCCTGCCCTTGCGGCAGGTCCAGCTTGAGCGCGTCGAGCCGCTGCATGGACAACGAGGCAAGGATGAACGTCGCCAGCAGGAAGAACATGACGTCGATCATCGGAATGATCTCGATGCGGCCGCGCTTGGCAGCTCGCGAGCGGCGCAGTTTCATGCCGCCCGCTCCGCAGCTTCGCGCTGCAGGCGCACGTCGCTGAGCCACGCGTTGGCGAAAACCTCGAGCTCCTCGACCAGCCGGTCTATGCGCCTCGAAAAATAGTTGAAGGCGAAAAGCGCCACCAGCGCGATCACCAGGCCGATGGCCGTCGCGACGAGCGCCTGCGCGACGCCCCCGGTCACGCCGGTCGGATTGACCAGCCCCTGGTTTCCGATCAACTGGAACGCATGCATCATGCCGACGATCGTGCCGAGCAGGCCCAGCAACGGCGCGGCCGTCACGATCGTCTCGAGCACCCAGAGGCCGCGCGACATGTCGCGCTGCACCTCGAGCGCGACGGCGCGGGCTTTTTCTTCAATCCACCAGACCGGCCGAGTCGTGTCGGCGACCAGCGGCGCCAGCAATCTGCGCGCGGCGTGCTGCGCGGGCAGCGCCGCCAGCACGCCGCGGATATCGGCCGCCGCGTTCGCGCCCGCATGCGGCACCGTGGCAAAGCGCCAGAGCACATAGGCGCGGTCCATCATGATGATGAGGGCGACGATCGCCAGCAGCGTGAGCGGGTAGACGATCCATCCGCCGAGGCGTATCGCTTCGATGATGCCAAGCCAGGCTTGCATGGGAATCCGGGTCCGGAATGGGGAATCAGAAGTATTTTGTCATGCCGACGTAAACGGCGCGGCCGGGACCATACTGAGGGGCTTGCACGCCGATGCCGGTTCCATCGCGCAATTCATAAGTGCGGCCAAAGACGTTGGACAGCACGAGACGCGCATCGAACTTGCCGATCGTCGGCAGGTTCATGTGCTCGATCGCGCCGACGTTGATCTGCGCGTAGAGCGGCAATTTCCCGGAGTTCGCGAAGCCGTCGCGCAAGCCGCTGCCGACCGTGGCGTCCATGGTGAAGGTGGTATTCCGATAAGCATAAGAGCCGCCGAACGAGGCGGTGATGAGTTGGTCGTGGTCGAGATGCACCCAATGATTCGAAATGTAGGCCAATTCATCCGGGTCGAAGTTGAACTGCGCGGAGTCGACATTCATGCCTTGCGCCTTGCTGAACGCGAGGTTCATATAAGCCGAAGTGCCGTCATGCTTGTAGTTCGCGGTGAACTCGGCGCCATAGACGCGCCCATACTGGTAGTTGAACGGCGCATAGATCAGGGCGGCGCCGAACTGGCCGAGGTCGAGCAGGTTGTGCGCTTTCTTGTAGTAGGTATCGACCCCGACCGTGACATCGGAGCCCAGGCGCTGCGAAACGCCGATATCGAAGTAGTCGTCGCGCTCGGGTTGAACCGGGTCGTTCTGCGTTACCTGGCTCTGGTTGGTGGTGCCGGAAAAATTGTTGATCGTCGAATTCGGGACCAGCTCGAAGGAAGGCGGCGTGAAGTAGCGCGCATAGCCCGCGTGCAGCGTCGTGGTCGGCGTGAGCTTGAACGACATGCCGATACGGGGGCTGAGCTGGCTGGCCTGCACGTACTGGTTCATTCCGTCGTAGCGCAGGCCGTAATTCAACGTCAGCCTGTCGTTGATCTGCCATTCGTCCTGGGCATAGGCGCTGTACAGATAGCCCGTCTTGCTGCTCGAGTCCGCGATATTGAACGGGACGCTCGATGTCTGGTTGCCGTCGGTATCCACGGGAAAGACCGAGACATCGTCGTTGAAACTCGCGCGTTCCTGCTGGAGAAAGACCCCCGTGCGGATCGTGTGCCGGTCGTTCAGCCGCCAGGTCGTGTCGGCCTGCACGCCGTTCGCCGTATCGCTGTGGAAGTCGCTGGACGCGACGCCATTGAATATCAGGTCGCCGAGAGGATCGGGGTTGAACTGGGTACGGGTGTAGCGCGTAAAGAACGCCACTTGATAATCCAGCGCGCCGCCGTTGCTGCCTTGCAGCGAGGCGACGGCGAAGTTGTTCAGCTCGGACTGTGTTTCGTTCAGGTTGGCCGAATTGAACGTGGGCGTGCCGGCCAGCGTGAAATTGGGCGCGAGGCCCGGGGTGTTGGGCAACTGGAACTGGTTGCTCGCCGTGCCGAACATCAGGCTGACGCGGGTGAGCGGGTCGATCATGTACGACATGTACCCGAAGCCGCTGCCCTGGCGCGTATGGTCATGGAGCGGATTGGAATTCGAAGTCGGCGCTTCGATGCCGAGGTTGTTCTCCCCGACCGAACCGCCGAAGTAATAGCTGAAAGCGCCCTCGCTGCCGTACACATTGGCGCCCGTCTGCAGGGTCTGGTGGCTCCCGCCATAGACGTCGATCGATCCGCCATTGCCCAGGTCGCCCGATTTGGTGCGGATGTCCACGATGCCCGCGGTGCGGTAGCCGTATTCCGCCGGCAGCGCGCCGGTCAGGAGGTTGACCTGATCGATGATGCGCGTATCGAGCGATTGCCCGAAGCCGCTGATGGGCTCCGGAATCAGGATGCCGTTGATGCGGTATTGCAGGTCGGCGTGGTCGCCCCGCACATGCAGTTGGCCGTAGGAATCGTTCACGACCCCGGGCGCCTGGAGCAGCACCTGGTTCAAGGGCGTGCTTTCGCCCTGGGGCATGGCCTGGATGTCCTCCTGGGTGATCCGGGAGATGCTGCTGCCGGTTTCCGGCAGCAGGCCGTTGCGGGCCTGGTCCAGCCGCTTGGCGTTGACCTGGACATCGAGCGCGTCGTTCTTCTCGAGGATCAGGGCCACGGTCGCCGGGTGATCGCCGCTGGGTTGCGCCATGCTCATCGTGGGCGCGAAGCCGGACGCCGAAACGGCGACCGCGTAGGTGCCCGGCGTGACATGCTCCACCGCGAAGCGGCCCGCCGCATCCGTGGTGGCCTGGCCGGCCTCAGCCCCATTCGAACTGGTCAGCTTGATATCCGCATGCGCCACCGGCTTGCCATTCGAGTCCGTGACGGTGCCGCTGACGGTCGTTTGCGTATCGGCTGCCGCCCAGGCTTGCGTGCTTGCCACCGCGGCAACGGACAGGAGCATGGCCTGCGCGGTCTTCTTGATGTGACGTTTCATGGACGAATGGCTCAAGGTTGTTTTTAAAATGATATAACATTCTATTAGAATAATATACCGTTAGATAAACAAGCTGCCCGACTGCACGCAACGCCAGGCCAGGCCAACGGCTTCGGGCCGCGGCGCGGCGGCGCAACTCAGGCGGACGGCGCCATTTCCAGCAAGGCAGCCGATTGCCGGCCCGCGGCCGGCACGGCGTGTTCCGACGTCTTGAAGGCGGCAATGGCCTGCGACAGGTGATGCGCCTGTTCGTCCAGCGACTGGGCGGCCGCGGCACTCTGCTCGACCAGGGCGGCATTGCTCTGGGTCATTTCATCCATCTGCGTCACGGCCAGCGCCACCTGCTCGATGCCGCGGCGCTGCTCGGCCGAGGCGGCGGCGATCTCGCCCATGAGATCGGCCACGCGCTGCACCGAAGCGATGATCTCCTGCATGGTGCCCGACGCCTCGCCCACCAAGGCCATGCCTTGCCGCACGCGCTCGGTAGAGGTGCCGATGAGCGCCTTGATTTCCTTGGCGGCCGTGGCCGAGCGCTGCGCCAGGGCGCGCACTTCGCCGGCCACCACGGCAAAGCCCTTGCCCTGTTCGCCGGCACGCGCGGCTTCCACCGCGGCGTTCAGCGCCAGGATGTTGGTCTGGAACGAAATGGTTTCGATCAGGGTGACGATCTCGCCGATCTCGCGCGAACTCTGGCCGATGGTGCCCATGGTGTCGGTCATGCGGACCATGACCTGGTTGCCCTGGCCGGCCGTGCTCAGCGCGCTGGCGGCCAGCGTGCTGGCCTGGTCGGCGCTGTCGGCGTTCTGCCGCACGATGCCGGTGAGCCCGTTCATGCTGCTGGCCGTCTGCTGCAGCGAAGCGGCCTGCTCTTCGGTGCGCGAGGAGAGGTCCATATTGCCCGCCGCGATCTCGCGCGTGGCGGCGTTGATCGACTCCCCGCTGGCGCGCACCTGGCTGATGGTGGCGCTCAGGCGGGCCTGCATGTCGTTCAGGCCGTCGAGCACGCGGCCCAGCTCGTCGTCGGCATGGGCGGGCACGCGGTGGCTGAGGTCGCTCGAGGCAATATGCCGCAATTGCGCCAGCACCGCCGAGATCGGCCGCACGATGGCGCGGCGCAGGGCGATGTACGACCAGAGCGTCAGCAGCAGGGCCGCCACGACAGCCGAAATGGCCACTATGCGGAAGATGGCATGCGCGGCCTGGGCGCCTTCGTAGCGGCTCGTGGCCTGGTCGTTCTGGTATTTGTTCAACGCGTCGGCGCTGGACGACAGGGTTTCATAGCGCTGGGTGAGGTCGCGCATCAAGTCGATGAGGTGCGCCTGGTCGTTGGCCCGCACGGCCGACGCCAGGGCTTGCACCGCATTGCGCAGATTGGTCGCCGCCGTGCCGAAGACGCCGGCCAGCCGGGCGGCCTCGGCGTCGTGCGGCAGGGACTGGAAATGCTGCCAGGCGTCGTCCATCTGCTTCTGGCGGTTGGCCAGCGTGGCAACACGCTCGGTGGCCTCCGGGGTGCCGGCCACCAGCACGGCGCGGTCCAGCGCCAGGCGTTGGCGCGACACGCCCAGCTGGATCAGGGCGATATCCGCCGCGCCGGCCATGTCGCTGTTGTGGACTTCCTGGATGATGCTGTTGGCGCGGAAGGTGGCATACAGCGCGAACACCCCGAGAGCCAGCATGATGCACGACAGCAAACCCAGCGTCAGGCCGATGCGGGTGCGGATTTGCACGGACATACCTTTTGCCATTTTTTTCTCCGGAAGGAAAGTCGGGGCGCAAAGGATGCGGTCCGTGCCAGCAACATAGCCGAGCCGATTTGCTGCAGCACGGCAAATAAGCGGAGAAAAATACTGCCAACTCCCGCGTTTGGCCTGCTTTGGCAGGTCAACAACCCGCCGTCAGGGCGAGTCGGCGTACGCCGGCAGCAGGCGGCTCACCCGCAGGGCGACGATGGCCACGACGCCGATGGCCAGCAGGTAGCCGGCCGCCGCGAAATTCGACCCCGTGCCGACCACCAGCATGCCGACGACCAGGGGCGTCAGTCCGCCGAACAGCGATTGCGAGATGACATAGGCCACCGACACGCCCATGGTGCGGCATTGCGTGGGGAAGAGGTCGGCCAGCAGCGCGCCCACCGGCGAATAGTAGAAACTGTAGAAGACCAGCGACATGAAGCACTGGAACAAGGCCAGCGCCGGCAGGCCGGGATGCTGCATCAGGTTGTAGTACACCGGCCCCAGGCCGATCAGGCCGACGATCATCGCAATGGTCATGGTCCTGGAGAAGCCCGCGCGGTCGGCGACCCGCCCCGCGACCAGCGGGAAGACGATGCAGACCACGGCGCTCAAGGCCCCCGCGGTGAAGGCCACTTCCGCGGACAGGCCGAAGTTCTTGATGGCGAAGTTGGGCATGAAGATATTGAGATAGCTGGCCGCATTGCCGCCCGCCACCACCAGCGCCCCCAGGATGACGGCTTTCCAATGCCTGCCGAGGCTGCTGCCCAGCGCCGCGCGCTGCGCGGCCGTCTCGGCCAGGAAGGCTTCCGTCTCGCTGATGTGCGAGCGCATGTAGAAAGCCACCGGCGCGATCAGGCAGCCAAAGAGGAAAGGCAGCCGCCAGCCCCAGCGCATGACTTGTTCGGGGCTGAGATAGTGATTGATGGCATAGGCCGCCAGGGACGCGACCAACAAGGCCAGGCCCGTCATCGAGAACTGCAGGCTGCTCATCAGGGCGCGCAGCTTGGGAAAGCGCTCGGTCAGGTAGGCATTGACGCTGCCGAACTCGCCGCCCGCCGCGATGCCCTGCAGCACGCGCGCGAACAGCAGGCCCACGGGCGCGAAGCTGCCCAGCGTGTCGTAGCCGGGCAGCAGCGCGATCATGGCGGTGCCGATCAGCATCAGCACGGCGCTCAGCATCAGCGCCGCCCGGCGGCCTTGCTTGTCGGAATAGATGCCCAGGAAGATCGCGCCCAGCGGGCGGGCCAGGTAGGCGCTGGCGAAGGTCAGCGTGCTCAGCAGAAAGGCCTTGTCGGCATCGCCCTCGTGATAGAAGACCTTGGCGATAGGCAGGGCGAACGAGGCGTAGACCAGCAGGTCGAACCATTCGAAAAACGCCCCGAGGGTCGCCGCGACGCAGTCGCGCACCACGGTCAAACTGCGCTGGCGGCCTGTTGCGGCGGGTGACGAGTCCAATGCGGTATTACTCACGGCCTTCCCCATGGATGATCTTGAATGTCATATAACTTGGCATGCAGCGGGCAATGTAGGGCGCGGCCGGCAACCGAGGAATCCGGGCAAACCATGCAATCATCGGCCACCGATAACACGCTGCCCGCCGCACGCGGTGAACGCTGCGCGCAAGCCCGGCCTCCCCGCCGCGCACGGGACCCCGAGAGGCCACTACACTAGGCCGATCCGACATCGAGCCAACAAGACTGGGGGATAGAACATGGCGCACACCCTGAACGCGGAACGCGGCCTGGACGGCACCGCGGCCGGGCGGCTGGCCGCCCTGGACGCGCATGCCGTGCGCGAAGCCCGCCTGGACCTGGCCGCCAGCCTGCGCATGGCGGCGCGGCTGGGTATGGGCGAAGGCATCTGCAATCACTTCTCGGCCATGCTGCCCGGCAGCGACGAGTTCTTCCTGGTCAACGCCTATGGCCTGGCCTTCGACGAAATCACCGCCAGCAACCTGCTGGTGTGCGACTTCCACGGCAATGTGGCGCAGGGCCAGGGGCGGCCCGAGGCCACCGCCTTCTATATCCATGCCCGGGTGCACAAGCAGCATCCGCGGGCCCGCGCGGTGTTCCACACCCATATGCCCAACGCCACCGCCCTGTGCCTGGTCGAAGGCGACCCGCTGCTGTGGGCCAGCCAGACGGCGCTGAAGTTCTGGGGCCGCGTGGCGGTGGACGACGACTACAACGGCCTGGCCCTGGACGAATCCGAAGGCGACCGCATCGCGGCCGCCATCGGCGAGGCCGACATCGTCTTCATGAAGAACCACGGTGTCATGGTGCTGGGCAAGTCGATTGCCCTGGCCTGGGACGACCTGTACTTCCTGGAACGCGCCGCCGAGGTGCAGCGCCTGGCCGCCACCACGGGCCGCCGGCTCAAGCCGGTCCCGCCCGCCATCGCGGCCAAGACCGCCGCGCAGACGCTGGCCGAAGACCCCGCCAGCGCCCGCGCCCACCTCGACAGCGTGCGCCGGCGCCTGATGAAGCACGACCCGGAATTCAGCCTGTAGCCCGATGCCCGGGCAGCCAGGGAGCCGGCCGGGCAGACTCAGGGCTCCAATAGGTAAGGCATCAGATATTCCGGAACCCGGTGCAGCGCATCCTCGCGCGCGGCCGGGTTCATCCCCTCGATGGGGACCACGCCCGCCCGGGTGCGGAAGGCGGGCGCTTCATGCGTGCGCAGGCCCGGCCAGTCGAAGTCATGGTAGGCGTCGTCGTAGACGTGCCACGCCAGCTGCGCGGCCGGCGACGCATGCCCGAGCAAGTAGTCCTGATGGGCCTGCTGGTGGCGACGATGAACATGATCCACAGCGTGATGATCGCAGCGCCGTTCCTGATCGTGCTGGGCGCGCTCGGCGGCTACCTGGTGGTGCCGATGAACGCGCTGCTGCAGCATCGCGGCCACAACCTGATGGGCTCGGGGCGGTCGATCGCGGTGCAGAACTTCAACGAGCAGGCGGCCATCCTGGGCCTGGGCGCGTTTTACACGGGCATGACGCGCATGGGCGTGTCGGTCTACGGCTCCATCACGATCTTCGGCCTGTTCACGGCCATCGTCAGCCTGCTGATCATGTACTGGCATCGCAGCAACATGAGGAACCATCCCGAGGAGTTGAAGAAGCTCCTCGAGATCGCGCGCAGCGACAACCATTGAGATGACGGCCTCGCCCCCGCGGCCCCGCTCCGCGGGACCGGTGCTCGCCCTGCTGGTCAACGCCTTCGTGTGGGGCGTGTCGTGGTGGCCGTTCCGCCACCTGCAGGCGATGGGCCTGCATCCGCTGTGGGCGACGGCGCAGATCTACGTGCTGTCGGCGCTCGCGATCATCGCGTGGCGGCCCGGCTCGCTGCGGCAACTGCTGCGCCATCGCGCGCTGTGGCTGATCTTCCTCGCCTCGGGCGCCACCAACGCCACGTTCAACTGGGCGGTGAGCATCGGCGAC
>DASWPO010000092.1:0-18839 GCA_036404015.1 Bordetella sp. | reverse complement strand
CCGGGAAGAACCGCTGCAGGACGAGGAATTCCTGGCCACCATGGACGCCGCCGGCGTGCAGCGCGCCATCATCGTGCCGCCCTCGCCGGTGGGCGACAGCAATCTCACCGCGCTGGAATCGGCCGCGCGCCATCCCGACCGCCTGGCCATCATGGGCCGCTTCAACCCCGACACCGGCGACGCGCGCGAACGGCTGGCGCGCTGGCTGGCGCAGCCCGGCATGCTCGGCATCCGCATGACCTTCCACAAGCCGCAATGGGCCGGCTGGCTGGAGCCCGGCGCGCTGGACTGGTATTGGTCCGACTGCGAACGCCTGGGCATCCCGCTGATGCTGTTCGTGCCCGGCCACGTCGACAAGATCTCCGCCATCGCCGAACGCCACCCCGGCCTGACCATCGTGCTGGACCACATGGCGCGCCGCAGCGACCTGCGCGACGACGCATGCTTCGCCGACCTGGACCATCTGCTGGCGCTGGCGCGCTTTCCCAACGTGCACGTCAAGGCCTCGGCCGTGCCGTGCTACAGCACCCAACCCTATCCCTTCGCCAACCTCAAGCCCTACCTCCGGCGCATCTACGAAAGCTTCGGCCCGCGGCGCACGATGTGGGGCTCGGACTACACGCGGATCCCGTGCAGCTATGGGGAATGCGTCGATCATTTCCTCAAGGAGCTGGACTTCCTGGACGCCGAGTCGCTGGAATGGGTGATGGGCAAGGCGGCCGCTCAGGCGCTGCGCTGGCCCGCATGAACAAATAAGTTTCAGAGAGGAGATCGAAAAATGAAGTTGCTTTCTTTCCGCATGTCATCGCGGCTGCTGGCCACCGCCACGGCGCTGGGCGCGTTGTCCCTGGGCCCGGCCGCGCAGGCGCAGTCGTCCTACCCCAGCAAGCCCATACGCCTGGTGGTGCCCTTTCCTCCCGGAGGCGCGGTCGACATGCTGGGCCGCCTGGTGGGCCAGCACATCGGCCAGCAGATGAACCAGTCCGTGATCGTCGAGAACCGCGGCGGCGCCAACGGCCGAATCGGCGACGTCTACGCCGCCCATGCCGCGCCCGACGGCTACACCCTGCTGTTCGGCGCCAATGGGCTGGCGACCAACCCGTCGCTGTATCCGAACGACTCCTTCTCGGAGATCAAGACGCTGACGCCGGTGGCCTACCTGGGCTCGTCGCCGCTCATCATGGTGGTGCCGCAGGATTCGCCGGCCAAGTCGCTCAAGGACATCATCGACGCCGCCAAGGCCGACCCCTCGAAGATCGCCTTCGCTTCGGCGGGCAACGGCAGTTCGGCCCACCTGGGCTCGGAAATGCTGAAGTCGGTGGCCAAGGTCAGTATGCTGCACGTGCCCTACAAGGGCGGCGCGCCGGCCATCATCGACCTGACCGCCGGCCGCGTGTCCTTCATGCTGCTGGACCCGCCGCAGGCCATGCCGCAAATCCGCGGGAACAAGCTGCGCCCCCTGGTGGTGGGCAGCAATACCCGCCTGCCGCTGCTGCCCGACGTGCCCTCGGCCGCCGACGCCGGCTACCCCGACTTCGAGGCCACGGTATGGTGGGGCTTCATGGCCCCCAAGGGCACGCCGCCCGAGATCGTCGACAAGCTCAATAGCGAAATCAACACCGCGCTGCGCAGCCCCGACGTACAGAAGGTGCTGGGCGACTTGGGCGTCATCACCAAGCCCGGCACACCCGCGGAATTCGGCCAGTTCATCCAGTCGCAATACAGCAAGTGGAACGCGCTGATCAAGCAGGCCGGCATCACCGCCGAGAATTGACGGCAGGCCTTTTTTAAAAGGCCCGGCGCGATTGACCTTATAACGTTAAATACTTTGTTCATCGATCCGCCATTTGAGACACTCCCCACGTACCTTCAGGTCGAACGGGGACCTCGCAATGCTGAATCGGGAAAACAACGAAAAACTGTGCAGGGTCGGGCCCTCGACGCCCATGGGCCGGGCACTGCGGCGCTACTGGCATCCGGTCGCGCGCTCCGCGCGCCTGGAGCGCGACGGCGCGCCGCTGCGTGTGCGCCTGCTGGGGGAAAACTTCGTCGCCTTCCGCGCCACGGATGGGCGGGTCGGATTCTTCGACGAAAACTGCCCCCACCGGCGCGCCTCGCTGTCGCTGGCCCGCAATGAAGGCAACGGGCTGCGCTGCCTCTATCACGGCTGGAAGTTCGACGTGTCCGGCAAGGTCGTGGAGGTTCCGACGGAGCTGCCCGAGCGCCGCGCGGCCTTCGCCGAGAAGGTGCCGCTGCAGCACTACGCCGTGCGCGAGGCCGGCGGCATCGTCTGGGTCTGCATCGACAAGGAAGGGCTGCGCACGCCCTTCCCCAATTTCGAGTTCGTGGATTTCGGTCCCGGCCAGATCGACGCCCGCTCCGCCGTCATCCGGTGCAACTGGCTGCAATTGCTCGAATCCGTCCTCGATTCGGCGCACCTGAGTTTTCTGCACAGCGGCGTGCTGGTCACGCGGCCAACCAGCGAATCGCCCTTGTCGGAAGGCATGCTCGCCAACATGGCGGCGACCACCGCGATGTCCTCGCCGACCTTCGAGATCCTCGAACGGCCGTACGGCTTTCGCGAAGGCGCGATACGCGACTACGGCGACGGGCGGCGCTTCGCCAAGATCCGGGAATTCGTCGCGCCTTATTTTTCGTTCCTGCCGGGTTTTCCGGGCAAGCCCACGCGGCGCATCCTGGTCATGTCCGTCCCCATCGACGACACGCACTGCACCCAGTGGGTCGTGAACTACCGCACCGACGCCCCATTCGAGCCGGGCGAAGTGGAGGATTTCTGGCGTTTCGCCAACCCCGATCCCGACAATTTCCTCACCCCGACGAGCGGGCCGGCCGATATATGGGGGCAGGATCGCCAGGCCATGCAGGCGGGCCACTTCAGCGGATTCCCGAACCGGCATTTCTTCGAGGAAGACGTGGTCGTGCAGGAATCCATGGGGCCTATCGTCGACCGCACCCGCGAATACCTCAGCCAGAGCGACAAGACCATCCTCTACGTGAGGCGCCAACTGCTCAAGGCCGCCGAGGCGGCACAGCGTGGCGAGGCCCCCTGGGGCCTGGGCGCTGCGGCTGACATCGACTATTCGCGCATCCGCTCCTGCGCCGTGTTCCTCGACCAGGACGAGAACTGGCCGGACATCGATTCCCATCGCCTCGAGCCCCGGCACGCCAAGGCTTGATCCGGGTTTTGCAAACGCCCCCACGCTGCAAATCGAATGTTGGCCTTATGCGAAATTCGGCCTCCTTGCTCGCACTCTAGGAAATCATCTTGCAATTCGCGAAATTCAGTCGGACAGGGCTCAGCGTCTCGCGCCTATGCCTCGGAACCGCAACCTTCGGCAAACAAACAGACGAGACGACTTCGCACGCCATCCTCGACAAAGCGGCCGATGCCGGCGTGAACTTTATCGACACCGCCGACATGTACCCGATGGGAGCCGATTTCTCGCTCGCAGGCCGCTCGGAAGAAATCACGGGACGCTGGCTCAAAGGCAAGCGTGGTCGTTTCATCGTTGCGACCAAGGCGGGCGAACCGATGGGTCCATCCGCCTGGGACAAGGGCTCTTCACGCAAGCATTTGCTCGACGCGATCGATGCGTCGCTCAGACGCCTGGGCACGGATTACGTCGATCTGTTCCAGCTTCACCTGGACGATTCCGCAACGCCGCTCGACGAAACCGTCGAGGCGCTCGATTCGATCGTCCGATCCGGCAAGGCGCGCTATGTGGGGGTCTCGAACTTTCTCGCCTATCGCCTGGCAAGAGCGATTGGCCGCCAGGACGCCTTGAAGCTGGCGAGATTCGTTTCGGTACAGCCCCGCTATAACCTGCTGTTCAGGGAAATCGAGCGCGAACTGCTGCCGCTGGCCCAGGAAGAAAACCTGGCGGTGACGCCCTACAATCCGCTCGCGGGCGGTCTTCTCACGGGCAAGTACCGTCTTGAAGAAAACCCGGAAAAAGGACGTTTCTCCGAGGAAGTTGGCCGATTCGGCTTGAGATACCAAACCCGGTATTGGCACACGCGTGAATTCGAGACCCTCGAGAAACTGAAGTCGATCTCGAGCGAACTCGGCGCAACCCTGCCCAAGCTTTCGATCGCCTGGATACTGGCCCATCCAGCGATAACCTCGGTCATCCTCGGGGCCAGCAGCCCGGATCAGCTGAACGAAACGCTTGCCGCGGCGGATTATGTTTTCGATGCCGGCCTGAAATCTGCCTTCGACGAAACAACACACGAATACCGTCTGGGCGACTCGAATCGGTAGTCATGCGCTTTTTCATCCCGCCGCGACGGGAATACCGTTGACCCGGCTCGCCTCGCGCTCGAACGTCTCCCAGACCCGCTGCCCGATCACGAAGGCCTGCTTATCCGTTGCAACGTCGACGAGGCATACGAACTCCTCGCCGCCGATACGGAATACCGAGTCGGGACGCGCCGGTTCCCGGCCCTGATCAGCGGCCGGGGGACATGCCGGCGCTCTCCAGCCCAAGACAAAACGGCTCGAGGGAAAACGCCTTGAGCCGTTTCAATCAACGCTGGCAACTCCCTCACAACGGCAAATGTCGATCCACATTTCGATGCCCTTGTAGCGTTTCCCGCCATGCGGCCGCATAGCCTCCTTCCAATCGTTCGATTCACGAAAATGAATTGGTCAATGGCAATCGCAGGGGTTTAAATTTTTACCGCCAGAAGTGATATCGCTTGTGCGCATGGATCATCGCATTTTGCCGAACACATCAGGTATGTCGATTGCGTATCCATGGACTCATCCGGTTCGCATATCGATTATCGCGGCCGTCTTGTTCGGTGACGGCGAGTAAAAATTTTCAACGCCAGGAATACGGCAACAGGAGACACAGCATGAAAATCGTGAACGTCGAGGTTTTGCTTATTTCAGAGAAACTGCAAAAACCCTGGGTGATGGGGCTTGGCACAGCGACCAAGCGCGACGAAATCATCGTGCGGGTGCATACCGATGAAGGCATCGTCGGGATCGGCGCCGCTTACCACGGCCATTCTCCCTATGTGATCCGCGAGCTGATTCAGTCCAAGCTCGCGCCGCTCGTCATCGGGCAGAATCCGCTGCAGATCCAGTCGCTGTGGGAGCGCATGTTCTTCGGCACGATCCATTTGGGTTCCGCCGCCGCGCAGGCTATTGCCGGCATCGACATTGCGCTCTGGGACATCATGGGCAAAGCCACGGGGCAGCCGGTATACCGGCTGCTCGGCGGCGGCGACGGCGCAGCGGATCGCGGCCCGCGCCTTGCCACCTACGTGGGTTGCCAAACACTCGGCATTAGCGAAGACCTCAAGGCGCTGGCCGACGAGGCATGCGGCTACGTCGAGCAGGGCTTCAAGGCGGTCAAGGTCCGCGGCGGCGCCGGCGTCAAGCGCGATCTGGCCGCGATTGCCGCCGTGCGCGATGCGGTCGGACCCGACATCGAGATCATGATCGACGCAAACGCCACCTATAGCTGGCCCGAAGCGGTTCGGCTTGCAAAAGGCCTGGAAGACTACAACACGTTCTGGCTCGAAGACCCGTTCGATTTCACCGTCGGCTACCACAAGGACGAAATGGGCAAGCTGCGCGGCCTGTCCCGCACGCCGATCGCGTCCGGCGGCAATGTGTTCACGCGCTTCGATTTCCGCTTGCTGGCAGAGAAAGGGGGCGTCGACTTCCTCACGCCGGATGTCGTGAAGTCGGCCGGCATTTCCGAAAGCATGAAGATCGCGTCGATCGCCAGCGCGTTCGACATCGTGATCGCGACACATACCTACAACGGACTCACGCAGATTGCCAACCTGCACTTTGCAGCCGCGATTCCCGCGCACATCCGCGGGCACGTCGAATGGGATCCGGGCACGCACAACACGTTCCGCGATGCGCTTGTAGTACCCGCCGCGCATGTCGGCCATGGCTACGTCGAAGTGCCGCACGGCCCGGGACTGGGCGTCGAGCTGGACAAGGATGTGCTCGCTCATCTCAGCTTTATCGAGGGGCCGGAGATCATCGGCATCCCGCGTCGTCGCAGCTGGGCGGTGGCCTGAAGAGCGGGCCTGTCGATTAGGCCGTCCAATGCGCGTCTTCCTGCGCACTCGGGCTCGGACTGCGAAAACAGCCTGAGTGCCGCCAGATTCAGCGTTTTTACAGGGCCCGATCCATAAGAGGCCCCTCTCTAAGAGCGCCGACCGTCCCCAAAAAGACGGCGGCGGCTCACTATGCAAGGCGATTCCACGCACACGATGGAATCCCACAAAAAAACCGGAGACACCAATGACCCTGCTCTTCTCGCATTTCCCCCGCTTGCCGCGCGGCATCCTGGCCGCCCTGCTTCCGGTCGCCCTGGCCGTGGCCGCGCCCCAGGCCAAGGCCGAGTTTCCCGAACAACCCCTCACCCTGGTCGTGCCCTTCTCCCCTGGCGGGGGCACGGACAATACCGCCCGCGCCCTGGGCGAAGGCATGAGCGCCAATCTCGGCAAGCCCATCATCGTGGAAAACCGTGCCGGCGCAGGTTCGATCATCGGAACCAACTACGTGGCGCACAGCAAGCCTGACGGCTACACCATGCTGCTGGCGACCTTCGCGCATGCCGTCAATCCCGCGCTTTACCCGAACCTGCCCTATGACACCGACAAGGCGTTCGAACCCGTCGCGATGATCGCGCATTCGCCCAATGTGCTGGTAGTCAGCCCCAAGCTGCCCTTTCATAGCGTCCAGGATTTGCTGGCCTACGCGAAAGCGCATCCGGGCACGCTAAATTATGGTTCGACCGGCATTGGCACCTCAGCCCATCTTGCCGGCGAACTGCTCAAGAATCTGGCGGGCATCAATATGAAGCACGTACCTTACAAGGGCGCCGCCCCCGCCCTGACGGATCTGATCAGCGGCCAGATCCAGGTCATGCTGATCACCGCAGCCAGCGCAACGTCCTACGTCAAGAGCGGCCAGGTGCGCGCCCTGGCCGTAACCTCGGCGCAGCGTTCGCCCGCCTTCCCGGATCTGCCGACCTTGGCCGAAGCGGGCGTGCCTGGATACCAGGCGGAAAGCTGGTCCGGTATATTCGTGCCCGCCGGTACGCCTGAACCGGTGGTGCGGCGTCTGCGCGACGCGGTGGCCGCCGCCGTGAAAACGGCCGCCTTTCAGAGGCAGGTGACCACCGAAGGCCTGATGGTCGACGTGGGCGAGCCAAAGCAATTGTCGGACTATGTATCGGCCGAGGAAGCGCGCTGGCGCCGCGTCGTGCATGACGCCCACATCCAGGCGCTGAATTGATGCCTGGATCGTCTAGGCAAGCCAATCACCCCCCCCGCCGCAAACGACGGGGAATTGAACCTGAAAAGATTCAATTCATCGCGCTGTGCAGGAACGCAACGAGTTGCTCCTGCATCGTCGTATAGCGCCGACGCGGCGAACGGATCAGGATGACGGGTTCGGTCAAGGGATCGATCTGCACCGGCAGTGCTTTCAAGTGCTTGCTGCGCAGTTCGACCTCGACGCAGAAGCGATAGGCAAGGATGAGGCCAGCGCCCGCCATGGCCGCATGCTTGGTCGCTTCCCAGGACCCCAGCTTCATCGACACCAGGGGCTCTTTGATGCCGAGGCGCGCCAGGCGCTTCTTGACCCATACCTGGGTACGCGGCGAGTAAGGGAACACGAACTCAGCCTGCTGCAGCATGGCCGTGTCGATTACGCGCCGTCTGGCGAGCGGATGGCCTGGCGCTGCGATCAGCGCTAGCGGCTCATTCGAAAGCAGTTCGGTATCGAATTCGGAGGGAACGTCATCCGATGTGACGATGCCAATATCGTAAAGGCCATCGGCCAGGCCTTCGATCACCTTCGACGAACCGACCACCGCCAACTCGATCTGCACGCGAGGATGCGCGGCGCGAAAGCGCGAGAGCTGAAGCGGCAGCAGATAGCCGCCAGGACCATAGCTTGCGCCGATCACGACACGGCCCGCATCGCCGGCGGCCAGCGCGGAGGCGAAGCTGCGGGTTGACGCGGTCGCGTGGCGGATGGACAGCGCATAGTCGTAAACGACGCGGCCAGCCTCCGTCAAGAGCATGCGGCGCTTCTCGACATACAGCAGCTTGGCACCGAAGAAGGTCTCGAGATTGCGCAGGTGACTGCTGATGACCGGCTGGGTCACGTGGAAATGCTCGGCAGCAGCTGTTACGGATCCTTCCTCGACAACTTTGCAGTAGATTTCGAGTTTGTTGAGATTCATTCAAATCTCGATCGATTGGCCAAAATGGCCATTTTTTCTAAGAATATTCACCATCGAAATCAATCATCGTGCGCGACATGGCTCCAGCGGCATGATAGCCGCTTTGCCAATCCACATTCCGCAAGTTTGTCCCGCTGCATCGGAACATCGTCATTGCCGGCAAGGCGGGCTCGGGCAAAACCCCATTCGCCCGCAGCCTCATCGAGATCGCCCCGCCTTGCGAGCGGCCCGTCACCATCGAGGACGCGCATGGGTGGAGCGAGTCCCCCAAGAGTCCCCCGGCAAAAGAAAAGCGGCTTGAAGGTTCACCCTTCAAGCCGCTCCAAGTCACTGCTTATCAACGAATATTCTGGTGCGCCCGGCAGGAATTGAACCCACGACCCCTTGGTTCGTAGCCAAGTACTCTATCCATCTGAGCTACGGGCGCTAAAAAGAAGCAGGATTCTAGCAGAAATTTCGAACTCGTGCCGGGGACGGATCAGCCCAGCGTGGGGTAGTCGAGATAGCCCTTCTCGCCGCCGCCGTAGAACGTGGATGGGTCCCACTCGTTCAAGGGCGCCTTCTCACGCAGGCGGCGCACCAGGTCGGGGTTGGAGATGAAGGGCTTGCCGAAGGCCACCAGGTCGGCCGCGCCGCTTTCCACGGCTTGCTCGGCCAGCGCGCCGTCGTAGCCGTTGTTGACCATCCAGGCCGCCTTGCCGCCCGCCTTGCCGTAGGCCGACTTCAGGGCCGCGTAGTCGAAGGGCGTGTCGCCTTGCTGGTAGTCGCGCGCGCCGCCCGTGGCGCCTTCGATGACGTGCACATAGGCCAGGCCATACTTGGCCAGCTTTTCCACCACGTAGGCAAAGAGCGGCTGCGGATTCGGATCGCTGGCATCGTTGGCCGGCGTCACCGGCGAGATGCGGATGCCGGTGCGGCCCGCGCCGATCTCCGCCGTGATGGCATCGAGCACCTCGACCATCAGGCGCGCGCGATTCTCGATCGAGCCGCCGTAGGCGTCGGTGCGATGGTTGGTGCCCGAACGCAGGAACTGGTCGATGAGGTAGCCGTTGGCGGCATGCAGCTCGACGCCGTCGAAGCCCGCGTCGATGGCGGCACGAGCCGCCTTGCGATAGTCGGACACGATGCCGGGAATTTCTTCGATGCCCAGCGCGCGCGGCGCGGAGGTCGGCAAAAACTCGCCGCTGCCGTCCGCGTTGAGGACGTAGGTCTTGGACTTGGCCGTGATGGCCGAGGGCGCCACCGGCGCGCCGCCATTGGGCTGCAGCGAGGTGTGCGAGATGCGGCCCACGTGCCAGAGCTGCACCACGATGCGTCCGCCCGCCTTGTGCACTTCGCTCGTCACGCGCTTCCAGCCTTCGAGCTGGTCGGCGCCGTACAAGCCCGGCACGTCGGCATAGCCCTGCCCCTGGTGCGAGATGGCCGTGGCCTCGGTGATGAGCAGGCCGGCCGTGGCGCGCTGGCTGTAATAGCTGGCCGTGATGGCTTGGGGCACCGCCTTGGGCGAGCGGTTGCGAGTGAGCGGCGCCATGACGATGCGGTTGGCCAGTTTCAGGTCGCCGACAACCAAGGGATCGAACAATGTAGGCATGCAAGGACTCCTGCAAATCGGGGAATGGTGCATTGCACTATACCCCTGGACCGGTAGTACCATTGCCCAAAACCCTATTCTTCAAAACCCTTTCAGCACCCGGAGTATGTCGTGAAATACCGCAAACTTGGCCGCACCGGCCTCGAAGTCAGCCTGATCGGCCTGGGCACTATGACCTGGGGCGAACAGAACACCGAGGCCGAAGCCCACGAGCAGCTGGACTACGCCCTGTCGCGCGGCGTCAACCTGATCGACGCCGCCGAAATGTACCCCGTGCCGCCCAAGGCCGAAACCCAGGGCCGCACCGAAGCCTACATCGGCACCTGGATCGCCAAGCGCAAGAAGCGCGACGACTTCTACCTGGCCAGCAAGGTCGCCGGCCCGGTGCGCGACCCCAAGCGCCCCGGCCACATCCGCGACGGCAAGACCTTCCTCGACCGCAAGAACATCACCGCCGCGCTCAACGACAGCCTCAAGCGCCTGCAGACCGACTATCTCGACCTCTACCAGCTGCACTGGCCCGACCGCACCACCAACACCTTCGGCCAGCTGACCTACCCCTGGGTCGACGACGAGCACACCGTGCCCGTCGAGGAAACCCTGGCCGTGCTGCAGGATCTGCAGAAAGCCGGCAAGATCCGCCACGTCGGCCTGTCCAACGAAACGCCCTGGGGCCTGGCGCAGTTCATCAAGCAGTCCGAGGCCAAGGACCTGCCGCGCGTGGCGTCCATCCAGAATCCCTACAGCCTGGTCAACCGCATCTACGAAATCGGCCTGTCGGAATTCAGCCACCGCGAGGACGTGGGCCTCCTGGCCTACTCGCCGCTGGCCATGGGCGTGCTGTCGGGCAAGTACCTGAACGGCGTGCGTCCGGCCAAGGCGCGCCTGACGCTGTTCGAACGCTTCACCCGCTACAGCAACCCGCAGACCGACGCGGCCGCGGCCGAGTACGCGGCGCTGGCCAAGCAGCACGGCCTGTCGCCGGCGACGCTGGCGCTGGCCTGGGTGAACACCCGCAAGTTCGTGGCCAGCAACCTGATCGGCGCGACCACGCTCGAACAGCTCAAGGAAAACATCGACAGCGTCGATGTGGAACTCGATGCCGACGTACTGGCGGGCATCGAGGCCATCCACGTCAAGTATCCGAACCCGGCGCCTTGATTTTTGGGGGTTCTTTTTTGAGTTCTTAAGGCGCCGAGGCTGCCCTGCGGAATTCCGATGCTCGCCCCTGGTGGGGGCTGCGCTTCGGATTCCTCCGGGGTCCTCGGCTTGCTTTGACATCGATGCCACGAAAAAGGCCATTCAGTTTTGAATGGCCTTTCTCATCAATACACCTCGGGGACGTACATCTCCGGCGGTTGCGGATGGCGGATGTATTCGGGATGATGCACCCGCTCGGGCAGCACGATGTCGGGGTGGCTCACTTCGCCATAGGGCACCTGCTCCAGGAAGTGATGGATGCAGTTCAAGCGCGCGCGCTTCTTGTCCCCGCCCTCGACGATCCACCACCTGGCCTCGGGGATGTGCGTGCGCTCCATCATCTCTTCCTTGGCCTTGGTGTAGGCCTCCCAGCGGCGGCGCGATTCCAGGTCCATGGGCGAGAGCTTCCACTGCTTGAGCGGATCGTGCACGCGCGCCAGGAAGCGGCGCTCCTGCTCCTCGTCCTGGATCGAGAACCAGTATTTCAGCAGGATGATGCCCGAGCGCACCAGCATCTTCTCGAACTCGGGCACGCTGCGAAAGAACTCTTCGTATTCGTCGTCGTTGCAGAAACCCATGACGCGCTCGACCCCGGCGCGGTTGTACCAGCTGCGGTCGAACAGCACGATCTCGCCGCCCGCCGGCAGGTGCGATGCATAACGCTGGAAGTACCACTGGGTGCGTTCGCGGTCGTTGGGCGCCGGCAGGGCCGCCACTCGGCACACGCGCGGGTTCAGGCGCTGGGTGATGCGCTTGATGGCGCCGCCCTTGCCGGCCGCGTCGCGCCCCTCGAAGAGCACGACGATCTTGAGCTTCTTGTCCACCACCCAGTCCTGCAGCTTGACCAGTTCGCCCTGCAGGCGCAGCAGCTCGCGGAAGTACTGGCGGCGGTCCATGTCGGCATCCGCGGCCGGCACGCCTTCGATCAGGTCGTCCAGCCTGTCGTCGTCGAGCTCCATTTCAAGCTCTTCGTCGAGGCTGTCGATCATTTCCGCATAGAGGCGGCGGGTGTGTTCGGAGAGTTTCTGGGAGTCTTCGGAGGGTTTGGGGGAGTCGCTCATCGGGTCGCTCTCGCATCAGGGATTCAGCTTGGACCGGCTTGCCGGCCGAAACAGGCAAATGGTGCCCGCCATTTAGCCTCACCAGAATGACAGCACGGTGAAACCTCAGCGATCGCCACGCCGTGTTCTCGCCTGGCGGATCGTTTTGCAGGATATCCCCGGACAGATCGCGAAACACTTTGTCATCCCAGGGACCGTACCGGGCCGCGCCAGGCCCGAGGGGCATTGGGCTTCAGGCGGGGGCTTCCTGCCCGGCCAGCCGGCCCACCGTGATCCGCAACGCCGCCGTCTCGGCCTGCCCCGGCGCCAGCCAGCGCAGGCCCAGGCCGTTGTGGATGGCGTCCGGCAGGCCCAGCCAGGGCTCCACGCAATAGAAATCGGAATCGGCCGCCTCGGTCCAGGTGGTGACGGCATACCAGGGCACCGAGCCCGGACGCCGCAGGTCGATCTCGATGACGCGGCCCTGACCGGGCATCAGCAGGCGCACTGGGCGGTCCGGCGTCCCCTGCAGGCAGTGCATGCGATCGTCGATGGCAGGGTCGTCCAGCCGGTATCGCGGCTTGCCCGGCACGGCTGCCGTGATGCTGCCGTCGGGCTGCTGGCCGCGCAGCCCGGTGGCCGGCAGTTCCAGCGTGGTGGCGCCGCGCTGCGCGTGCGGCAGCGAGAAATAGAAATGATGGCCCGCATAGTACGGCAGCGGCGCATCGCCGGTATTCATCGTGGCCAGTTCGACCTCGAGCGTGCGGGCATCCACCAGCCGGTATGCCGCCTCAAAACGAAACCGGAAGGGATAACCGGCACGGGTGGCCTCGCTGTCCTCCAGCGTCATGCGCACGCCCTTGCCATCTGGCGCAAGCTGCGCGGCAAACGGCAGATTGCGCGCGAAACCATGCATGGGCATGTCGCGCACGACGCCCTGCGCATCGCGCCAGCGGCCCAGCACGCCATCGACGCGGTGCCTGCCCAGGAAGGGAAACAACAGGGGATTGCCGCCGCGTATGCGGGCGGGCTGGCTCCAGTCGGCCGGCTCCGGCCAATGGATCACCGGCTGGCCGTCGATGTCCCAGGACAGCAGGCGCCCGCCGGCTTGCGGGGCGAAGCGCAGCCGCGAGCCGCCTGCGAGGATTTCGATGATAGGTTGCCGCTGGAATTCAGGCATGACTCGCCCCGTGAAAACAAATACCGACCGGACCTGGATTTAACCATGGAGACCTCGACCAGCCGCGTCCCGCGGCCTTCGCTAGAATGACGCCGATAGACATCGGTTTTCCTGGGCAGGCAGCGTGGATTCTCAGCGGGGCTTCATCCTCACCCGGCACTGGCGCGATACGGACGCCGGCACGGAGGTGGAATTCTGGCTGGCGACCGACGCCGGGCCGCGCCTGTTGCGCCTGCCCGGCCAAACTTCGGTCGCCTTCATCCCGGCCGAGCAGCGCGATCTGGCCGAACCCCTGCTGCGCGGCGAGCGCGGCGCCGAGTTGCGTCCGCTGGCGCTGCAGGACTTCCGCCACCGCCCCGTCCTGGGCCTGTACTGCCCCCACCACCGCCAGCTGCTCAGGCTGGAAAAACGCCTGCGCCAAGCCGGCGTGGACATCTACGAAGCCGACATCCGCCCGCCGGAGCGCTACCTGATGGAACGCTTCATCACCGCGCCGGTCCTCTTCGACGGCACGGCGGGCAAGGACGATGTACTGCGCGAAGCGCGCATGAAACCGGACGAAAGCTACCGGCCCGTGCTCAAGCTGGCCTCGCTCGACATCGAAACCAGCATGGCCGGCGACCTGTATTCGATCGCGCTCGAAGGTTGCGGCCAACGCCAGGTCTATATGCTGGGGGCCGCGCAGCCCATCGAGGGCGAGCTCGATTTTTCCCTGGAATACCGCGCATCGCACACCGAGCTGCTGCAAGCCCTCAACGACTGGATGGCGCGCCACGATCCCGACGCCATCATCGGCTGGAATCTCGTGCAATTCGACCTGCGCATCCTGCAGGAGCACGCGAAGCGCCTGGGCGTGCCGCTGCGGCTGGGCCGCGGCGGCGCCGAACTGGAATGGCGTGAACACAGCGAACGCCAGCGCCACTACTTCGCCGACGCGGCGGGCCGGCTCATCATCGACGGCATCGAGGCCCTGCGTTCGGCCACCTGGAGTTTCCCCTCCTTCAGCCTGGAGGCCGTGGCGCAAACCCTGCTGGGCGAGGGCAAGGCCATCGACAATCCCTACGACCGCATGGACGCGATCAACCGCATGTTCGCTGGGGACAAGCCCGCGCTGGCCCGCTACAACCTGCAGGACTGCGTGCTGGTCACGCGCATCTTCGAGAAGACCGGGTTGATCGACTTCTTGCTGGAACGCGCTACCGTCACCGGCTTGCCGGCCGACCGCAGCGGCGGCTCGGTGGCCGCCTTCGCGCACCTGTACATGCCGCGCATGCACCGGCTGGGTTTCGTGGCCCCCAATCTCGGCGAGCGCCAGCCCGAATCCAGCCCAGGCGGCTTCGTCATGGACTCGCGCCCCGGCCTGTACGAGTCCGTGCTGGTGCTCGACTACAAGAGCCTCTATCCCGCCATCATCCGCACTTTCCTCATCGATCCCGTCGGCCTGGTCGAGGGCCTGAATGCCGCGGACGAGTCGGCCACCGTGGCCGGCTATCGCGGCGCGCGCTTCTCGCGCGCGCGGCATTGCCTGCCCGACATCGTCGCCCAGGTCTGGCAGGGCCGCGAAGCCGCCAAGCGGGCGCGCAACGCGCCGCTCTCGCAGGCGCTCAAGATCATCATGAACTCGTTTTACGGCGTGCTGGGCTCCAGCGGCTGCCGCTTCTTCGACCCGCGGCTGGCCTCGTCCATCACCCTGCGCGGCCACGAGATCATGCGCCGCACGCGCGCCCTGATCGAGGAGCGCGGATACGAGGTGATCTACGGCGACACCGACTCCACCTTCGTCTGGCTGGGCCGCGCCCACGACGAAGCAGCCGCCGGCGCCATCGGCCGCGAGCTCGCCGCCCACATCAACCAGTGGTGGCGAGCGCATCTGCATCGAACCGCGGACCTGGAAAGCGCGCTCGAGCTGCAGTTCGAAACCCATTACCAGCGCTTTCTCATGCCCACCGTGCGCGGCGCGGAACTGGGCAGCAAGAAGCGCTACGCCGGCCAGGTGCTGCGCGCCGATGGCCGGGCCGAGCTCGTCTTCAAGGGCATGGAAACCGTGCGCACCGACTGGTCGCCGCTCGCGCAGCAATTCCAGCAGGCGCTCTACCAACGCGTCTTCGACCGCCAGCCCTATCGCGATTATGTGCGCGACATCGTGCACCGCACGCTGTCAGGCCAACTGGATGACCTGCTGGTCTACCGCAAGCGCCTGCGCCGCCAACTGGGCGAATACCAGCGCAACGTCCCGCCGCATGTGCGCGCCGCCCGCATGGCCGACGAATTCAACGACCAGCAGGGCCGGCCGCGCCAATACCAGAACGGCGGCTGGATCAGCTACGTGATCACCGAAGCCGGGCCCGAGCCCCTGGAAGCGCAGCGCTTCCCGATCGATTACGGGCATTACGTGGACAAGCAGTTGCGGCCGATCGCCGACGCCATCCTGCCGTTTCTGGGCGAGGATTTCGATGGGGTGGTGAGCCGGCAACTCGACTTGTTCGAGCGCCAAGGCTCAGGACGTTAAAAAGAAGGCCTCGCGCGCGATGCCGGCACTCTCCGCCTCGCGCAGCCAGCGGGGTGTCTTGCCCCGGCCGCTCCAGGTTTCCCCGGTTTCGGGGTGCCGGTATTTCGGCGGCAGCTTGCCCGCCCCGGGTTTCGGCTTGCCATTTGCCGCCTTGGCGTCCTTGCCCGTCCGGTAGGCCTCGGCGATGTCCTGGGGCGAGATATCGAAATTGAGCATCGCGCCAACGATCTGGGCAATGATGGGCTTGCGCCGCCTGATCCGCAACAATTCGGCTTTTTTCTTCAGCCGGCTTATTTCTTTATCGATTGCCGACTGCTGCGCGGCATAGGCAAGCCGTCGGGATTTTTTGCTTTGCTGATCCATGGGATTCGTGCGTTTCCGGTTCTTGCACCGATTTCCACCAAGATGAAATCATCTTGTGATCTTAAACGTCACATAACGACTTTTCAAGTCATGTGAATTCTTCCGTGCGACCTCGACCATTACGCTCGTGCGCAAACAGGTCGACACCGCAGATGGAAGAACGCCAGAAAACAGCCCTGATCAAGGCCATAGGAAAGACCATCGCCGCCAAGCGCGACGTGGCGGGCCTTTCGCAGGAAGCCGTGGCGGAGGCGCTGGGCATCAGCCGGGAAGCCGTCTCGAGAATTGAAACGGGCGTGACCGTGCCATCCATCGTGCGCCTGGCCGAGCTGGCGGAAATCATGGATTGCGAGATGGAGGCCCTGATTGTCGACGCCTCGAGCCGCCTGCGCGATCAAGCGCGGCACATTGCGGAACTGTTGGACGACCTGGAACAAGACCAGCGCGACATCATCGTGTCCGTGGTCAAGCAAATCGCCAGCGGCTTCAAGGCCAGGCCCTAGCGCCGCCGCCGATGCTCAAAGCACGCAGGCGCGGTAGAAGATCCGCTGCTGGCCGGGGAAATCACCGACGCCGCGGTGCTGCACCACGCGGTTGTCCCACAGGATGGCCGAGCCCGATACCCAGGTGTAGCGCGCCGCGACCTCGGGTTCCTTGATGGCTTCGAACAGGATGCCGAGCAGGTTCTGGCTCGTGGTGCGCGAGACGTTCTTGATGTAGGTGGTGTAGGACTCGTTGACGAACAATTGCTTGCGGCCGGTTTCCGGATGCACGCGAACGATGGGGGTTTCGATCGGCGCGTTCAGCGCGCGCTGGCGGCCGGCCTCCTCGGGGTCGTCGAAGCGGTCGGCGATGTGGCCGGTGGCGTCCCAGTAGTGAACCGCGGTCAGCGTTTCCAGGTAAGCGGCGAATTTCGGGTCGAGCCGTTCATAGGCCAGTATGGCGTTGCTGAACAGGGTGTCGCCGCCGAAAGCGGGCACGTCGTGCCCGTACAGCGCGGTCAGGCGCGGCGGGTTGGAACGGAAGGCCTGGTCGATGTGCCACAGGAAGTTGCGCGCCTGCCGCTTGTTGCTCGAATCGACCACGTTGGCCAGCGAGTTGCCTTGGACAGTCGGCGTCTTGGGGCCGGCGTAAAGCGACACTTCGCCGAATTCCGACAACAATTCGGTGAAGTTCTGCGGTGTGACGGTGCCCGGTTCGAAGACCAGCGCGCCATATTCCCGTAGCGCGTTCCTGAGCTGGGTGCGCGTTTCGGCGGGGAGACGGCCGTCATAGTGCAGGCCGCGAATGACGGCGCCCAGCGCAGGCCGCCACGGCCGGATGTCCAGAGATGAAGGCGTATGGGTTGTGGCGGCTTCGGCTTCTTCCAAGACGGTGGACATGGCGATTCTCTCCAGCAAAGGCAAGGTAATGAGCAGGGCTTTAGGCTTGCGACGCATCATCGAACAAGCCGGATCTGACATCCTATCGACATGGCTCGCGCAATGGAAAGATTGCTTGTCTATTTCCTTATAGCTTGCACGATGAGTATCCGCAGGGAAGGTGGCGCAAATCGGATAAACAAATGAGTTATCGGTATTGGCCGCGCCATGCCACGCGTCGTAGATTGCAGGACTCAGCTTGGAGAGGTCTTTGCAATGACTGTAGAGTTTTTGGTCGATGACGCATGGGTGAAGCGCCACCTGGATGATCCCGGCGTCGTGTTTCTCGACACACGTTCGGCCGCCGACTACTGGCAGGGCCACCTGCCCGGGGCCCGGCATTTCGACGCATCGCTGCTATCCCATTACGATACCTCCGAGGCAGGCCTGGCGCTGCTGGCCAACCAGTACGCCACCTTGTTCTCGCTGCTGGGGCTGGGCGGCGGCGAACACGTCGTCGTCTATGAAGACCGCTCCGATTCACGCGCGGCGCGCGCCGCCTGGCTGCTCGAATACCTGGGCCATGAATCGGTGTCCATCCTCGACGGCGGCTTGGCGAACCTGCAAAACATCGCGCTGACGCCAATCGCGCAGCCCTATGCACCGCGCCGCTTCGTTGCGCGTGCGCAAGCCCAGGCCGTCGTCGGCGCCGACGAATTGCGGTCGCGCCTGGGGCAGGCTGGCCTGCGCGTTCTCGATACGCGGCGGCCGGCCGAATACTACGGCGAGGAAAAGCGCGCGCGACGCAACGGCGCCATCCCGGGCGCCGTCCATCGCAATTACGTCGACAACATCGGCGCCGACGGCCGCTTCAAACCGGCGGCCGAACTGCGCGCCGCCTATGAGGCGCTCGGCTTCAGACCCGACGACGAAATCGTCGCCTATTGCGGCGGCGGCGCGCGCGCGGCGCACTCGTACTACGCATTGAAGCTCGCGGGCTTCAGGACGCCGCGCAACTACACCGGCTCGTGGGGCGAGTGGGGCAATCGCGACGACCTGCCCGTGGAAGTCCCGGTTCGCCCGGCGCAAGGCTGAAGGAGTTTCCATGTCGCTGACCCATACTGGCGCCTTGAACGCCCCCGAGTTCGAGAGAGCGGCCCCGCTGCGCGGCCGCAAGAAGGCCGCATCCGAGGACAGCGGCAAGGTCTTCGCCGGCCGCATCCTGTTTGCCGTGGCCATCCTCGTCATCTGGGAAGTATCCGCGCGCTGGCTGCTCAATCCGTTCTGGATCGGCCAGCCTTCCACCGTCGCCGTACGGCTATGGGAGATGGCCGTCTCCGGCGATCTCT
>DASWPO010000091.1:0-3435 GCA_036404015.1 Bordetella sp. | reverse complement strand
CGGGCCGCATCCTGCGGGGCGCAGGCCACCAGCAGGCCGCCGGAGGTCTGCGGATCGGTGAGCAGCGCGCGGGCGGTGTCGTCCACCCCCGCGCCCAGGCGCACCGACTCGCCGTACGAATCCCAGTTGCGTCCCGAGGCGCCGGTCACGACGCCTTGCGCGGCATAGGCCTGCACCTGCTCCAGCCAGGGCAGCCCGGCCAGGCGCAGATGCGCGGCCAGGCCCGCGCCGCGCGCCATCTCCAGCGTATGGCCCAGCAAGCCGAAGCCCGTGACGTCGGTGATGGCATGCACGCCCGGCAGCCCGGACAGCGCCGCGCCCGGCCGGTTGAGCATCGTGGTGGCCTCGATCATGGCGCGATAGCCGGCTTCGTCGAGCAGGTTTTTCTTGAGCGCGGCCGACAGGATGCCCACGCCCAGCGGCTTGCCCAGGATGAGCACGTCGCCCGCGCGCGCGTCGGCGTTGCGCTTGACGCGGCTGGGATGCACCAGGCCCATGGCGGCCAGGCCGTAGATGGGCTCGACCGAATCGATGGAGTGGCCGCCCGCCAACGGGATGCCGGCCTCCGCGCACACCGACTCGCCCCCGCGCAGCACCTCGGCGATGACCTCGTGGGGCAGCACGTTGATGGGCATGCCCACGATGGCCAGCGCCAGGATGGGCGTGCCGCCCATGGCGTAGACGTCCGACAGCGCGTTGGTCGCGGCGATGCGGCCGAAGTCGTAGGGATCGTCGACGATGGGCATGAAGAAATCGGTGGTGGCGATCAGCGCCTGCTCGTCGTTCAAGCGGTAGACGGCCGCGTCGTCGGCCGTCTCGTTGCCCACCAGCAGGTCGGCGCAGGGCTTGAACATCGGCGAAGGATGTTGCCCCCACGCCGCGCCTTCGGCTTGCTGCCCCCCCGGGGGGGCATGTTTGCCTTGGGACGGCCCGGCGGCAAACGAGCGCGCCAGCAAGGCGGACAGCACGCCGGGCGCGATCTTGCAGCCGCAGCCGCCGCCGTGCGAGAGCGAGGTCAGGCGCGGCCCCGGGGCGACGGTGGCAAGAGTCATGGCATTCACCTATCTGATATGTCCCGATAGAATATTACTCCCCGAGCCCGGGCCGCGACGGTGCGGCATTGCCGCGATGCAATATGCAATGGCCCTGTTCCTCAACCTTCTTCACCGTGCGTGGGAGTTGCCATGGACCGCCGAAATTTCCTCCGTCTTTCTTCTGCCGCCGGGGCGCTGTATGCCGGCGGCCTGGGCTTGAACCGCTGCGCCGACGCCGCGCCGGTGACGGCCGGCTGGCGCAGCTTTGAACTCGCCACCGAAGTGCAGGTGCGCGACTCGGGCAAGCAGGCGCAGATCTGGGTGCCCGTGCCCTTCGCGCAGGACACCGCCTACCAGCGCGGCGCACAGACCACCTGGAACATCGAAGGCAACGGCACGGCGCAACTGGTGCGGGCGCCCGGCTACGACGTGCAGATGCTGGCCGTGCAATGGCCCGATGCGCAGGACGCGCCGCGCCGCATCGTGGTGACCAGCCGCTTCCAGACCCGCAACCGCCGCGTCGACCTCGACCAGCCCGCCCCCGGCTTCAAGCCCGCCAGCGCCGACGCGCTGCGCCGCTATCTGCAGCCCACCGCGCTGCTGCCCACCGACGGCATCGTGAAGGCCACGTCCGACCGCATCACGCGCGGCCATCGAGGCGACCTGGCACGCGCGCGCGCCATCTACGAATGGGTGGCCGACAATACCTGCCGCACGGCCTCCACGCGCGGCTGCGGCACCGGCGACGTGCGCTACATGCTCACCGCTAATGATCTCAACGGCAAATGCGCCGACATCAACGCGCTGTTCGTGGCGCTGGCGCGCGCCGCGGGCATCCCCGCGCGCGATGCCTACGGCATCCGCGTGGCCGACTCCGAGCTGGGCTACAAAAGCCTGGGCAAGTCGGGCGACGTCACCAAGGCCCAGCACTGCCGCGCGGAGTTCTATGCGGCCGGCTACGGCTGGGTGCCGGTGGACCCGGCCGACGTGCGCAAGGTCATGCTCGAAGAGCCGCCGGGCGACCTGCCCGCCTCCGACGCCCAGGTGCGCAACGCCCGCGTCATGCTGTTCGGCGCCTGGGAGATGAACTGGGTGGCCTACAACCACGGCCACGACGTCGCGCTGCCGGGCGCGCAGCAGCCCGCCGTGCCCTTCCTGATGTACCCCAACGGCGAAACCCGCGATGGCCGCCTCGACAGTCTCGATCCGGACGCCTTCCGCTACCGGATCAGCGCCCGGCCGCTGTCAGCGTGAGCGCGCCCAGACGCCGCCTGCTGCGGGCCGGCCTGGCCGCGGCCCTGGCCGTGCCCGCCGCCCGCGCCCTCGCCGCTCCCGCGCAGGGGCCGACCGATGCCGCGCTCAAGGCGGCCACCGGCCCCAACTGGGCCACCTGGAAAGGCGGCCCGGCGCCCTCGCTCGATCTGCCCGACCTCGAAGGCCACACCCGAGGCCTGGACGAATTCCTGGGCCTGGTGGTGATCGTGAATTTCTGGGCCACTTGGTGCGAACCCTGCCAGGAAGAGATCCCGGCCCTGTCGGCCCTGGCCGATAGCCGCGCCGACGATGGCCTGCGCCTGCTGGCCGTCAACAATGCCGAGTCGCGCGAGAAGATCGACGCCTTCCTCGACCACCTGCAGATCCAGGGGCTGGTGCTGCAGGATCGCAACGGCGCCGCCGTGCGCGATTGGAAGGTCGTAGGCATGCCGGCCAACTTCGTGGTGGACCGGGATGGCAAGATACGGCTGTGGCACCTGGGCGCACTCGACTGGACCAAGCCGGCCGTCCTCGACCCGGTGACGGCGCTGCTCTAGCGCGATGGCGGAAGGCAGCCGGAGTCGAACCGACCTGGGAACGTCTGACGCCCCCAACTGGGTTTGAAGCCCAGCCGTGCCGCCGGGCACGAATGCCTTCCGTGGCGGCCCTAATGATAGCGGGTAAAGAAGCGGGTAAATGCGCGTCCCGCGGCTTGCCTACTTGTCGCGAAAGGCCGTGCCGTCGCTGCGCAGCACATGCGTGTCGCGCAGCCTGCGCGTGTAGCCCGCCCGGTCGAAGAACTCCAGGATCTGGATCGACCGCTTGCGGCCCAGTCCCACGACATCGCGGAAGTCGGCCGCCTGCACGCTGCCTTTTTGCGCGCACAGCGTCGCCACCAGCGCCGCCAGGGCGTCGATATGTTCCCGGTGATAGAACAGGTCCTTGACCACCTGGGCCACCTCGCCGCGGCGCAGGAGCTTGCGCAGGAGCTGGCGCACGCGCTCCTCGGGCTCGCCCAGGACGCGGGCGATGTCGCGCACCCAGGGCGGGTCGTAGACGCCGGCCTGGGCCAGGGGCAGCACCTTCGCGGCCAGCTTGGCCTCCGGGCCGGCCAGCGTGGCGGCGTGCTGGGGCCGATGCAGCCAGG
>DASWPO010000090.1:0-17346 GCA_036404015.1 Bordetella sp. | reverse complement strand
GCGCTATCCGGTCGACATCGCGCCTTTCGTCGCCATGCGGGACACTTCCCCCGAATCCTACGCCGCGCTGCGCGCGCTGCTGGGGCCCGAGCACGTCGGCGTATTGTTCACGACCCAAGCCCTGACCCCGCCTGCCGGCCTGTCCGTCCAGATCTCGGCCAGCGGCTACCAGATGGTGGCCACGCGCCTGCCCGCCCAGCCTTCGGGCAGGCACGACTTCGTACCGCTCACGGCCGCGGACGCCCCGGCCATGCAGGAGCTGGTCGCCCTCACCAAGCCCGGCCCGTTTGCCGAGCGCACCGTGGAACTGGGCACCTATCTGGGCGTGCGCTCGAACGGCCGGCTCGTGGCCATGGCCGGCGAACGCATGCGGCTGGCCGGCCAGGTGGAGATCAGCGCGGTCTGCGTGCATCCCGAACACCGCGGCCACGGCTATGCGCGCGACCTGATCCTGACGCTGATGCACCGCCAGATCGCGCAGGGCATCGTGCCCATGCTGCACACCTTCGCCGACAACGCGCCGGCCATCGCCCTGTACGAGCAGATCGGCTTCGCCATCCGGCAGACGCTGCACGTCACCGGACTGAAGCGCACCTGAACGGCGCCGCCTAGGCGCCTTGCGCCACGATGCGGCGGCAGTGCGCGAAGGCCGCCTCGATCAGGTTGTCGCTGGCTTCCGGCGTGCGGAAGGCCGAGTGCGACGACAGGGTGACGTTCGCCACCTTGAGCAGGGGGTGGTCGGCCGGCACGGGCTCGACCTCGTAGACGTCGATGCCGGCATGGCGGATCTTGCCGCTGGCCAGCGCCGCCAGCATGGCGTCCTGGTCGACCAGCGCGGCGCGCGCCGTGTTCACCAGGATGACGCCGTCGCGCATCTGCGCGATGCGCCGGGCCGAGAACATGCCGCGCGTCTCGTCATTGAGCAGCAGGTGCAGCGACACCACATCGCTCGCGGCCAGCAGTTCGTCCAGCGGGACGAAGGCGACGCCGGGATGCGCCTTGGGCGTGCGGTTCCAGGCCACGACCTGCATGCCCGCGCCGAGCGCCAGGCGGGCCATCTCGGCGGCGATGCCGCCGAAGCCCACCAGGCCCAGCGTCTTGCCGGTGAGCTGCATGCCCTCGGTGCGCAGCCAATTGCCGGCCCGCATGCCGCGGTCCATATTGGCCAGCTCGCGGGCCGCCGCCCACATCAGCGCGAAGGCGCATTCGGCCACGGCCGTGTCGCCATAGCCCTTGATGATGTGCACGGCGACACCCAGCTCGGCCAGCTCCTCGGGGTTCATGTACGAGCGCGCGCCCGTGCCCAGGAACACGACGTGCCTGAGGCCCGCGCAGCGCCTGGCCACGTCGGTGGGCAGGTAGGTGTGGTCGATGATGACGATGGGCGCGCCGTCGAGCAGGCCGGGCACCTCCTCGGGCTTGATGTCGGGATTGTCGTGGACGACCAGATCGAACTCGCCAGCCTGGTGCAGGCGCCGGGCGATTTCGACCATGGGTTCGTTGGCGTCGATGAATACGGCTTTCATGGAATGGATACGTTGCGGACGGGGGACACTAGTAGAAGACACAACGCCGCCGGCATCAAGTGCCGGACGGTCGTCTAGGGGATTCCCCGGCTGTCGCCAGGCGCGCCGCCTTCTTAAAATTGGCGCCAATTTAGGTGAAGATTTTTCCCAGGCCCCTGCCTGTACCCCGGACATCAGCCATGCCCCAGACCACTTCCAAGCCCATCGACCGCGCCAGCGCGCTCTACGACCTGGGCAACAGCATCATCTACGCCTCGCGCCGCGACGCCCGGTTCTCTTACTGCACCTACGTGCCGCCCCACCTCGACAGCGCCCGCCACCCCATGGAGATGGTCGTGATCGTGCACGGCACCGGCCGCGCCTTCGTCGAGTACCGCGACGCCTTCGCCGAGTTCGCCCGCTGGAACGACTGCATCGTGCTGTGCCCCCTGTTCCCGGCCGGCGTGCTGGGCGACGGCAACCGCGACGGCTTCAAGCAGCTGCGCGAGGGCGACATCCGCTACGACGACATCCTGCTCGACATGGTGGACGAAGTGGGCGAGCGATTCGGCCTGCAATTCCCGACGTTCTCGCTGTTCGGCTATTCCGGCGGCGGCCAGTTCGTCAACCGCTTCGCCCTGCTGCACCCGGAAAAGCTGTGGGCCGTGTCCATCGGCGCGCCGGGTTCGGTGACGCTGCTCGACCCGCAGCAGGACTGGTGGGTGGGCACGCGCGATGTGCAGGCCCGCTTCGGCAAGTCCATCGACCTGGACGCGCTGCGCCGGATGGCCGTGCACATGGTGGTGGGCAAGGCCGATCTCGAGACCTGGGAAATCACCCACCGCGAAGGCGGCAAGTTCTACATGCCCGGCGCCAACGACGCCGGCAAGACCCGGCCCGAACGGATGGAGACGCTGCGCCGCTCTTTCGAGGCGGCCGGTGTCGCGGTCACGCTGGACCTGATCGACAACATGCCGCACGACGGCATGAAAGCCGTCGGCGCCGTCCAGGACTTTCTGGCGGGCGAACTGCGCAAGCGACGCGAGGCCGGGCGCTGATGCGCCCATCCGTCCCGCGTCCGGCGCGGCAAGCCGCCGCCGGCACCGAGTAGGAGCGGCCATGCTGCGCTTTGCCCTGTCCCGCATCGCCATGGCCATCCCCACGCTGCTCATCGTGGCCGTGGCGGTCTTCGTGATGATCCGCCTCATCCCCGGCGACCCGGCCCAGCTGATGCTGGGCGACCTCGCCACGCCCGCCGCCCTGGCCGAGCTGCGCGCCCGGCTGGGCCTGGACCAGCCCTGGAGCACCCAGTTCGGCATCTGGTTCACCCGCATGCTGCATGGCGACCTGGGCCTCTCCATCACCACCGGCCAGCCCGTGCTGCCGCTGGTATGGGAACGCTTCCTGATCAGCGCCCGCGTGGTGGTCGTGGCCGTCATCCTGGCCGTGCTGGTGGCCGTGCCGGCCGGCATGATCGCCGCGTGGAAGCAGAACAAGGCGCCCGACCTGCTGCTGGTCGGCACGGCCACGCTGCTGGTGTCGCTGCCCACCTTCTGGCTGGGCCTGCTGCTCTTGATCCTGTTCGGCCTGAAGCTGCAATGGCTGCCGGTGGTGGGCTATGTTTCGCTGGGCACGGACTGGAAAGCGGGCGCCCTGTATCTGGCCATGCCCATCGCCACCCTGTTCCTGCACGAGATCGGCGTGATGCTGCGCATGTCGCGCGCCAGCACGCTGGAAGTGCTGCGCCTGGACTACATCACGCACGCCCGCGCCAAGGGCCTGCCCGAATCCACCGTGCTGCTGCGCCACGCCCTGCGCAATGCCTTCGGCCCCACCTGGACGCTGATCGGCCTGGTGCTGGGCAACCTGCTGGGCGGCATCGCCGTGGTCGAGACCGTCTTCACCCTGCCCGGCCTGGGCCGGCTGCTGGTCGACGCCATCTTCGCGCGCGACTACCCGGTCATCCAGGGCTGCCTGCTGTTCGTGGGCGTGGTCTACGTGGTGGTGAACCTGATCGTCGACCTCTTCTACCCCATCTTCGATCCGAGAGTGGCCGCGGAATGAAAAACTTGCGGAAAAGAAAACGCATCGCGGCCAATGCCTTGCTGGGCGGCGTGCTGGTCGGCCTCCTGATCGTCGCCGCCGTCCTGGGCGTGGTCTGGACGCCGCACGACCCGCTCAAGCTCAACTTCATTTCCCGCCTCAAGCCGCCTGGCGGCGCCTTCGCCCTGGGCACCGACGAATTCGGCCGCGACGAGCTGTCCCGGCTCATGGCCGGCGCCTCGATCAGCGTCTGGATCAGCCTGCTCACCGTGAGCTGCGCCGTCGTCGCCGGCACCCTGATCGGCGCGATCGCCGGCTTCGTGCGCGGCTGGACCGACCGCATCATCATGGCGTTCATCAATGCGCTGCTGGCCTTTCCCGGCCTGCTGCTGGCGCTCGGCCTCTTGGCCGTGTTCGGCGCCAACAAGTACGGCATCATCCTGGCGCTGAGCCTGGCCTATACGCCCTCGGTCACCCGCATCGTGCGCGGCACCGTGCTGTCGCTGCGGGAAAAGGAGTTCATCGAATCCTCGCGCGTGCTGGGCAATTCCGAGCTCTACACCCTGTGCCGCCACATCCTGCCCAATTGCGTGGCGCCCCTGACCGTGCTGGCCACCTCGATGTTCGGCTGGGTCATCCTGGCCGAGAGCGCCCTGTCCTTCCTGGGGCTGGGCGTGCCGCCGCCGGCGCCCACCTGGGGCAATATGCTGGCCGCCGCGCGGCCCTTCATGGCCCAGGCATCCTATCTGTCGATCTTTCCCGGCCTGTCGATCGCGCTGACCCTGCTCGGCATCAACCTGCTGGGCGACGCCGTGCGCGACCGCCTCGATCCTCGCATGCGGGGGTCGCGATGAATGCGCCGGGCCAAGCGGGCAACATGAAGACATTGGTCTCCGTATCGGACCTCACCCTGACCGTCGGCCAGGGCGGCCGCGAGATCGTCAGCAAGGTGTCCTTCGACGTCGCCCCGGGCGAATTCGTCGGCCTGGTCGGCGAATCCGGCAGCGGCAAGACGCAGGCGGCGCGCGCCATCATCGGCCTCACGCCGCCGCCGCTGGTGCGCGCCGGCGGCACCCTGCTTTTCGAGGGCCAGGACATTACCCTGGCCAAGCCCGCGACGCTGCGCCAGCTGCGCGGCGCGCGCATCGGCATGGTGTTCCAGGAACCGATGACCTCGCTCAACCCGTCCATGAGCGTGGGCCGGCAGCTCGAGGAAGGCCTGGCGCTGCATCGGCGCAAGATGAGCCGCGCCGAGCGCCTCGAACGCATCCGGAACATGCTGGCGCGCGTGGGCATCCGCGACCCCAAGGCCGCCATGCAGGCCTGGCCGCACGAGTTCTCCGGCGGCATGCGCCAGCGCATGATGCTGGCTTCGGTGATGCTGCTGGAGCCCGCCCTGCTGATCGCCGACGAGCCCACCACCGCGCTGGACGCGGTGGTGCAGCGCGACGTGCTCGAGCTGCTGGTGGACCTGACCCGCGAGCACAACACCGCCGTGCTGATGATCAGCCACGACCTGCCCATGGTGGCGCGCTACACCGAGCGCATGGTGGTCATGCAGCATGGGCAGGTGCTGGAAACCGGCTCGACCCGCGACATCCTGGCCCGGCCCGCGCATCCCTATACGCGCAAGCTGCTCGACGCCATGACGCGCCGCGCGCCGGCCAGGCCGCTGTCGCGGGAAACACCCATCGTCGAGGTCAAGGACCTGGTGGTGGACTATGCCGGCCGCCAGCGCCTGTTCTCGCGCACGCCCCGCTACCGGGCGCTCCAGGGCATCAGCCTGCAGGTCAGGCCGCGCGAGGTCGTGGCCGTGGTGGGCGGCTCGGGTTCGGGCAAGACCACGCTGGGCCGCGCGATCGCCGGCCTGCTGGCGCCGACCGCGGGGCAGATCCTGTTCCGCGACCGTCCCGTGGCCAGGCACTCGGCCGACTGGAACGATTACCGCCTCAATTGCCAGATGGTGTTCCAGGACCCGTACTCGTCGCTGGACCCGCGCATGACCATCGGTCAGCTGGTGGGCGAAGGCCTGCGCATCGTCCCCGGCCTGGATGCCGGCGCCAAGCGCCGCCGCGTCGACGAGGTGCTGAGCGAAGTGGGCCTGGGCGCCGACTATGCCGGCCGTTTTCCCCATGAACTCTCGGGCGGGCAGCGCCAGCGCGTGGCCATCGCCCGGGCCATCGTGCGCCGGCCGGCCTTCGTGATCGCCGACGAGCCGGTCTCGGCGCTGGACGTGACCGTGCGCGCGCAGGTGCTGGACCTGTTCGCCGACCTGCAGGAGAAGCACGGCTTTTCGTGCCTGTTCATCAGCCACGACCTGGGCGTGGTGGAACAGGTGGCCGACCGCGTCGTGGTGATGAAGGACGGCGGCATCATCGAGGAAGGCGCGCGCGACGAGGTATTCGACCACCCCAAGGAAGACTACACCCGCACCCTGCTGTCCGCGATCCCCGCGCTGGAACCCACCGAGACAGGCGGCGTGCGCCTGAAATGGCGTCTATAACAATAGGCTGCCCAGACAATCCACGCCCGCGTGAACCCACCATGTCCAAGACCAAGACCGACTCGACCGGACTCATCGACCGCATTGCCCGCGACATTCAATCGGGCACATTCGGCCTCGGCGTCTGGCTCAAGCAGATAGACCTGCAGGAACGCTACGGCGCCACGCGCCTGGAAATACGGCGCGCGCTCGACCATCTCGCCGCCAAACGCCTGGTGATGCACTTTCCCAACCGCGGCTATCACGTTCACACCGTGACCACGGAGCGGCACGAGCAGATCCAGGACATACGGGTACTGCTCGAGACCGGCGCCGCCGCCGACCTGATGCCCAACGTCACGGCCGCCAAGGTGCGCGCCCTGCGCGCCCTGGCCGAGCGCTTTGTCAAGCTGCTGCAAAACGGCACCCTGATGGAACTGTACGAAGTCAACCTGGCATTCCATGCCGCCATGTACGACCTGTGCGGCAACCGCGAACTGGCTGCCCTGATCCTGGAAATCCGTTCGCGCGCGCCTTCGGCGCCCACTTCGCAATGGGCCACCCGCAGGCGCGGGCGCATCGAAACCTCGGCCCGGGAACACCTCGACATGGTCGATGCCCTGGAGGCCCGCGATATCAAGCGCCTGCAGAAGATCATCGCCGCCCACATACGCCAAAACGTCTCCTGAGGAGTCTCCCGCATGACTACCGTCCGCTCGCCCAAGATCCTTGCCCCCGCCCTCCTGGCATTGGCGCTGGCCGCCGCCCTGCCGGCCCAGGCCGCCCAGCTCGTCGTCGCCGAGCCGGCCGACATCCGCTCCACCAACCCGGGCGTCAACCGCGACGACACGACCGACGGCGTGGTGCTCAACATCGTCGAGGGCCTGGTGGGCTATCGCGGCGACGGCACGGTGGGGCCGCTGCTGGCCAAGTCGGTGGACGTTTCCGAAGATGGCCTGACCTACACCTTCAAACTGCGCGAGGGCGTGAAGTTCCACAACGGCGCCGCGCTGACCTCGGCCGACGTGCTGTGGAACTGGCAGCGCTACATGGACCCGAAGACCGACTGGCGCTGCCGCGCCGATTTCGACGGCCACGGCGACCTGAAGGTCACCGACGTGTCCGCGCCCGACGCGGACACCGTGGTCATGAAGATCAACAAAAAGTCGGCCGTATTCCTCGACTCGCTGGCGCGCACCGACTGCGGCATGACCGCCATCCTGCAGAAGGATTCGGTCAAGGCCGACGGCAGCTGGGACAAGCCCGTCGGCACCGGCCCCTTCATGTTCAAGGAGTGGAAGCACGGCGAATACGTGCTGCTGTCGGCCTTCAAGGACTACGTCTCGCCCTCGGCCGGCGACAAGCCCGACGGCTATGTGGGCGCCAAGCAGCCGCGGGTCGACGAGGTCAAGTTCCTGGTCGTGCCGGACCCCTCGGCCGCCAAGGCCGGCCTGCTCTCGGGCGCCATCGATGCCGGCGAGATCATGCCTTCCGACGCCATCGAGCTCAAGGGCGACGACAAGGTCGGCGTACTGCCCACGCACGACGCCACCAAGCACACCCTGCTGTTCCAGACCCAGGACCCGCTGCTGCAGAACGTCAAGCTGCGCCAGGCCATCGCGACCTCGCTGGACATCCCCCAGATCGTCGAGGCGGCCTCGGAAGGGCTGGGCCAAGCCAATGCCTCGGCCGTGAGCGCCACGTCGGCCTACTACGGCGCGACGCAGAAGCAGGCCTACAAGTACGATCCCGCCCGCGCCCAGCAATTGCTGAAGGAAGCCGGCTACAAGGGCGAGCCCATCGTGATCTACGCCAACAAGCGCGCCCACGTGCCGAGCTACCAGGTGGCGGTCATGGCCCAGGCCATGATGCAGGCGGTCGGCATCAACGCCCAGATCGAGGTGCTGGAATGGGCCACGCAGCTCGACCGCTACAACAGCGGCAAATACCAGATCAGCTCGTTCTCGTACTCGTCCCGGCTGGATCCGGCCCTGAGCTATGAACAGTTCGCGGGCCCCAAGGCCAAGCAGCCGCGCAAGGTGTGGGACGACCCGCAAGCCCAGAAGCTGATCGACGCCAGCTTCCTGGAGTCCGACCCGGCCAAGCGCCAGGCCCTGTTCGACCAGCTGCATGCCCTGATGCTGGAACAAACGCCGCTGCTGATCCTGTACAACGGCGCGGAAGCCTGGGGCGTGGGCAAGCGGGTGCAGGGCTTCTCCGTGTGGGAAGGCAAGCCGCTGGCGTGGGACACCCGCGTCGCCCGATAAGTCAACCCCCGGTCTTCTCCACTTCCCACGCCCTGGGCTTTTTCACCGACCAGGGCTGGTAGCCCTTGATATTGTCGCGGAACGCGGCGATGTCCAAGCCGTTAAAGAGCGGGATGGACGGCACGTCGGCCAGAAACTCGTTGTGCAGCTGGTCGAACAGGGCCTGGCGCTTGGCCCGGTCGGTCTCGGTCTGGGCCGACCGGATCTGCTCGATGGCCTGGGGGTTGTCCCACACCTTGCGCGGCTGCCGGGTTTTGTCGCCGGTCAGCATCTCGTAGTTCAGCGCCGCATCCAGCCGAGCCGAATATGGAAAGCTCATCAGCTGGTACTTGCCGCTGTTGTAGCGGTCGAGCTGCGTGCCCCACTCCATCACCGACAGCGTGGCGTTGATGCCCGCCGACTGCAGCATGGCCTGCATGACCACGGCGGCGTCATACGACGAGGGATAGTTCTTGTTGGTCAGGATGACCAGCTCCTGCCCGTGGTAGCCGGCCTCGGCCAGCAGGCGCTTGCTCAGTCCGGGGTCGTAGTTCCAGCCTTGTTGCTGGGTGCTGCCGTAGTACGACGAACTGCGCGGCACGACCGAATTGTTGGGCGTATCCAGGTTGTCGCTGGATGCCGCGGCGATCTGCCCGTAATCGAGCGCATGCGCGATGGCCTGGCGCAGCTTGACGTTCTGCAGCAGCGGATCCTGGGTCTGCATCAGCAAGGCCGTCATGCTCATCACCGGCGCCTGCGCCACCTTGATGCCGGGCTCCTTCTGCAGGACCGCCACGTCGTTGTTGTCCAGCGGTTCGATGATGTCGATGTCGCCGCGCTGCAAGGCCGCCTTGACCGTGGCCTCGTCCGGGATGACCATGAAGCGCACCTCGTCGACCAGCGGCCGCTTCGAGCCGGTGTAGCCGTCGGGCTTGCCGCCCCGATTGGCATAGTCGGCGAATTTCCGCAGGCTGACATACTGCCCGCGCACCCAATCGCCAAACATGAAGGGGCCAGTGCCGATGGGCTTGTCCCAGCTGCCGTCGGCCTTGACCGAGTCCTTGTTGAGAATCCCGGTGCCGCCGCAATCCGTGCGGGCCAGCGTGTCCAGGAACAAGCCGTTGGGCTTGTCGAGGTGGAACACGACCGTGCCGGCATCGGGCGTTTGCACGCCGACGACCTTGGACACGCCATGGCCGTCGAACTCGCTGGCGCAGCGCCAGCCCGACCCCGCCCGCATGTCATGCTGCCAGGTCCACAGCACGTCGGCCGAGGTCAGCGCGGCGCCGTTGTGGAACTTCACGCCCTCGCGCAGCGTGAAGGTGTAGCTCAGGCCGTCCGGACTGACCTCGACCGACTTGGCCAGCAGCGGCCGCACCGCCGCGTCTTCACCGTAGGCCACCAGGCCTTCGACCACGTGCATCACCACGGAATCGCTGTTGTTGTCGCGGTTGACGCCGGGCTCGGAAGAACGGATGTCCGCCGTCATCGAAATGCGCAGGGTGGATGCCTGGACGCCGCCGGCGGCCGCCAGGCCCCATGCCAGCGCCAGCGCGGGCCACAGAAATTTTCCTTTCATATGCAGCATGCTCTCCAGGTATGCGCGGGCGCGCAGGGCGAATGCGGAATCGCGGGACTCAGGCAGCCAGCAGCTCGGGCTCCGCGGTCAGGCTGTAGCGGGTGAAGGCGCGGTTCAGGGCCGGCAGGGGCGCGACTTCCATCAGCCCCAGCGCGGGCTCCATGACCACCATCGCCACCGAGGCGGAAATATTGTCGTGGCTGCCCGGGCGCGGCGGGCGGCACACCGAGTACGGCGTGCCGAAATCGTCGAACAGCGCGCGCTTGAGATCCTCGCGCGTGAGCTTGTCCTGCTCGTTGAGCAGGCGGCGCACGCGCCAGTCGCGGTACTGGCTCTCCGGCGTGCTGGCGCGGCCCGTGTCGCGCAGCTTGCACAGGGCGACTTCGCTGACCCAGTGGTTGGCGTGCACGATGAGATCGTCGCTGCCCGGGTAGATGGGGAAAGCCTCGTCGGTGGTGCATTCGAAGTCGATGCCGAAGCCCTGGGCCATGCCGATCATGATGTTGTTCGAGCAGGACTTGGGCGTCGTCGCCACGGCCTTGATCGCCAGCGCGAAGTGCTGCTGCTCGAGCACCTTGCGGCGGATGAGCGAGAGCGGCACGCCCAGCTGGCGGAAGTCGCGTTCGCATTCCAGGTAATTGGCCGTGATGGACACCCCGGCGCTGTTTAAGCCGCTGCGCGCCAGGCCGCCCGCCTCGACGAAGGTCAGCATGTCGGGGCCGTCGTCGTTGCGGATGCGCAGCACGATGGACGTCTGCGCGCATTCGGCGCGCCAGTCCCAGTTCTGGCCGTGGATCAGGTTGCCGCCGGCCGAGCGCGTGGGCAGGATGAGCGCGCCCGTGCAGCCGTCGCCGGGTTCCAGCTCGGCCGCTTTTTTCTTGTCGGCCCGCGCCTTGGCCACGACCTCGGTGCGGGCGTTGACCATGACGATGTCTTCAAAGGGCACGTCGGCCCCGGCCGCGATGCCGCGCATCTCTTCCAGGTAGTGCGGCGCGAAGTTCTCGATCTCGCGCGCGAAGTGCTTGACGAGCTCGCTGCGCGCCATGGCGTCGTAGCCGAGCTCGACCAGGGTCTGGCCGTACATGGCCGCGCTCTTGCGCACGCGGCCGGCCGCCTGCTGGCCGTAGGCGCGGCCGCGGGCTTCGGGCTTGCCGGAAACGGAAACAAAGGGGAATTGCGTAATCTGGGTCATGGAGTCCGGTGCGCCGGCACCCGGCGCATCAATAGGGAGAAGACGGAAAACGGAAAATGCTAGAACATTTTGGCGCCAAAAATACAGAGGGGGTTTACCCATGCAGAAAGGCGGATTCCCCACGCTTGCTTTCAATATTCTGAATCACGCGAAGCCGTTGCGATGCAGCACTCTGCGCCGCAGCGCTGGTGTAACCTTGCGCCGTTCTGCACCTATTCCAAATCAAAGGACAAAAACATGCAGCAGCAACCGACCGTAGGCAGCCATCGATCTGCCTGGGACCTGATCCGCGCGGTGGTTCGCGTGACGAGCGGCAACTTCCTCGAACAGTTCGACTTTTTCCTGTTCGGTTTCTATGCGACGCAGATCTCGCATGTCTTCTTCCCCACCGGCAACGACTTCACCTCGCTGATGTCGACCTTTGCCGTGTTTGGCGTGGGCTTTCTGATGCGTCCCCTGGGCGCGGTGATCCTCGGCGCCTACATCGACAGGGTCGGCCGCCGCAAGGGCCTCATCACCACGCTGAGCCTGATGGCGCTGGGCACCATCCTCATCGCCTTCGTGCCCGGCTACGAAACCATCGGCATGCTGGCTCCGCTGCTGGTGCTCATCGGCCGCCTGCTGCAAGGCTTCTCGGCGGGCGCCGAACTGGGCGGCGTGTCGGTGTACCTGGCCGAAATGGCCTCGCCCGGCAAGAAAGGCATCTTCACGGCCTGGCAGTCGGGCAGCCAACAGGTGTCCATCATGGTCGCCGCGCTGCTGGGCTATGCGCTCAACGTCTCCATGGACTCGGCCACGATCGCCGCCTGGGGCTGGCGCGTGCCCTTCTTCGTGGGCTGCCTGATCATCCCGCTGATCTTCATGCTGCGTCGCCGCATGGAAGAAACCCAGGAATTCGCCGCTCGCGCGCACCAGCCGCGCCCTTCCCTGGGCGAAGTGGCCGCCGCGCTGCTGAAAGACTGGGACACCATGCTGGCGGGCGCCCTGCTGGTGGCCATGACCACCACCGCTTTCTACCTGATCACCGTGTACGCGCCCACCTTCGGCAGGTCGGTGCTCAAGCTCAGCACCTCCGACAGCCTGATCGTGACCCTGTTCGTGGCCATCTCCAACTTCATCTGGCTGCCCATCGGCGGCGCGCTCAGCGACCGCATCGGCCGCAAGCCCGTGCTGGTCACGATGACGGTGCTGACCATCCTCACTTCGTACATTGCGCTGACCTACCTGGCCGCCGCGCCCTCGTTCGACCGCATGCTCGGCGTGCTGCTGTGGCTGTCGTTCCTGTACGGCATCTACAACGGCGCGATGATTCCGGCACTTGCCGAAGTCATGCCGCAGCGCGTGCGCGTGGCGGGCTTCTCGATCGCCTACAGCCTGGCCACGGCCATCTTCGGCGGCTTCACGCCGGCCATCTCGACGGCACTCATCCAGTACACCAACGACCATGCCGCCCCCGGCTACTGGATGAGCTTCTCCGCGCTGTGCGGACTGCTGGCGACCCTGTGGTTCTACCGCAAGAACGCCGTGCATCCGACGGCGTGACCGCCGGCCGGGCCGCGCCGCGGCCCGCGACCAACAAAAAGGGCTGGCCCGCGAAGGCCAGCCCTTTTGTTTGGGCCTGATGGCAAGCCCGCAGGCTGCCACCCGGTAAAACCATCAATACGCGCGGATCAATACGGCACGTACACGCGCGGGCGTACGACGACCGGCGCGTAGTAGCCCGGCGCCACGTACGCGGGCTGGGCGTAGACCACCGGCGGCGGCGCGGCATAGACGGGAGCCGGCGCGTAATAGCCCGGCGCGGGCGCGTAGACCGGCGCCGGCGCCACGACGGCCGTCGCGGTATTGGCCACGCCGGCGACCGTCGCGGCGGCCAGGCCGACCACGGCGCCCACGGCGGCGCCCACGGCCCAACCCGGACCGCCACCGCCATGGTGGTAGCGTCCCCAGGCATTGGCACTCATGCTGACCGAAGCCAGGCTCACGGCAAGCGCGGCAACGGCGGCGGTTTTCAGGATCGGTTTCATCGTGCACTCCTAAGCCGAGGGGTTGGTGGAAAATCTGCTCGGCAGAAATCCGGCAAGGTCCGGATGTATGAGGTTTGGACGGTCAGTATAGGTGGGAGTTCCGGACGGCAAGCCTGGCGGCCCGGGGCAAAAATTTCAGTCCGTGTCAATGGGGCGGGCCGCCCCTCGCCGCGAACATGGTTTGTCACAATTGCCTCAATACACGTCGCGCGCATAGCGGCGCTCCCGCGACAAACGGGCCACATACTCGCCGGCCTGCTCCTCGTCCATGCCTCCATGCCGGGCCACGACGGCCTTGAGCGCCGCATCCACATCCTTGGCCATGCGCGAGGCATCGCCGCACACATAGAAATGCGCCCCCGCTTCCAGCCAGGCCCAGAGCTCCGCGCCGCGCTCGCGCATACGGTCCTGCACGTAGATCTTCTCGTCCTGGTCGCGCGAGAAGGCCAGGTCCAGGCGGGTAAGAAAGCCATCGTCCCGCATGGCCGCGATTTCGTCGCGATAGTAAAAATCGGTCCGCGCGCTGCGCTCGCCGAAAAAGAGCCAGTTGCGCCCGCGCGCGCCGGCCGCGCGGCGCTCGTGCAGGAAGCCCCTGAACGGCGCGATGCCGGTGCCCGGGCCGACCATGATGACGGGCGCGTCGCCGCTGGCGGGCAGGCGGAAATGGGCGGATTTCTGCACGAAGACCGGCACATCCGCCTCGCCGGCGCGGTCGGCCAGAAAGGTCGAGGCCACGCCCTTGCGCTCGTGCCGGCCGTTGTTGAAGCGCACGGCCGACACCGTGAGATGCACCTCGCCGCGATGCGCGGCCGGACTGGAAGCGATGGAATACAAGCGCGGCTGCAGGCGATGCAACATGGCCGCCAGCTCGGCCGCCGACAATTCGGCCGGGTACTCGTGCAGCACGTCCGCCAACTGCCGGCCCCATAGCCACTGCCTGAGCTCGGCCTTGCGCTCGCCGCTCAGCAACGCCTCGAGGGCAGCGTGCTTGCCGCGCCGCGCCAGGAAGGCAAGCGCCTGCGCCTGCGGACGGGTGATGTCCAGGTGCCGGCCCAGGGCGTCGCCCAGGCGCATCTCGCCCAGCCCCTCCAACGTGACGGCCGCGTCGGCCGCAAGGCGGGTCGATGCCAGGATCTCGTCGACCAGCGCCGGGCAATTGCCGGGCCATACCCCCAGGGCGTCACCGGCTTCGTACTCCAGGTTCGAGGCCGCCAAGGCGATATAGCGCGTGTCCTTCATGGCGCCCGGCAGGTTCAGGCGCCGGTTGCCCACCAAGCGCGCCGCGGCAGGCTGCGCCCTGGTCGGCACCGTCCCGGCCGCAGGCATGCCGGACGCGCCAACCGCATGATGCGCGGCATCCTCTTCCTTGATGCGGACGATGACATGTTCCAGCCACTTGTCAGCATCGGCCTGGTATTCGGCGTCGCAGTCCACACGGTCCATGATCCGGCTGGCGCCCAGGGCGGCGAGGCGTTCGTCGAGATGGCGGCCATGCCCGCAGAATTGATCGTAGTTCCGGTCGCCGAAGGCCAGCACGGCGTAGCGCACGCCGTCCAGGTGCGGCGCCTGCGCCGCCTGCAGGTCCGCCCAGAAGTCCTGGCCGTTGTCCGGCGGATCGCCGTCGCCGAAGGTGCTGCTCATCAGCAGCACGTACTGCGCCTTCGCCAGATTGGCCGCGGGAAAGTCCGACATGCAGGCCATGCGTATCTCGAAACCGGACTGCATCAGCTGCGTGGCGTAGCGCTCGGTGAGCGACTCGGCATTGCCGGTCTGCGAGGCCCACAGCAACTGCACCTTGGGCCGCGCGCGCAGGATGCGCGCGCTTTGCGGCGCGGGCTCCGCCTGGGCGGGCCCGGCGCGGCTGAACAGGCCCGCCAGCAAGCCGTCGACCCACAACCGCGTCTCGGGCGGGAAGGGCGCATTGGCCGGCAGGGCCGGCACCGTGCCCGCCAGACCGGCCGCGCTCATGCGCAAGCCGTTGATGAACCCCGAAAGATAGGTGCTTTCGGCTGCGCCGAGTTTTGGCGCGGCCGACTCGGCAAGACCGAGCAGGGAGGCGAACTGATCGATGGACGGCATGGGGGCTTCCTGGGCCGCTGCGGCGTCGCGCGCCGCAACGGATACGGCCGTCGCGGGGCCGACGCCTGGCGCGACCGCAGGCGTCTCGACACGGCTGAGCGAGACCGCGCTGAATTTGATTTCGGGCTGCAGCGACACGGCATCGACCGCGTCGTTGGTCACGGCGTTCACGCACAGGTCTTCGCCGTACACATCGCCCCAGTGCATGGGCGCGAAGCAGTTGCCCGGGCGCACGCGCCCGGTCACCACGGCCGGCAGCACGGCGCGGCCGCGCGCCGAGCGGACCTCGACGCGGTCCCGGGCCGCGATGCCCAGGGCCAGGGCGTCGGCCGGATGGATCTCGACGAAAGGCGCGGGGTTGAGCTTGTTGAGCATGGCCACCTTGCCCGTCTTGCTCATGGTGTGCCACTGGTGCTGCAAGCGCCCCGGGTTGAAGACCATGGGAAAGTCCGGCGAGGTCCGCTCGGCCGTCTCGCCGTGCGGGCGGGCAAAGAAGCGGGCCCGGCCGGTGGGCGTCGCGAAGGCCAGGTGCGGCACGCTGCCGTCGGCCTCGGTGCGCAAGGCCTGGCTCACGCCGTCGTTGAGGTAGCGGATGGGATTGCGCCGCGCCGTGCGCTGCGGCGCCACCGGCCACTGCTGCGGCCCTTCGCGCAGGGCCGCATGGCTTGCGCCGCGCAGGTCGTAGCCGGTCCTGGGGTTGGAAAAGCGCGCGATCTCGTCGAACACCTCGGCCGCGCTGCCGTAGCGAAAGGCATCGCCATACCCCATGGCGCAGGCCACTTCGGCAATGATCCGCCAATCGGCCATGGCCTGCCCGGGCGGCTCGACCGCCTTTTGCATCAGCGTGAGCGTGCGCTCGGAATTGACCATCACGCCTTCGTCCTCGGCCCACAGGGCGCCCGGCAGCAGGATGTCCGCATACCGGTTGGTTTCGGTGTCGAGGAAAGCATCCTGCGCGATCACGAGTTCGGCCGCCCGCAGGCCGGCGACGGCATTGGCGCGATTGGGCAGGCTCGCCACGGGATTGGTGCAGATGATCCAGCAGGCCTTGATCTCGCCCGCGGCCATGCGCGAGAACATGTCCACCGTGCCTTGCCCGCCCTCGCCGCGCAGCGTGCCGGCGGGCAGGTTCCACATGGCTTCGACGAAACGGCGCTCGTCTTCGACCTGGACCGAACGCTGGCCCGGCAGGCCCGGACCCATATAGCCCATCTCGCGCCCGCCCATGGCATTGGGCTGCCCGGTCAGCGAGAAAGGGCCACTGCCCGGCCGGCAGATCTTGCCGGTGGCCAGGTGCAGATTGCACAGCGCGTTGGTATGCCAGGTGCCGCGCGTGCTCTGGTTCAGGCCCATGGTCCAGCAGCTCATCCACTCGGGCGCTTCGCCGATCCACTGCGCGGCCTGGCGGATATCGGCCTCGGCAATGCCGGTGATGGCCGCCACCTTGTCCGGCGCGTAGCCGGCCAGGAAACCCGGCATGGCGTCCCAGCCTTCGGTGTGCCGGGCGATGAAACCGGGATCGACGCGGCCGGCCTCGTGCAGCAAATACAGCAGGCCATTGAGCAGGGCCAGGTCGGCGCCCGGCCGGATCTGCAGGAAGAGATGGGCCTTGTCCGCCGTGGCCGTGCGGCGCGGATCGACCACGATGAGCCGGGCGCCGGCCTTCACGCGATCCATCATCCGCAGGAACAGGATGGGATGGCAGTCGGCCATGTTGGCGCCGATCACGAAGAACAGATCGGCGCGGTCGAAGTCCTCGTAGGAGCCCGGCGGCGCGTCGGCGCCCAGCGACAACTTGTAGCCGCTGCCCGCGCTGGCCATGCACAGGCGCGAGTTGGACTCGATGTACTGCGTGCCGATATAGCCCTTGGCGAGCTTGTTGGCCAGGTACTGGGCCTCGATCGACATCTGGCCCGACACATACAGCGACACGGCATCCGGCCCATGCGCATCGATGATGCCGCGCAGGCGGCGGGCCGTGTCGGCGATGGCGTCGGCCATGGGCAGCGGCGCCGGGTCCTGCCCGCGCGCCTGGCGCACATAGGCATCCCGCAGGCGGCCGGCGTCATGCAAGGCCGTGTGGGCGGACGAGCCCTTGGTGCACAGGCGGCCGGCATTGGCCGGATGGTCCGGGTCGCCCGCGATCTTGACGACACGGCCGCCCTCGACCTGCAGCACCATGCCGCAGCCCAC
>DASWPO010000089.1:0-3165 GCA_036404015.1 Bordetella sp. | reverse complement strand
CACGGGCCCTCGGCCCCTGTGGGGCTGCCCCGCCGCAGAGGCGCCGCACCGGATCCCAGGCGCGGCGGCCAGCCCCAAGCCTCGAAGGACTGGATAGCATCATCATTACGGAAGACAGCAGCGCTCCATTTCTAGACATTGCAGCATTGACGTATTGCGCTCAGCGCCCGGTGGGGCTGGCGGGGCGCCTCTGGGACGGGGCAGCCCCGCAGGGGCCGAGGGCCCGTGATCTTGGGCCCGAGCCCGGCACAGCGAAGCCCCGCCGGCCCCACCGGGCGCTGAGCGCAATACGTCAATGCGGTCCAAGAACTCAGACACCTCCGACGCACGCATGACCGACACCAACCAAACCGACCTCTTCGCCACCCAGCCGAACGAAGACGAGTCCATCCCCCTGGGCCGCTACGCCGAGCAGGCCTACCTGGACTACGCCGTCTCCGTCGTGCGCGGCCGCGCGCTCCCGGACGTGGGCGACGGCCAGAAGCCCGTGCAGCGCCGCATCCTGTACGCCATGCAGGCCATGGGCCTGGCCACCGGCGCCAAGCCCGTCAAATCGGCCCGGGTCGTCGGCGACGTGCTCGGCAAATACCATCCGCATGGCGACCAGGCCGCCTACGACGCCATGGTGCGCATGGCGCAGAACTTCTCCCTGCGCTACCCCTTGATCGACGGCCACGGCAACTTCGGCTCGCGCGACGGCGACAACGCCGCCGCTATGCGCTATACCGAAGCGCGCCTCACGCCTTTCGCCAAGCTGCTGCTCGACGAACTCGACGAAGGCACCGTCGACTTCATCCCCAACTACGACGGCAGCCAGCAGGAGCCGCAGCAGCTGCCCGCGCGGCTGCCCGTCGCGCTCTTGAACGGCGCGTCCGGCATTGCCGTGGGCATGGCCACCGAAATGCCCTCGCACAACCTGGGCGAGATCGCCCGGGCCTGCGTGGCGCTGTTGCGCAATCCCAAACTATCGGACGACGAGCTGTACGCCCTGGTGCCCGGCCCCGACTTCGCCGGCGGCGGGCAGATCATCACGCCGGCCGGTGACATCGCGCAGCTCTACGCAAGCGGCCGCGGCTCGCTCAAGGCGCGCGCGCGCTGGCAGTTCGAGGAAATGGCGCGCGGCCAATGGCAATTGGTGGTGCACGAACTGCCGCCCGGCGCTTCGTGCCAGAAGGTGCTGGAAGAGATCGAGGAGCTCACCAACCCCAAGATCCGCGCCGGCAAGAAGAGTCTCTCCCCCGAGCAGCAGCAGGCCAAGGCCATGATGCTCAACCTGCTCGACGCCGTGCGCGACGAGTCGGGCAAGGACGCCGCCGTGCGCCTGGTGTTCGAGCCCAAGACCTCCAGAATCGACCGCGACGAATTCGTCAACACGCTGCTCGCGCAGACCAGCATGGAAAGCAATGTGCCGGTCAACCTGGTGTGCATCGGCATCGACGGCCGGCCGCGCCAGAAGGGCCTGCGCGGCATCCTCGCCGAGTGGCTGGACTTCCGCACCGACACCGTGATGCGCCGCACGCGGCACAGGCTGGACAAGGTCATCGACCGCATCCATGTGCTCGAAGGCCGCATGGTGGTCTACCTGAATGTCGACGAGGTCATCCGGACCATCCGCGAATCCGACGAGCCCCGCGCGGCATTGATGGCCCGCTTCAAGCTGTCGGAGCGCCAGGCCGAGGACATCCTCGAGATGCGCCTGCGCCAGCTGGCGCGCCTGGAGGGCATCAAGATCGAGCAGGAGCTGGCTCAGAAGCGCGAAGAGCAGGGCCGGCTGCAGGAGCTGCTGGACAACCCGTCTTCGCTCAAGCGCCTCATCATCAAGGAGATCGAGGCCGACGCCAAGCAATATGGCGACGCGCGCCGCACGCTGATCGAGACCGCCGAGCGCGCGGTGCTCGAGGCCAAGGTGGTCGACGAGCCGGTTACCGTGATCGCGTCGCAGAAGGGCTGGCTGCGCTCCCGCCAGGGCCATGGCCATGACGCCGCCCAGTTCGGCTTCAAGCAGGGCGACGACCTCTACGGCGCCTTCGAGTGCCGCACCACCGACACGCTCATCGCCGTGGGCGACAACGGCCGCGTGTATTCGGTGGCCGTGTCCGGCCTGCCTTCGGCGCGCGGCGACGGCCAGCCCGTCACCGCCATGATCGATCTCGAGGCCGGCACGCGCATCGTGCACATGATCGCGGCGGCGGCCGAGACCCGCTGGCTCTTCACCACGCGCGGCGGCTACGGATTTGCGGCCAGCCTGGGCGATCTCGTCGGCCGCAACAAGGCCGGCAAGCAGTTCGTCACGCTGGAGGCCGGCGATACGCTGCTGCGCCCGGTGCCGCTGTTCACGGGCGCCGACAGGCTGGCGCTGCTGTCGGGCAAGGGCAAGTTCCTGGTGTTCGGCCTGGACGAGGTCAAGACGCAACCCGGGGGCGGGCGCGGCACCATCCTGATGGGGCTCGACGGCAGCGACGGCCTGGCGCAGGTGGTGCCCATCGGCGCGGGCGGCCTGCGCGTGACGGGCATCTATCGCAATAAACCGGTGGAAGATGTGCTGGCCGGCAAGGACCTGGCTGTCTATCTCGGCAAGCGCGCACGCAAGGGGCGGGCGCTGGATGTGCGGGTGAAGGAGCCTTTGCTGTCGCCTGTTCTTTGAGTTCTTTAGCCGTCGTGGCTGCCCTGCAGAATTCCGATGCTAGCCCCTGAAAAGGGGCTGTGCTTCGGATTCTTCCGGGGTCCACGACTCACATGAGCCCAATGCCATGTCCGCTCGCATCATCAGCCTGCGCAGTTATCCCATCAAGTCTTGCGCTGGCATTGATCTGGCCGAGGCCGAGTTGACGCGCGCCGGCCTCGCGCATGACCGGCGCTGGATGCTGGTCGATGCCGGCGGGCAGTTCCTCACGCAGCGGCAATGGCCGCGCATGGCCTTGATCCGCACGGCGCTCGACGCCGGCATGCTGCGGCTGAGCGCGCCCGGCATGGAAGCCCTGGACGTGCCGCTCGACGGCTCCGGGCTTGCCGCCACCGCGGAGCCGGTGACGGTCTGGCGCGACACGGTGCCCGCGCGCGCGGAAAGCGGCCGCGCCAACGATTGGTTCAGCCGCTTTCTGGCGCATCCCTGCCGCCTGTTCAAGGTCGACGTCCAATCCACCCGTCCGGCCCGCTCGGAGTGGG
>DASWPO010000088.1:0-8649 GCA_036404015.1 Bordetella sp. | reverse complement strand
TGGCCGGGATCCACGCCCTGGCCGGCGACGCCCGGCAAGCCGGGCAGTGCCGCGACCGCGCCTATGGCCTGCAGCGCGTCTTCATCGAAGCCGCCGGCCAGCCCAGGCGGCGCGTGCTGCTGCTGTGCGCGGGGCGGGCCGCGGGCAACGTCCCCTTCGAGGTGCTGGTGCCCACGCCGGACAACTGCCGCATCAAGTACGCCATCGACTATGCCGAGCCAGCCGAGGACGCGGCCCTGCCCTCTTCCGACCTGGCCTTCAACGCCATCGGCGAGCCCGATGTCGCCGTACCGCTGGCCGCGCGCCTGCATGGCTTCGCGCAGCGCTATGCCAGGCCGCTGCTCAACGCCCCCGGGCGCGTCGCCGCCACCCGGCGCGACCGCCTGCCGGCGCTGCTCGACGACATTGCCGGCCTGCAAACCGCGCGCTGCCTGAGATTGGACGAGGCGCCGAACACGCCGCGGGAAGCCCTCGATGCGCTGGCGCGGCGGCTGGACGAGGCCGGGCTGGCGCTACCGCTGCTGGTCCGTCCCGCGGCCAGCCATGGCGGCGCGGGCCTGGTGCGCTGCACGGACCAAGCCGAGTTCGACCAGGCGCTGCGCGGCCTGCAGGGCCCCGGCTACCTGAGCGCCTACCGGGACTGCCGCAGTCCCGACGGGCATTACCGCAAATACCGCGTCGTGTACGTGGACCGCCGGCCCTACCCCTATCACCTGGCGATCTCGCCGCACTGGATGGTCCACTACCATTCCGCCGGCATGCTGGCCGAACCCTGGAAGCGGGAAGAAGAAGCGCGCTTTCTCGCGGACCCGCGGACCGAGCTGGGCATGGCGGCCTGGGCCGCCCTCGAAGCGCTGGGCCGGCAGATGGACCTGGACTATGCCGGCGCCGACTTCACGCTGCTGCCCGACGGCGCGGTCTTCGTGTTCGAGGCCAACGCCACCATGCTGGTGCACTACGAGCGCCCCGACGGGCCGCTGGCCCACAAGAACCCCTATATCCGGCGCATTGCCGACGCCTTCGGCCGCCTGCTCGGGGCGCACTGCCACGCCCCGGGCACCGGCCACCCGGCAGGGGCTACTTGACGGGATATCCCCGCGCCGCCGCGGGTCCGGCGGGAAAGACGGCCTGCGTCACTTCCTGCCCGGCTTGCCCTTGGCCGCGGCGCCACCGCCCTCGGGGTTCCAAAGCTGCTGGAATTGGGCCAGGTACTGCGTCCAGGGCGTCAGGGCCTGGGCCACGCTACCCGCCTCGCTCGTGATACCGGCCAGTTCCTGCTTCCATTCGCCGAAGGCCTCCCGGAACTCGGCCGCCAGTTCGGGATTCTGCGCGCCGAGGTTGAACGCCTGCAGCAGCAGCGCCTGGTTCTGATCCCAATGCCGGCGCACGATATTGAGCTGCAGGGCGAGCAAGCCGGGAAAGTCCTTGGTATTGAGCAGTTCGCCCAGTTCTGCGCTGAATTCCGCAGCGGCCGTCGTCGCGGCCGTCTGGCCCTGCTGCGACCATTGCATGCCGGCCGCCTGCAACGATCCGCCCAGCCGTTGCATCAGCCGCATGTTCGCCAGATAGACCTGCATCATCGTATTGCTTTTTTCTTCAGCCATTTCTCCACTCCTCGAAACGCCGCGGAGGATTTCCGCGATGGAACTTCCCTGTTTCCCGGCCGTCGGCCGGCAAATCTTCCCGCACCTCAACCTTGGCCGCCCGCTCGTTCAGCGTGTCGCGGGCCAACTCGTAGCCCTGGGCCTGATTCGTCTGGATCGATACATCGGAAAAGTCGTAATCCCGCGACGACGGCTCGTCAGGCGCTCCCTTGCGGACGAACCGCGTAATGTGCATCTGCGCGCCATCGCCCATGAGCTGGATATAGGCGGGACGCAGCTTGATCCTGTCGCGCTGCCCCGGCTCGACATCCTGCAAAATGCTATCGACCAGGTCGCGATAGGCGTCCTTCAGCTCCCGCTGGCGCAAGTCGCTGCGCACGCGCTCCGAATAGACGATCTCGTCGCGCCGGGCCAGGATTTCCATCATATTCGCCGGCAGCGCCTTTTGCCCCGCAAACAGGTCAACGATGAAAACGCGCTTGCCATCGGGCCCGCAGCGGTCGACCACCAGGTCGAGCGGCGAGTTGCTGATCACGCCGCCGTCCCAATAGGGAACCCCGTCGACGAAGGTCCAGGGGAACCCGGGCGGCAGGCTGCCGCTCGCCAGGATGTGATCCGGCGTCAAATCGTCGACGTAGCTGTCGAACACCCTCAGCTCCGCCGTCAGCACATTGACCGCGCCGACGAGCAGCCGGACCGGGCTGGACTTGAGCGCGGCGAAGTCCACGTATTTCTCTATCAGCCGCCGCATCGGGGAAACGTCGTAGAAACTGGTCCAGGCCCACGGCGCCGTCCAGGGCTCGCCCAGCATCGGGAGCCACCTGGGCCTGAAGAAATTCGGCACGCCGAACTGCAGGATCTGCATCGCCGTCATCGCGCGGCGCAGGGGCTGGGGCAGCGCCGGGGACGAAGCAACCTGCAGGTCGCGCCAGAATGCCTCCAGCACGGCGGTCGACTTTCCGGGATTGCTGGCGATGATCGCCCCGTTCAATGCCCCGATCGAAATGCCGGCGACGATGTCGGGAAAGATCCGATGCTCCTCCAGGGCCTTGACGACGCCGCACTCGAAAGCGCCGAGCGCGCCGCCGCCCTGCAGGATCAGCACGGTCTGGCTGGCCAGTTGGTCAAGCGCGAAATCCGGATTGGCCAGCGACGCCTTCTGCGGCAGCACATTCGTCCGATAGCGGATCAACCCTTCCGAGAGCCGGACTTCGCCGGGGGGACGGCCCAGCGAGAACATCGCCCGCGGCACATTGTCCTTGAGGTAGAAGAGCGCGAACGAGCGCTCCTCCAGGGAGCCGCGCGCGATCCATTCATCCGTCTCCTCGACAGCGCCAAGCATGTCGAATCCCATGTCCCCCACTTCACAGAAGAAATAGGACACCTCGTCATAGCGCATCCTGCGGCCCAGCATGTTCAGCGCCGCGTGGTAGCCCTGCTTGACGGCATTGTCCCAATGCTCGATGTGGCGCCGCCGCGCAAAGACCGGGTCGAGGAAACTCGTGACGTCGCCCGCGGCCCAGACATTGGGGACGCTGGCGGCCAGCAGATCGTCCACCACTACGCGGCCTTGTTCCAGCTGGATGCCGCTGCCCTCGAGAAACGCCGTGGCCGGTTCGACCCCGGCGCAAACCACGACCAGGTCGCAGGCTATCTTCAAGCCGGATTGGGTCTGGACTTCGCTGACCTTGCGCCGGCCGTGAAACGCCACGACCGGATCGCCCACCGTCACCGAGGCGCCCCGCTGCCGCGCATAGCCTTGGAAAAAGGTCGAAAGCGTCCCGGATTCCAGGTGCCTCATGAGGCGACCGCCGCCCTCGACGATCGTCACCTCGAGCCCGAGCTCCAGCAACGACATGGCCACCTCCATGCCCTGGAAGCTGCCGCCGACGACGACCGCGCGGCGGGCCTTGGCCGCGTGCCGCCGGATCGCGTCGCAATCCGGCTTGAACCGGAGCATGTGGACGCCTTGCAGCGCCAGCCCAGGCACGGCCAGCGGCCTGGGCACCGAACCCGTGGCGATGAGCAGCTTGTCGTAATGCAGCCGTGCGCCCGTCGAGGTCCGAACCTCCTGCCGGGTCGTGTCGACCGCGGTCGCCTGGGTATCCAGCGCGATCTCGATATTCTGCTCGCGATAGAACTGCTCGGCGTGGACGAGGATGCGCGCCTCGTCGACCGTCCCGAGCAGATATCGCTTCGACAGGCTGGGACGATGGTAAGGCAGCATGGATTCGGCCGACAGCATCAGAATGGACCCTTCGGCCCCCTCCCTGCGCAGCGTTTCCGCCGCCTTCGCGCTCGCCAGACCGCCTCCGATCAGGAGAAAATCGATCTGCCGCACCGGATCCACCTTGTTCACGGGCATTTATTGCATGACCCCGCCGCGGCTCGCGGCGAACGACTGCCAGGTCGATGCCGCGCCAGTGACGACGGCAACCTTGCCACTCAGACTGCTCATGATCGGACTCCCGCGAAAGAAGTAAAAACGCGCGGCCATGCCATGGCTTGTGCACATGGGAATATTCATCACCTGATGAATTACTATCGGTCATTCTACCGATTCAACCCGCGCAGATAAAGCAGCCGAAGGCAAAAAGCCCATCCCATGCGAAACAAAGTCCCGCGGCTGGCGCCAGCCTGAACAATGGCTTTGAATCACCGTTGACCGTTCCAGGAAATCACGATGCCTCAACCCACCATCAAACCGGCACGGCAAGCAGCAAAGCGGCCGCGCGGCCGGCCGGCCTGCAACGCCAATCCCGGTTCGGACATGCTGCTCAGGCACGGGCGGCGAGCCTTCGCCAAACAAGGCTTCGAAGCCACGAGCGTGCGCGGCATCGCGCGCGAGGCCGGCGTGGACCCCGCCCTGGTGACCCACCACTTCGGCTCGAAGGAATCGCTGTGGACCGCGATCGTCGAACAGATCGCCGAGCAGGCCGAACCCATGATCGAATCGACGCGGGAGCTGAGAACCGGCAACATTCCCATGCGCCAACGCGTCGAGAGCGCGGTGTCGCTGCTCATCGATCAGGTCTTCGCCGAACCCGACATAGGCATGTTTTTTTCGACGGCGGCCACCGAGCAGGGAGACCGCCTCGACTTTCTGATAGACCGCCTGGTCCGCCCCTACCACGACGCGTTCGTGCCGCTGCTGCAAGACGCGATGGAGGCGGGTGAGCTCGCCCCCAACAATCCCGAGATCCTGTTCCTGATGCTCACCAACGCCATCGGCAGGACCGTCGCCTACAGCCACGTGCTGTCGGCCTTCTCCACGCTGCCGCGGCGTCCGGGGGAGTTCAAGAAAGTCGTGTTGCGCACGGCGTTGACGTTGTTGAATTGAGGGATGCGCGCACTTTAAACACCTTCGCCTCCGGGCAGACGACTGCTAACTAGACGCACTCCGCCGCACCCGCATCCAGCGCCACTCTCCTAGACCCAGGCTCACACCGAATAGCGCGAGCGCGCCGCCGATCAAGTGAAAGACCTGCAGGTGTTCGCCCAGCCACAACCATGCCAGCAAGGCGACGATGACCGGCAGCAGATTGAGAAAAAGCGCGCTGCGGGCGGCGCCGAGCTGGCGCACGCCGATCATCCAGCACAAGGGCGCGAGCAAGGACGTCGGGATGGCCGCGAAGAGGATCAGGGGCAGGTTCGCGGAGGTGATGGGAGAAATCGCGCCAAGCAGCCACACGGGCAGCAGCATCAAGGTAGAAAAGCCGATCTGCCACAACAGCTGCTGGATCACGGAGAGCGGGATCGCCCAGCGCTTCAACATCACGCCGTAGAGGGAGTTGGACACGACGGCAACGAGCATCAACGCGTCGCCGACGTGGAGTTCGCCGTGCAGCAGGCCCGCCGGATCGCCGTGGGAAGTCAGGTACACCAGGCCGGCCAGGGACACGATCGCTCCCGCGACACGTGCGAAGGTCAGCCGCTCGGACGCCAGGATGCTGGCGAGCAAGGTCGAGAACAGCGGCATCAAGGCGACGATAACGCCCATGTTCACCGCCGTCGTGCTGTACGCGGCCTCATAGGCGAGGCATTGGTAGATCACCATGCCCATCGCGCCGAGCGCGGCGAGCTGTTTCCAATGGGCCATGGCCACGGCGCGTTCGCGCCATGCGGCCCGGCCCACGAAAGGCAACAACACGACGAAAGCCAGCAGCCACCGATAAAAAGAAATCGAGCTAGGCGAAATCACGCTGGAAGAAGCCTTGGTCACGACGGTATTGACGGACCAGATCAGGACGGTCGCCAGGGGCATCAAGGCCGACCGAAACGTGATCGGCACGGTATGTGTTGCGGGGGTGCGCATGCAATCTCCAACTGGGCGAACCGAGACCGGTTCGCCATGGACACCATCGTACTTTTTGGCCGATTCAAGGTATATAGTAAATTTCGGCCAGCTCATAACGAAACTCGGACATGTCCCCGCGCACCGCCCGGATCGAGGGAGATCCGCCCAACCCCGTCTCGTTCCGGACCGAAGTGTTCAAGGCGGGAACCGTTTTCCCGCGCAAGCGCCAGGCATGGGGCGAGCTCAACTACGCGCTCTCGGGCGTTTGCGAATTCGAGATCGACGGCGCGCGGTATCTTTCCCCACCCCACTACGGCATCTGGATTCCGCCGGGCGTCCCGCATGAGGCATGGAACCGGCACGACATCCGCTATGTGTGCGTATACGTCGAGCGGCGCCTGTGCAAGAACCTGCCTTCAACGCCTTGCACGCTGGGGCTCAGCCTGCTGCTCAAGGCCATCCTCGCCGACTTCGACGAGCGCGAGGTCACATTGCCGGCAACGCGCGAGGATTTGCGCCTGGCGCAGGTCCTGGTCGATCAGATCCGGCTCGCCCCGCGTTTCGAGAGCTATCTGCCGATGCCCGAAGATGCGCTGCTCGTCTCGATATTGCATCGCCTGCAGGCCGATCCGGGCAACCGCATTTCGGCGGCGCGGCTGGCAGGCGAAGCGGGCACGACGGAGCGCACCTTGTCCCGGCGCTGCCAGGAGCAACTGGGCATGTCGTTCAACGAGTGGCGGCAGCGCCTGAAACTGGTGTCGGCCCTGGCGCTGCTGGACGAAGGCGAGCCGGTCTTTCGCATCGCGCAGCGGCTCGGATACGGGAATGCTTCCGCCTTCATCACCATGTTTCGCCGGATGACGGGGACCAGCCCGATGCAGGCCCGCCGGCGAGAGGGGCGAATGTAAAGCCCCGCAAGCGCGACATATAGGCCTGCTGCATGGGAAGCAGCGGAACTAACGTAGCGCTATCGCCGCCACTTATTTTGCCGCAAAGGCATCGATGCCGGTGAGCTTCGCCGATAGCGCCCAAAGGCGCTCTGCCTGTGCGGGATCGACGGCATAGGGCCGAACGCCGACGCAAGCCGACGGCTCGCTTTCATCAAGCGGGGCAATCTCGCAGTCTTCGCAATACAGGCCGCCCATATCCTGCAATTGAGGCGACGTTGCGGCCCAAACCTGGGTGGCAGCTCCCTGCTGCGCCGTCTTGAAAGTCGGATCGGCCGGCTTGCCGTTGGCATCGAGCCAGCCGGCCACGATCATTTCCTCCTGGGACAGATGGCGCTGGAGAGGCGTGAAGATTTTCCCCGGATGGACTGAGAACGCACGCACTCCTGCGCACTGGCCAAGCTTGTCCAAGTGGACAGCAAAGAGCGCATTGGCGGTTTTCGACTGGCCATAGGCCAGCCACTTGTCGTAGCCCCGTTCGAATTGCACATCATCCCAGCGGATGCCGGACCAGCGATGACCGCCGGAAGACACGGCCACCACCCTGGCGCCGCCTTGCAAGGCCGGCCAGAGCAGGTTCACCAGGGCATAGTGCCCAAGATGGTTGGTGGCGAACTGCGCCTCCCAGCCGGGACCAACCCGGGTCTGCGGACACGCCATCATGCCGGCTCCGCCGATCAGGATGTCGATATGCTGGCCAGTTGCGAGGAAGCGCGTGGCGAAAGCGCGCACACTGGCCAGGTCGGACAGGTCGAGCTGCTCGACCTCGACATTGCCAATTTCACCGACTTTAGCGCGAGCCGCATCCGGGTCGCGCGCCGCAACGATGACGTGCGCGCCGGCGTTTGCCAATGCCTTCGTCGTCTCGAAGCCAAGACCGGAGTGTCCGCCCGTCACGATAGCCGCAACCTTGGAAAGGTCGCGTCCTTGCAGCACGTGCGCGGCTGTCGTGGTTGCATCGAAACCGGAATGAATGGGAGTTTGCGAGTGTGGCATGTGTGATCCTATGAATAGTCGGAGCAAAACCAGAGACCGCTGTGCATTGGATTATCCGAGGTAGACTTAGGATCGAGAATGCAACAAAGTCCTGTTTTCTATCGAGATCGTCCGAAGATGCACATGGACCCACTGTCTGAAGTCCTGTCCTTTCTAAGCACGCAGAGTTCGTTTTTTGCGGGTCTCGGTGCGGGTGGCGCCTGGGCCATCAGCTTTCCGCCGCCGGCCGGCATCAAATTCAACGCCGTGGTCGACGGGACGTGCTGGCTGGCCGTCGAAGGCCAGGAGCAGCCGATCCGGCTGGAAGCGGGCGACTGTTTCCTGCTATCCCGAAAGCGGGCTTTTTCGCTAGGCAGCGATCTTTCGCTGCCGCCGGTCAAATCCGATGAGGTCTATCGCCACGCGGTCAACGGCATCGCTCGCCATGGACATGGCGATGAGTTTTTCCTGATAGGCGGCCACTTCGCTTTTAGCGACGAAGCGCATCGTCTATTCGACGGCCTGCCCGCCGTCGCCGTCATCAAGAACCACTCCGATCAGGCGTCGGTGCTGCGCTGGGCCTTACAGCGGCTGGCGCACGAGCTGACCAGCCCCTCCCCCGGCAGCGCCTTGGTTGCCCAGCACTTGGGGCACATCATGCTGGTACAAGTCCTGCGGATTTACCTGGCCCAGGAGGGGAACAGCACGCCGAGCTGGCTGCTTGCGCTGTCCGACCCGCGTATCGGCGCTGCCATCCAGGCCATCCATGCGAATCCGGAACGCCGCTGGACCGTCGAAGACCTGGCGGAAGTCGCGGGCGTCTCGC
>DASWPO010000087.1:0-3075 GCA_036404015.1 Bordetella sp. | reverse complement strand
GCCGTGGGATAGACCGGCATGGGCCGGGCGCAGTCGTACTCGACGCTGTTGACCATCACCGGATCGGCCTGGCGCGGCGCCTGGCTGACCTGCTGCTGGCCGTCGGGCGTGCCGGACGGGGCCTGCACGGCCGCGGGCGCCGGCGGGGTCGGCGCTGGCGGGACAGGCTGCGCCTTGACGGGCTGCTGCTTGACCGGCGGTTTCACCGGCGGCTTGGGATGCGGCTTGATCACGGGCGCCAGGGGCTCGGGATGCACGACCGGCGGCGGATCGGGTTCGGGGTCGGGCTCGACCGGCGGCGGATCGACGGGAGGCTGTTCAACGGGCGGAACCGGCGGTGGATCGACCGGCGCCGGCGGCTGGGGCGGCGGTTGCACCGTCTCCGGCTGGAGTTCGGCCTTGGCCTGCTGCGGCGCGGGCGCATCGATCACGCTCACCATGACGGCGGGCTCCTCCGGCAGCTCGAGCTTGTCGACCTTCTTGCCCAGCACGAAAGCGGCGATGAAGGCCACATGCAAGGCAAGCACCAGCACGCCCGCCCCCACGCGCAGTGCCATGGGCGTTTGCGAAACCGAAAAATCTGAAGAATCGTAGAGGGCGGACATGAAACTGCGCAGCGTTTTACGCGGCGCCGGGGGCACCACGCGGATGATGAGCTTCACACAGTATCTTAAATGCGAATGATTCGCAAGTTCAAAACTACCCTGAACAGGGGGTGGCGGCAATAAAAAAACGGCTTGCGTTGCCGCAGCCGTTTCGATGAGCGATGCACGAGTGCCCGCGCTTGCCGATGCATGAGGAAGTGGTGGGTGCTACAGGGGTCGAACCTGTGACCTACGCCTTGTAAGGGCGCCGCTCTACCAACTGAGCTAAGCACCCGAAGTCATACGGGGCCACGCCTGGGCATCTTGCGAGGCGGCAGTATAGCCATCGCGCTGCCCCCAAAGCAAATCGAGGGCATGTGCCCTCGATTGTTGTACTGCTGGTGAGCGCTGTGCTCGACCGAGGGATCAATTGACGGCGTCCTTGAGCGCCTTGCCCGGACGGAATTTCGGCACCTTGGCCTTTTTGATCTTGATGGTTTCGCCGGTGCGGGGATTGCGGCCCGTGCGCGCGGCGCGAGACGAGACGGCGAACGTACCAAATCCAACCAACGTTACCGTACCGCCTTTTTTCAGGGTGGTTTTAACGGCACCGATCAGGGCATCGAGCGAGCGCCCCGCCGCAGCCTTGGAAATGTCGGCCTTGCTGGCGATGTGATCGATGAGTTCAGTTTTGTTCATTAAGTTTTACCCCTCACAAAGTAGATAGCTGACGTAGAGCGCAGATGGCCGACACGCGCCACTGACCGGCAAAGACGTGAACTGACCAGGAAGAAAGAATGGAAGGCTGCGCGACAAAGCGCGCGTTCTAATTGCTACGTCGCAGCGGCTTCGACGGAATAAACGCATCGAAATCACTGCGACGCAGTGACTGTATTAGGCATTGCGTCAGCGTTCATTGTCAAGCATAAAACCCTAATGAATCGGCTATGAGCCGCGTCATCACTGGCTTTCCTGCATATGACGCAATGCCGCAAGACCAGATGCGCGGGTTACCGAGGCGGGCGCGTGCGGGACATGCACCGCACTTTGCATTGCTTATGAACGCTTTGGCTACAACTCGACCCAACTGCGCAACAGCTTGTGATAAACGTCCGCAATCTACAGAAGGGACGGATGCCCCGCCCGCATCAGCGCGGCGTGCCGGCTTGCAAGGCCTGGTCGAAATCGTGGATCAGATCGGCTTCGTCCTCGATGCCCACCGACAGGCGGATGAAGCTGTCGGAGATGCCCATCTGCTTGCGACGCTCGGGGCCCATCTCGTAGTAGATGGTGTGCGCGGCCGGCAGCGCCAGGCTGCGCGTATCGCCCAGATGCGTGGCCATCAGCACGACCTGCAAGCGGTTGAGGAAGTCGAAGCAGTCGATGCCGTCCGCCAGCTCGATGCCCAACAGCGCACCGTAGCGGCCGCCGAACAACTCGGTGGCGCGCGCATGCTGCGCGTGGCCGGCCAGGCCGGGGTAATGCACCTTGGCCACGCCGGGATGCTGTTCCAGGAAGCGCGCCAGCGCCAGCGCGTTGGCGCAATGCTTTTGCATGCGCAGCGCCAGGGTCTCGGCGCCGATGGCGATGCGGTGCGCCGGTTCGGCCGCCAAGGTGCCGCCCATGTCGCGCAGGCCCTTCTTCTTGATCTGCAGCAGGCCCCAGCCGGTCGACGGCCCCTTGCGATAGGCGTCGTGGATATTGGCGTAGCCGGCCCAATCGTACAGGCCCGTGTCGGTGATGGCGCCGCCCAGCGCATGGCCGTGGCCCGCGATGTACTTGGACAGCGAATTCATGACCAGCGAAGCGCCCACGTCGCGCGGACGGAACAGGGAAGGCGAGGTCAGCGTGTTGTCGACCATATAGACCAGTCAGCGTTCACGGCACAGTTCGCCGATGGCCTCGAGGTCGGCCACCTGGGTGCCGGGGTTGGCGATGGTCTCGGTGAACACCATGCGGGTCTCGGGCCGCAGCGCGGCGCGCACGTGTGCCACGTCGGTGGCGTCGACGTAGGTGATGTCGATGCCCAGTTCGATCAGCGTGCCCAGCAGGCTGTTGGTGTTGCCGAAGACGAACTGGCTGGAAACCAGGTGGTCGCCGCGGCGCAGCAGGGTGGTGAACACGGCCGTGAGCGCCGCCATGCCGGTGGCGAAGCTCACCGATGCGACGCCCTCTTCCATCAGCGTGATCTTGGCTTCGAGGGCGTTGGTGGTGGGGGTGCCCTGCCGCGCGTAGGTATAGCCGGACTTGCCCTGGAACACGGCGGCCAGTTCGCGGGCATCGGCGTAGATGTACTCCGACGAAGGGTGCATGGGCTTGTGCACGGCGCCGTGCTCGACGGATTGCTTGCGGTCGGCGTGCAGGATTTGGGTGGTGAGGCCGTTTTTATGCATGGTGTGTTTCGTCTCTGGCTAGTCTTTCTTTACTACTTTGATAGCGATATTTGAGTTCTTGAGCCGCCGAGGCTGCCCTGCGGAATTCCGATGCTCGG
>DASWPO010000086.1:0-2097 GCA_036404015.1 Bordetella sp. | reverse complement strand
GACCGCCACGATGTTCACGGCCGCGCCGCCCTTGACATAGTAGGTCACCACGTGGCCCTTGGGGCCCATCCAGAAGGCGGAATCCGGGCTGACGAAGGGCAGCGGATGGCGGTCGACCTCCACCAGCGCGCGCCAGCACATATGGCCGGTGTAGTGGGCCGGCTCCGTGCCCCACAGGGCGTTGCGCACCACCGAATGGATGCCGTCGGCGCCCACAATCAGGTCGGCCTCGAACCGGCTGCCGTCCGAGAACGTGGCCACGGCGCGGTCGCCCTCCTGGCCGATGCCCGTGCACTGCATGCCCAGCGCCGAGTTGCCGGCGGGAATGTCCTTGGCCAGTGCCGTGTGCAGGTCGGCCCGGTGCACGTGGTAGAACTCGGCGCCGAACAGCGCCGGACAGGTGGTCTTGAGCGGCGTGCGGAACAACTCCTGGGCGGTTTCCCAGTTGCGGCCGACCATGGCTTCGGGCAAAAAACCCATGCGGCGCAGGTCCTCGGCCAAGCCCAGGGCCTTGAGCACCTTGACGGCATTGGGCGTCATCTGCACGCCCGCGCCCACCTCGCCGAAAGCCGCGACCCGCTCGAACAGGCGGTACTCGATCCCCGCCGCATCGAGCGCGCGGGCCAGCGCCACGCCGCCAATGCCGCCGCCGATGATGCCGACGCGTAAGCCTGCTTGCATAGTGAACTCCTCGTCTATTTTTCAAATATCCAGTTCCAGGGAGCTCCCCACTCCCCGGGAACAGCAAATCATCATGGAAGCCGACTGCGCCTGCGCGGCCGGCGATAGCACCGAGTCGCGATGGATGACCGCGCCGGCCAGCACCTTGACCTCGCAGGCGCCGCACACGCCTTCCTCGCAGGAATACGACACGTCGACGCCGGCCGCCAGGCAGGCGCCCAGCAGCGTCTCGTCGGGCTGCACCGTCAGCACCTTGCCCGACTTGCGCAAGGTGACGCGAAAGGCGTCCTCCGGCCCGAGGTCTTCCGGCAGCGCGGCGCTGAAGCGTTCGCGATGCACGTTCGCCGCGGGCCGGCGCGCGCAAGCGGCGTCGAACGCATCGATCATGCCCGCGGGGCCGCAACAGTACAGCTGCGCATCGGCCGGCACCTCGGCCAGGATGTCCGCCAGGCGCGGCGCGCGGGTATCGGCTTCGGTATGGAACAGCCGCACCTCGCCGCCGGCTGCGCGCAGCTCGTCGAAGAACAGCATCTGCCCGGGCGTCTTGGCCCAGTAATGGAGCCGCGCCGGCTGCCCCGCCCGCCTAAGCTTGCGGTACATGGAAATGATGGGCGTGATGCCGATGCCGCCGGCGAACAGCCAGTGCCCCGCCGCCCCGGCCTCGGCCAGGCCGAAATGCTGGCGCGGCGCCGACAAGGCATAGCGATGCCCCACGACCGACTCATGGTGCAAGGCCCGGGACCCGCCCTTGCCCGCCATGTCCACCTGCACGGCAATGGCGTAGGCATCAGGCGCGGGAGCGGGCCACAGCAGCGAATACTGCCGCATCAGCGCGGGCCCGATGTGCACGTCCACGTGCGCCCCGGGTTCGAAACCCGGCAGCGCCGCGCCGTCCACCGAGGCGAAACGGTAGATGTTGACGCCTTCGGCGCCGTACTCGATGCCCGCCAGCCGCAGCGACAGGCTGCCCGGCTCAGATGACGCCATAAGTGATGCCCTTGCCGCGCAGCCACGAGCGATAGCGCTGGCCCATGAGGTCGGTGCGGTGATGCAGCTCGAGGCGCAGATCGGTCGGGATGCGTTCGGGGCGCTGCGTTTCCACGATCTCGCGGTCCTGGTTGAACACGACGTCGGCGCGCTCGATCACCTTTTCCGGATCGGGATGCGGCTGCACATTGAGCGCCGCGAGCACCCGCACGGTGCTGGTCTTGTCGTCGATGGGCTGCACGGTGAGCAGGGTGGTGAAGGTGTCCGAATGGTCGGACACGATATTGCCCTTGGCATCGGCTTTTTGCGTGCGCTTGGAAAAGTACGCCAGCATCGGGCGCAGAACGTAGTAGGTATAAAAAGCCATGAGGGGCTGGCCGCGCGCATCGCCGACAGGCTGGAACACCCTGACCTCGGACGAGCGCAGGC
>DASWPO010000085.1:0-41592 GCA_036404015.1 Bordetella sp. | reverse complement strand
AAGGGCGTGCAGGTGGCCGCCGACGGCTCGGGCAATACCGGCAAGTTCTTCCGCTGCCCCTACCATGCCTGGACCTTCAAGACCGACGGCAGCCTGCTGTCGGTGCCGCTCAAGAAAGGCTACGAGAACACCGGCTTCGAGCAGTGCGAGGCCAGCCGCGGCATGGCGGCAGTCTCTGCCGTGCGCAACTACCGCGGCTTCGTGTTCTGCCGCCTGAGCGAAACCGGCGAGTCGTTCGAGGACTTCTTCGGCGAATCGCTCTCCACCATCGACAACATGGTCGACCGCTCGCCCGTGGGCAAGCTGGAAGTGGCCGGCGGCGTGCTGCGCTACATGCACCGCTGCAACTGGAAGATGCTGGTCGACAACCAGTCCGACACCTGCCACCCCATGGTGGCCCACGAGTCGTCGGCCGGCACCGCCGTGCGCGTCTGGCAGGAAGCGCCCGAAGGCACGCCCAAGCCCATGGCCGTCGAACTCTTCGCGCCTTTCATGTCGCCCTACGAGTTCTACGAAAACACCGGCATCCGGGTCTGGAAGAACGGCCACGGCCACACCGGCGTGTCGGGCTCGATCCACTCCAATTACTCGAACATTCCCGGCTACTGGGATTCGATGGTCGCCGCCTACGGCGAGGAGCGCGCGCACCAGATCCTCGGCGAATCGCGCCACAACACCACTTTCTTCCCGCACATCATGGTCAAGGGCCCCATCCAGACCCTGCGCGTGTTCAAGCCCCTGGCGGCCGACCGCACCCTGGTGGAGTCGTGGACGTTCCGCCTGGTGGGCGCGCCCGACATGCTGCTGGAACGCACCATCATGTACAACCGCCTGATCAACGCGCCGACCTCCATGGTCGGCCACGACGATCTCGAAATGTACGAACGCGCCCAGCAGGGCCTGACCAGGACCCGCGCCCGCGAATGGGTCAACGTGGCCCGCCTCTACGAACCCGGCGAGGCCGGGCGCGAGAACGTGGTCACCAACGGCACCAACGAATGGCAGATGCGCAACCAATACCGCGCCTGGGCCCGCTACATGACGGAGGGCGCGCAATGATGACCGACCCGCAGCTGATCGCCTTCATCTACCAGGAAGCCCGCCTGATCGACGAACAAAAATTCGAAGACTGGCTCGACCTCTACGACGACGACGCCTGGTACTGGATGCCGCTCACGCACGGCCAGCCCGATGCGCGCCTGCATACGTCGCTGATGCACGAGAACAAGCTGCTGCTGCGCGTGCGCGTCGAACGCCTGGCCGGCCAGCGCACCTTCTCGCAGCAGCCCAAGAGCCGCTGCCACCACCTGCTGCAGACGCCGTTCGTCGAACACGGCCATGCCGAGCACCAGCCCGCCGAGGGCCGCTACGTGACGCGCACCGCCTTCCACTATGTGGAGACGCGCAACGACGAGCAGACGCTGTACGCCGGCTGGGCCACGCATCACCTGGTCGAGACCGGCGGCGCGCTGAAGATCCGCTTCAAGCAGGTCGACCTGGTCAACTGCGAAGCCGCATTCGGCAATATCCAGCTTTTGATGTAAGCATTTTCTGTACCGAGGGGACGCCTGTGAGCGCCAAGACCGTCTACGAAGCTTTTCGTGACACCACCGCCAAATGGGGCAAGAACCCATTCCTGTGCACGCTGCCCGAAACCGCCGAGGCCTACGGCATCGAAGCCGGCGAGCTCAGCTATGACGACGCCTTCGCGACGATCGAACGCCTGCGCGGCGCCTATGCCGTGGCGGGCTACGGCCATGGCCACCGCGTCGGCCTGCTGCTGGAAAACCGCCCGGCCTTCTTCCTGCACTGGTTTGCCCTGAACGCGCTGGGCGTGTCGGTCGTGCCCATCAATATCGACCTGCGCGCCGCCGAACTCGAATACCTGATCGGCCATTCCGAACTCATCCTGGCCGTGGCCCTGCCCGGCCGCCACGCCAGCCTGCAAGAGGCTGCGCAGCGCGCCGGCCGCGCGCTGCGCACCATGACGCCCGACGAGGCCCCGCCGCCCGCGCTGACCGCCGCGCCCCTGGCCGGCTCGCCCGACGACCGCACCGAATGCGCCCTGCTCTACACCTCGGGCACCACCGGCCGGCCCAAGGGCTGCATCCTGCCCAACGAATACTTCCTGCATTGCGGCCGCTGGTACGCCAACATCGGCGGCCTGTGCACGCTGCGCGCAGGCGTCGAGCGCATGCTCACGCCGCTGCCCCTGGTGCACATGAACGCCATGGCCTGCTCGACGCTGGCCATGGTGGTCACCGGCGGCTGCCTGATCATCCTCGACCGCTTCCACCCCAAGACCTGGTGGGACAGCGTGCGCCGCTCGCGCGCCACCGTGCTGCACTACCTGGGCGTGATGCCGGCCATCCTGATGAAGGCCGCGCCCGGCCCCGGCGACCGCGACCACGCCATCCGCTTCGGTTTCGGCGCCGGCGTCGAACGCTCGCTGCATGCCGAGTTTGAAAACCGCTTCGGCTTCCCCCTGCTCGAAGCCTGGGCCATGACCGAAACCGGCAACGGCGCCGTCATCATCGCCAGCAAGGAGCCGCGTTTCGTGGGCACCAGCAGCATCGGCACGCAGGAGCCCGACGTCGAGGTGCGCATCGTGGCCGACAGCGGCGCCGAGGCCGCCCCGGGCGAGCCCGGCGAACTGCTGGTGCGCCACGCCGGCGCCAAGCCGCAGTTCGGCTTCTTCGCCGGCTACCTGAAAGACCCCGAGGCGACGGCCGAAGTCTGGGCCGGCGGCTGGTTCCACACCGGCGACATCGTGCGCCGCGACGCCGACGGCATGATCCGCTTCGTCGACCGCAAGAAGAACGTGATCCGCCGCAGCGGCGAGAACATCTCGGCCGTCGAGGTCGAAACCATCCTGCTCACCCACCCGCTGGTCAAGGCCGTGGCCGTGGCCGCCGTGCCCGACGCCATCCGCGGCGACGAGGTGCTGGCCTGCATCGTGCCCGAGACCACGCCGGCCTCGCGCGAGGCCATGGAAGCCGCCGCGCGCGAACTGGTGACATGGAGCCTGGGCGAGCTGGCCTACTACAAGGTGCCCGGCTACGTGGCCTTCGTCGACGCTCTGCCGCTCACGCCCACCAACAAGATCCAGCGCGGCGAAATGAAAAAGCTGGCGCCCGAGCTGGTCGGCCAACCCGCCTGCGTGGACACCACCGCCCTTAAAAAACGCCAGGAGGGCGGCCACTGATGGCTTCTCGCCTGAGCTACGACGGCGTGGTGGCGGCCCTGCCCGTCACCATCCCCTACGAACGCTATTCGACGCATGCCGCGCACTGGTGGCTGGGCCGCGCCCTGGGCGGCCTGGTGCGCCAGTCCGGCCTGCCCAAGGATGCCATCGACGGCGTCTGCGTGTCGAGCTTCACGCTCGCCCCCGACACCGCCGTGGGCCTGATGCAGCACCTGGGCATGAGCCCGCGCTGGCTCGACCACATTCCCATGGGCGGCGCCAGCGGCGTGGTGGGCCTGCGCCGCGCGGCCCGCGCCGTGCAGGCGGGCGACGCCAGCGTGGTGGCCTGCATCTCGGGCGACGCCAACCACGTCGACTCCTTCCGCAACACGGTCAGCCAGTTCTCGCGCTTCGCGCAGGACGGCGTCTATCCCTACGGCGCCGGCGGCCCCAACGCCAGCTTCGCCCTGCTCACGACCCACTACATGCGCACCTACGGCGCCACCCGCGAGGACTTCGGCAAGCTGTGCGTGGCCCAGCGCGACAATGCGCTGCGCTACCCGCACGCCCTCATGAAAAAACCGCTGACGCTGCAGCAGTACATGGACGCGCGCGTCATCACCGACCCCATCCACCTGTTCGACTGCGTGATGCCCTGCGCCGGCGCCGAAGGCTTCCTGGTCATGGAAGAAAAGCGCGCCCGCGACCTGGGCCTGCCCTACGCCCGCATCCTGGGCACCATCGAACGCCACAACGCCTGGCACGACGACCCCATCCAGACGCGCGGCGGCTGGACCCTGGACATAGATGAGCTATACGCCCAGGCCGGCGCCACGCCCGCCGACCTCGACTTCATGCAGGCCTATGACGACTACCCCGTCATCAACTTCATGCAGATCGAGGACCTGGGCCTGTGCGCCAAGGGCGAGGCGGCCGAGTACGTGCGCCGCAACACCTTCACGGTGGACGGCACCCTGCCTTTCAACACCAACGGCGGCCAGCTGTCGGTGGGCCAGGCCGGCGCCGCCGGCGGCTACCTGGGCATGGTCGAGGCGCTGCGCCAGCTCAGCAACACGGCCGGCAGGACGCAGGTGGCCGATGCCCGCGTCGGCCTGGTGAGCGGCTTCGGCATGATCAACTACGACCGCGGCCTGTGCACCGCCGCCGCCATTCTGGGGAGCGCGCAATGAGCACGCCGAGCCGCCTCAAGTGCGCATTGCTCCCCCTCGGGGGGACGGCGCACGGCGCCAAGGGGGCCCTACGATGACAGAAGCCCTGCGCCAGCCGCCCAAGAAAGACCCGGTCGCCCGCAGCCGCCAGCCCACGCGCCCGCCCGGCGCGAGAAGCCGCAGCGCGCTGGGCCTGACCGCCGCCGCGGCCGAGGGTCGTTTCGAATTGCAGCAATGCGCCGAATGCGGCACTGTGCAATACCCGCCGCGCGAAGTCTGCGTGCACTGCCTGTCCGAGCACCTGCCCTGGAAACCCGTCTCGCCCAAGGGCCGGCTGCTGGTCAGCACCACCCTGCACCACAGCAACGACCTGTATTTCCGCGAACGCCTGCCCTGGCGCATCGGCACCGTGCGCATGGAGGCCGGCCCGTCCGTGGTGGCCCACGTGCACGGCGACCTGGCCGACGGCGACGAAGTCCGCCTGGCCATCAAGCTCGACCGCTCGGGCCAGGCGGTCATGCTGGCCCTGCCTGCAAGGAACACGCCCCATATGGAAGACGACAAGATCCTGCGCGAAACGTCCTGCGACCCGAAGTTCCGCCGCGCCCTCATCACCGACGGCAAATCGGCCGTGGGCCTGGCCGTGGCCCAGGCCCTGCTCGATGCCGGCGCCTCGCAGGTCTATATCGGCGACCCGCAGCGCTGGCGCAAGGAAGCGGCCTTCGACGCCTTCGCCGCCGACCCGCGCGTGAGCGTGATCCCGCTGGACGTCACCGACACCGATTCGCTCGACCGCGCCGCCGGCGAATTCGGCGGCAAGGTCGAGATCCTGGTCAACACCGCCGACATGGAACGCGAAGGCGGCCTGCTGCACACCAAGGACGTCAACGTCGCGCGCAACCTGCTCGACATCAATGTGCTGGGCATGATGCGCCTCGCGCACGCCTTCGGCCCGGCCATGTGCGCCCGCGCCGCCGACGGCGCGCGCAATGCCGTGGCCTGGGTCAACGTGCTGTCGATCTACGCGCAGATGAGCCTGCCTTCGCGCGCCATCTGGTCGGCGTCCAAGGCCGCCGCCCTGTCACTGGCGCAAGGCCTGCGCGCCGAGATGCGGCCGTCGGGCGTGCGCGTGGTCAACGTGTTCCCCGGCCCGCTCGACCACGAATGGGAGCAGCTCACCCCGCCGCCGCGCGTGGCCCCCAAGGCGGTGGCCCAGGCCATCGTCGGCGCGCTCAAGGACGGACTGGAAGAAGTCTATGTGGGCGACGTGGCCAAGGAATTCCGCGCCCGCCTCGCCGAAAACCCCAAGGGACTGGAGCGCGAACTGGGCGCCTGAGCCCGGCCACGCCTATAGGAAAAAAGATGAAACGACCCCCACGTTCACTACGTTCACTGCCCCCCAAGGGGGCGCGTCAGCTCCTTGGGAGCGGCCCGGCGGAGCTGACATGAGCGCCAAAATCCTCGCCCAATTCATGGGCGCGCTGGCCAGCGGCGGGATCCGCATCATCGATCTCACCGAAACGCTGACGCCCGAATTTCCCACCATCGTGCTGCCGCCGGAGTTCGGCCAGGCCTGGCCCTTCCGCATCGAGGAAATCTCGCGCTACGACGAACGCGGCCCGGCCTGGTACTGGAACAACTTCTCGTGCTCGGAGCACACCGGCACGCACTTCGACGCGCCGGTGCACTGGGTCTCGGGCAAGGACCAGCCCGACAACACCGTCGACACCATCCCGCTGTCGGCCTTCGTCGCCAGCGCCTGCGTGATCGACTGCTCCGAGCCCAGCGGCCAGGACCCCGACTTCCTGCTCGGCATCGATTACGTCAAGCAGTGGGAAGAACAGCATGGCAAGATCCCGGACGGCGCCTGGGTGCTGATGCGCACCGACTGGTCCAAGCGCGAAAAATCGGTGGACTACCTGAACATGCAGGCCGACGGCCAGCACACGCCCGGCCCGGACGCCGAGGTGGTGCCCTGGCTCATCAAGGAGCGCAATGTGCACGGCTTCGGCACCGAATCGGTCGGCACCGACGCCGGCCAGGCCGCGCACCTCGACCCGCCGCTTCCCTGCCACTATTTCATGCATGGAAACAACCGCTATGGCCTGCAGTGCCTGACCAATCTTGACCAGCTGCCGCCCACCGGCGCGGTAATCTTCTCCGCGCCGCTGAAAATCCGGCATGGTTCGGGCAGTCCCCTGCGCGTGCTGGCCCTGGTGCCCGGCAAGCCCTGATTTTGCTTTTTCCCGTCATCGCAGTACCCACTTTCCGAGAGACCGGAGGATTTGTCATGAAGTGCACAAAACTGACGCTGGCCGCCGCGGCCGTTGCAGCCCTGTTTACCCTGCCGGCCATGGCGCAGGTCAAAGTCGGGGTGATCACCTCGGCGACCGGCCCCACGGCGCTGGTCGGCATTCCGCAGAAAAACTCCGTGCCGCTCTTGCCGACCAAGATCGGTGACCTGTCGGTCGAGTACATCTCGCTCGATGACGGCAGCGACACCACCGCTTCCGTCACCGACATCAAGAAGCTGATCTCCGAGGAGCACGTCGACGCCATCATCGGACCCACGGGCACGCCCAACGCCATGGGCGTGATCCAGTTCGTGGCCGAGGCCGGCGTGCCCATGCTGGCCCCGGTGGGCGGCGCGGACGTGGTGCTGCCCATGACCGAGCAGAAGAAGTGGGTGTTCAAGACGACACAGAACGACGACATCATCGCCAAGGCGCTGGTCGACCAGATGGCCAAGACCGGCATCAAGACGCTGGGCTTCATCGGCCTCTCCGACCCCTTCGGCGAGAACTGGTACAAGGTCGTGAGCGGCCTGGCCGACAAGGCCGGCATCAAGATCGTCGCCAACGAGCGCTTCACCCGCTACGACAACTCGGTCACCGGCCAGTCCCTGAAGATCCTCGCCGCCAACCCGCAGGCCGTGCTGGTGGCCGCCCCCGGCGGCCCCAGCATCCTGCCCGAGAAGACCCTGGTCGACCAAGGCTACAAGGGCCAGTTCTACCAGACCCACGGCGCCGCGCTGGACGCCTTCCTCAAGCAGGGCGGCAAGCAGGTCGAGGGCACCATCCTGGCCGCCAGCCTGATGCTGGTGCTGCCCGAGATCCCCGACAGCAACCCGTCCAAGGCCGTCGCCGCAAAATACATCGCCGACTACAAGAAACTCTACGGCAACGAGCCGGCCACCTTCGGCGCCAACGTCTACGACGCCGGCCTGCTGCTGGAAAAGGCCATCCCGATCGCCGAGAAGTCGGCCAAGCCCGGCACCAAGGAGTTCCGCAGCGCGCTGCGCGACGCCCTGGAACAGACCAAGGACCTGGTCGGCACGCAAGGCGTCTACAACATGACGCCGCAAGACCACAGCGGCTTCGACGAACGCGGCCGCGAGCTGATCACGGTCAAGAACGGCGCCTGGACGCTCCTCAAGTAATCCCGCCCAGGCCATCGCATGAATGCACAGATTGCCCTGCTGCTCGGGCAGGACGGCTTGACCAACGGCGCGATCTACGCGCTGTTGGCCCTGGCCATCCTGCTGGTCTTTACCGTCACGCGGGTGTTGTTCATCCCGCAGGGCGAGTTCGCGTCCTACAGCGCGCTGAGCATGGCGGCCATCCAGGCCGGCAAGCCGGTGCCGCTGGTATGGCTGCTGGCCGCCTTCGCCGTCTGCGAAGCGCTGGCCGATCTGTGGGCGATGCACAGGCGGACGGGTCGCATCCACCTGCGCATGCCGCTGCTGTTCAGGCTGGCCTATCCCTTCGTGCTGGCGGTGCTGTTCTACACGCTGCCGCTGGCCAACCTGCCCATGTCCGTCCAGGCCCTGCTCACGCTGGCCCTGGTCGTGCCCATGGGTCCGCAGATTTATCGATTGTTCTTCCAGCCCATCGCCACCGCGTCGCCGCTGGTGCTGCTCATCGTGTCGATCGCCCTGCACCTGGCGCTGCTGGGCCTGGGCCTGCTGGCCTTCGGCGCCGAAGGCGGCCGCACCACGCCGTTCATCGACGCCACGCTGTCGCTGGGCGACCTCCGCATCAACGGCCAGGCCGCCTGCGTGGTGCTGGTATCCATCCTGCTCATCATCGCGCTCTACCTGTTCTTCGACCGCTCCATGTACGGCAAGGCCCTGCGCGCCGTGGCGTACAACCGGATCGGCGCCAGGCTGATGGGCATCTCGCCGCCCTTCGCCGGCAAGATCACCTTCCTCTTCGCCGCCCTGATCGGCGCCATCTCGGGCCTGCTCATCGCCCCCATCACCACGCTGTACTTCGACTCGGGCTTCCTGCTGGGCCTGAAAGGCTTCGTGGGCGCGATCATCGGCGGGCTGGTCAGCTACCCGGTCGCCGCGGCCGGCGCGGTGCTGGTGGGCCTGATCGAATCGTTTTCCTCGTTCTACGCCAGTGCCTACAAAGAAATCATCGTGTTCACCCTGATCATCCCCGTACTCCTCTGGCGCTCGCTCAAGAGCCGCCATGTCGAGGAAGAGGAGGATGGGGAATGAAGTTGTCGCCACGTCACCTCATCGCGCTCTTCGTCGTCCTGCTGGCGCTCGGGCCGCTCTTGCTGCCGCCCTTCTACGTCACCCTGCTCGACTACATCGGGCTGTACGCGCTGGTGGCCATCGGCCTGGTGCTGCTCACCGGCGTCGGCGGCCTGACCTCCTTCGGCCAGGCGGCCTTCGTCGGCATCGGTGCCTACACCTCCACCGTGCTCTGCCTGCATGCCGGCGACCTGCCCGGCGGGCTGGCCTGGCTGGGCACGCCCTGGGCGGGGCTGGTGGCCGGCATGCTGCTCACGCTGGTCGTGGCCTATGTGCTGGGCGCCATCACCCTGCGGCTGTCCGGGCACTTCCTGCCGCTGGGCACGCTGGCCTGGGGCCTGAGCCTGTTCTATGCCTTCAGCACGGTCGACGGGCTGGGCGGCTATACCGGCCTGACCGACATCCCGCCGGTCTCGCTCTTCGGCTGGAAGCTCACCCAGGGCGGCCAGATCTACTACCTGATCTGGCTCTTCCTGCTGCTCGGCGTCTGGACCACCCAGAACCTGCTGGACTCGCGCATGGGCCGGGCCATCCGCGCCCTGCGCGGCGGCCGCGTGATGGCCGAGTCCATGGGCGTGGACACGGCCCAGGCGCGCATGGTCATCTTCGTCATCGCGGCCCTGCAGGCCTGCGCCTCGGGCTGGCTGTACGCGCACTTCCAGCGCTTCATCAACCCCTATCCCTTCAGCGTCGAACAGGGCATCGAATACCTGTTCATGGCGGTGATCGGCGGCGTCGGCTACGTCTGGGGCGCGGTGCTCGGCGCCGGCATCTTCACCATCCTCAAGGAGTGGCTGCAGGACCTGCTGCCGCGCCTGCTGGGCCACACCGGCAACTTCGAGACCATCGTGTTCGGCTTCGGCATGGTGCTGCTGCTGCACCGCGCCCGCACCGGCCTCTGGGCCGCCCTGTCGCACCGGCTGCCGATCCGCGCCGCGCAGCGCCAGGTCGACATGAAGGCCGAGGCGCTGCCCCGCAGGCCCATGCCGCCGCGCGGCGAGGTGGTGCTGCAGGCGCGCGAGATCACCCGCCGCTTCGGCGGCCTGGTGGCCAACAACAAGATGACGCTGGACATCCACGCCGGCGAGATCCTGGCGCTGATCGGCCCCAACGGCGCCGGCAAGAGCACCATGTTCAACCAGATCTCCGGCGTGGACACGCCCACCTCGGGCACCGTCACGCTGCGCGGCCAGGCAGTCACCGGCATCGGCGCGCGCGCCATCGCCAAGCTGGGCCTGTCGCGCACCTTCCAGCACGTGCGCCTGCTGGGCCGCATGAGCGTGCTCGAGAACGTGGCCATCGGCGCCCACCTGCGCGGCACGAGCGGCATCCTGCGCTCGGCCTGGCGCCGCGACCGCGCTGAAGAAGCCCGCCTGCTGGCCGAAGCGGCCCGCCAGGTCGAGCGCGTGGGCCTGGGCCAGTTCATGCATACGCCCGCGGGGTCGCTCGCGCTGGGCCAGCAGCGCATCCTCGAGATCGCGCGCGCCCTGGCCGCCGATCCCTGCCTGCTGCTGCTCGACGAACCCGCCGCCGGCCTGCGCCACCAGGAAAAGCAGGAGCTGGCCCAACTGCTGTCGCGCCTGCGTTCCGAGGGCATGGCCGTGCTGCTGGTCGAGCACGACATGGACTTCGTCATGAACCTGGTCGATCGCATCGTGGTGATGGACTTCGGCGAGCAAATCGCCGAAGGCCTGCCGGCCGACATCCAGAACAATCCGGCCGTGCTGGAGGCCTATCTGGGCGGGATGGACGAGAATGAGTAAGAAGCTACTGGAAGTCCGCGACCTGCAGGTCGCCTACGGCAAGGTCACCGCCGTCGCCGGCGTGAACATCGACGTGGCCGAAGGCCAGATCGTCACCGTCATCGGCCCCAACGGCGCGGGCAAGACCACGCTGCTGTCGGCCATCATGGGCGTGCTGCCCTCGCGCGGCGCCATCACTTTCGGCGGCCAGACCCGCGAACACGCCGAGATCGAGGAAATGGTCGCCGCCGGCATGGGCCTGGTTCCCGAGAAGCGCGAGCTTTTTTCCGAGATGACCGTGGAAGACAATCTCGTGCTGGGCGGCTTTCACCGCTACCGCATGGGCGACCGCGACCAGGGCATCTCGCTGCGCGAGGTCTACGATCTCTTCCCGCGCCTGCAGGAGCGCCGCGCGCAGCTGGCCGGCACCCTCTCGGGCGGCGAGCGCCAGATGCTGGCCGTGGGCCGGGCGCTGATGGCCAAGCCCAAGCTGCTGATGCTCGACGAACCCAGCCTGGGCCTGGCCCCGCGCATCGTGCGCGAGGTGCTGCGCATCGTGTCCGAGCTGCGCAAGCTGGGCGTGTCCATCCTGCTGGTCGAACAGAACGCCCGCGCCGCCCTGCAGGTGGCCGACTATGCCTATGTGCTGGAAACCGGCGCCGTCACCCTGGAAGGCCCGGCCGCCGAACTGGCCAGGGACCCGCGCGTGATCGAGGTCTACCTGGGCATGGGAGGCAAGGCATGACGGCCCCCACGCTCACCATGTTCGCTGCCCCCCGCGGGGGCGTGTCAGCCCCTTGGGGCGGCCCGGCGGAGCTGACATGCGCATTTGCATAGCCGGAGCAGGCGCCATCGGGGGAGCGCTGGCCGCGCGCCTGGCCCATGCGGGCCAGGACGTCAGCGTGCTGGCCCGCGGCGCCACCCTGGCCGCGCTGCGTGCCGACGGCCTGACCCTGCGCGACCTCTCCGGCGAGGTGCGCGCGCGCGTGCCGGCCAGCGACACGGCCGACTTCGGCCCGCAGGACGCCATCTTTCTCTGCACCAAGACGCACCACCTGGCCGAGATGCTCGCGCTGTGCGCCCCGATGATCGGCCCGGACACCGTCATCGTGCCCGCCGTCAACGGCATCCCCTGGTGGTATTTCCATGCCGAAGGCGGCCCGCACGCGGGCAAGCCCGTCGCGGCCGTCGATCCGGACGGCGCGCTGCTGGCCGTCACGCCGCTGGCGCAACTGGTCGGCTGCGTGGTCTACATGACGGCCGAGACGCCCAAGCCCGGCACGGTGCTGTCGAACAGCCCGCACAGGCTCGTGCTGGGCGAGCCCGGCGGCGGACTCAGCCCGCGCGTCGAGCAACTGTGCCAGGCATTGACCGGCGCCGGCATCGAAACCCAGGCCAGCCCCCGCATCCGCGACGGCATCTGGAGCAAGGTGGCCGCCAACCTCAGTTCGAACCCGCTTTCCGTCGCCGCGGGCGGCGCCACGCTGGGGCAGATTTACGGCCAGGAGCCGCTGCGCAGCCTGGCGGAAAACGTCATCCGCGAAACCATGGCCGTGGCCCAGGCCTATGGCGCCCAGCTCGCCAACGACCCCGCCACCATGGTCGAGCGGGCCGCCAAGCTGGGCGACTTTCGCACCTCGATGCTGCAGGATTTCCATGCCGGCCGGCCGCTGGAGCTGGCCGCCATCGGCGACGCGGTGCTGGAGCTCGCCGAGCGCTACGATATTCCCATGCCCACCACCCGCTCGATTCTGTCGATCACGCGTTTTCGCGACGCGCGGCGCTCGGGCTACTGACCCACCCCCTGACCTCTCTCTGGAGCCCGCCATGCACGCCGACAACTCCGCCTACCTGAAGCCCGCCCACATCCCCGACGAAGAATGGCAGCTGCGCGTGCAGCTGGCCGACTTCTACCACCTGGTCGACTACCTGGGCTGGACCGAGATGATCTTCAACCACATCTCGGCCCGCCTGCCCGGCCCGGCCAACCACTATCTGGTCAACCCCTTCGGCCTGAACTACTACGAAGTCACGCCCGAGAACCTGCTCAAGGTCGGCCTGGAAGGGGATCTGGTCGAGCCCTCGCCCTACCCCGCCAACCCGGCCGGCTTCGCCCTGCACAGCGCCATCCACGGCGCGCGGCCCGACGTGCACTGCATCGCCCACACCCACACCAATCCCGTGTCGGCCATCACGCTCAAGCAGGACGGCTTCCATCACGACGATTTCTACGGCGCGCAATTGTTCGGCCGCGTGGGCTACCACGACTTCGAGGGCATCACGCTGTTCGCCGACGAAAAGACGCGCATGCTGGCCAGCCTGGGCGACAAGCACGTGCTGGCCCTGCGCAACCACGGCGTCGCGGTGTGCGAGAAAGACATCCCCAGCACCTTCATGCTGCTGTGGACGGTGCAGCGCGCGGCCGAGATCCAGTACCACGCCGGCTGCCTGCCGGGCTCCAACACCAGCATCGCCGACATCATCAAGACCCGCTGCTCGGCGCTGGCCGCCGGCCTGATCCGCGACGACTCCTTCGCCATCAAGCTCTTCGACGCCACGGTGCGCAAGATGCGGCGGGCCAAGCAGTTGGGGATTTGCGTGTAAGACCGCGCAGAGAATCAGGCGGACAAGCGAAGCTCCGGGCGCAGGCCGACGCGTCCGGCCAGCACCAGGAGCATATCCAGGCTGAAGTCCTCTACCTTGCCCTTGACCAGGCGCGACACGCGAGGCTGGGTAATGCCCAGGCGTCGCGCCGCCTCGGCTTGCGTCCAGCCATATTCCTTCAGCTTATCGCGCATGTGGATCATGACCTCGGCGCGCATGCGCATCACTTCGGCCTCGGCAGGATCGAAGCCCAGGTCGATGAATACATTGCCGCTGCCGCGCGTAACGCTTTCGTCATCCCAACGCGGGTCGGTCTGTTTTTTCATGCCAGGCTCCCAATCAACTTATAGCGCTTAGCGGCAAGGTCCATATCGGTTTTCGATGTCTTCCGTGTTTTTTCCGGAAAGCATGCAATACATAGACCGTGTCCGAAAACTTGGCGACATACATGATCCGGAACGCGCCATTGTCATCCCGATAACGAACGAGGACATGGTCATCATCAAGAAGGGGAAGCCTAGGGGCGTAAACCCGATCCCACAATCTGCCCTTGAATGAAAACGTCACGCTTTGACGACCCGCGCAGTTCTTCTTGCCGCCCGCCTTATGCCGCACAAAACAAAGGGGCCCCGCCTGGCAGACCAGGCGGGGCCCCTTTGATCAGGGCGCGAAGAAATTACACGCGCTTGACCTTCTCCAGCATCTTGAAAACGCCCTTGGGCGATTTCACGAAAAGACGCTTGAACGCCTTGCCGAGGCAACGGCGCTCCAGGGTATTGCGGCGCACACGCTTACGTTCGGCCATGGTTGACTCCTGAAACTGTTAAGAAACCGCAGGCAAAACCGCCAACGGCAAAATGGGGAATCTGAGATCTTACCCTGAACACCCCTATCCGGCAAATGGACAAACCAGGAGCGCGCTAATCCGCCAGCGCCGCCTTCACTTGCGCCGGCGTGGGAATGGGCGCCACCGCCCCCCAGCCCAGCGTGGACAGCGCCGCCGCCGCATTGGCATAGCGCACGGCCGCCAGCCAGCCGTCGCCCTGGCAGCGCCGCGCCAGCAGGCTGCCGGCGAAGCAGTCTCCCGCCCCGGTGGCGTCGATCGCCCGCACTACATGGCCCGGCACCCGGGTACGCGTGGCGCCGTCGTCCAGCACCGCGCCGTCCTTGCCCAGCTTGAGCACCACCACGCCGCGCGCGCCGGCCTGGCGTATCCAGTCCAGCGTGGCCTGCGGGTCTTCATGGCCGGTGAGATGGCGCATATCGTCCAGGCTGGGCAGGAACAGGTCGGCCAGGCACAGCGCCTCGCGCAGGATGGCGCGGGCCCGGTCCAGCGGCCAGAGCCGCAGGCGCAGGTTGGAATCCAGGCTGACCTGCGTCCCGGCCGCCCTGGCGCGCGCGATGGCGGCGAACACCGTGTCGCAGGCGCTTGCGCTGATGGCCAGGCTGATGCCCGACACATGCAGGAAGCGCGCCCGCTCGACCAGGCCATGCCCCAGCATGGCCGGCTGCATGCGGGCCGCCGCCGAGTCGCCGCGCAGGTAGCTGAACACATGGCCATCGGGCCCGTGCTGCACGAAATACATGCCGGTATAGGTATCGGGGTCGACCACCACGCCGGCGGCATCGACGCCCTCGGCGCGCAGCAGGTCCACGATCTGCTGCCCGAAGGCGTCGCCGCCCACCCGCGTCAGGTAGGCGCCGCGCGCGCCCTGGCGCACCGCGGCGATGACGGCGTTGCACGTGTCGCCGCCGAAGCCCTGCAGATAATCGGGCCGTCCCGCCCGGGTCTGGTTGAACTCGATCAGGGCCTCGCCCAGGCCGGCCACGTCGTAGCGGAAAGCGGCGCAATCAGGCTGGTTCATGGGGTGCTCTTGGAATTCGTCATGGCATCTTGCCCGCGCCGGCCTGCACGGGCCCCGCATACAGGGTCCGGGCCGCCGCGGCCTGCAGGCGCAGCAAGGGCTCGACGTAGGCCGCGCGTGGGTCGCGCTGCTGGCGAAACAGCAGCGTGCTCACGCTGACGCCCGCCACCGGATTGCCGCCCGAGTCGCACAGCACAACGCCATAGCAGACGATGCCCGCCTCGTTTTCTTCGTTGTCCACCGCGTAGCCCTGCTCGCGCACGCGCTGCAGCTCGGCGCGCATGGCTGGCTGCGTGGTGATGGTGTTGGGCATGAAGCCCGGCATGGGCAGCCTGTCGAGCAGCGCCTCGCATTCCTGCTCGGGCAAGGCCGCCAGGTAGGCCTTGCCCACCGCGCTGGAATGCAGCGACAGCCGTCCGCCCACGCGCGACACCATGCGCAGCGGGCCGGGGCTTTCGATCTTTTCCACATAAATCATGGCGCCCTCGCTGGGCACGGCCATGTGCACCGTCTCGCCCGTGGCGTCGCGCAGCGCCCGCAGCTCGGGCTCGAGCGCCACGCGCAGGTCGAAGCGCGACCAGCTGCGGCTGGCCAGGCTCAACAGCCGGGGACCCAGTTCGTAGGCGCCGCCTTCGCGCCGCTGGCTGATCAGCCCATGCTCGAGCAGGGCCGACACGATGCGGTAGACGGTGGGCCGGGGGTAGCCGCTCGCGCGCGCCAACTCGGCCACGCCTGGCGGCTGCTCGGCCTCGGCCACCCGCTCCAGCACGTCCATGAACTTCGAGAACGCGGCCGTGCCGGCCACGGCGGACGCTGGTTTGGAAACCATGATCAGCGGCTCATCCGGCCTGTGCGGCCGATCAGGACTTGCCCGGTTCGACGAAGTCGGTGCCCAGCCACTTGCGGTGCAGCTGGTTGAGCGTGCCGTCCTGCTTGATCTTGGCCAGGAAGGCGTCGACCCCCTTGAGCAGGTCGTCCTGGCCCGGACGCATGGCGATGCCGTATGAGAAGGTATCCAGCGGCAGCTTGATCTCGTAGGCGCCCTTGGGCGCGATCTTGTCGAGCTCGGGGATCAGCGTGGTGGTCAGGCCGATCACCTGCACCTGGCCGGCCAGCAGGGCCTGCACGGCCGAGGCGTCGTCGTCGTAGCGCTGGATGCGCGTGCCTTCCGGCGCGCGCTTGGTGATGGCCATGTCCTGCGTGCTGGCGCGCGCCACGCCGATGCGCACGTTCTTCAGGTCCTGCTCGGACTCGACCTTGACGCCCTTCTGGCCGTAGACGGCCAGCTTGGTCGTGGCGTAGATATCGGAGAACTGCACCTGCTTGGCGCGCTCGGGGGTGATGCCCAGCGCGCCGATGATCAGGTCGACCTTGCCGGTGAGCAGGTAGGGCACGCGGTTCGGGCCGCTGACGGGCACGAAGTCCAGCTTGACGCCCAGGTCCTTGGCCAGCAGGCGGGCGATGTCCTCGTCGTAGCCGTCGGGCTTGTTGTCCTTGTCGAGCAGGCCGAAGGGCGGGAAGTCCACCATCACGCCCACGGTGATCGTGCCCTTGCTCTTGATCTGGTCCACGGTCTGCGCCTGCGTGGACGGGGCGAGCGCCAGGCTGCCGGCCAGCAAGGCCGTCACGGCCGCCGCGCGGCCCAGTTGTCGTACGGTTTGCATCAGCATGCTTTGTCTCCTGAAATGGTAAAGCCCAAAGAGTGGAACCAGGGCCGGTGAACAGGCCCGCTCAGCGGGCCTGGGCCGCGCTGTAGCGGCGCTCCAGCGCGGCGGCGTAGCGCGACATCGGCCAGCACAACACGAAATAGATGATGGCCACGATGCCGAACACCATGGCCGGGCGGAAGGTGGCGTTGTTGATGATCTGGCCGGCGCGCGTCACTTCGACAAAACCGATGATGGACGCCAGCGACGTGGCCTTGACCAGCTGCACCAGGAAGCCCACCGTGGCCGGCAGCGAAATGCGGAAGGCCTGTGGCAACACCACGCAGCGCATGAGGCTCGGATAGCGCAGGCCCAGGGCGCGGGCGGCCTGGACCTGGCCCTGCGGGACGGCCTGGATGCAGCCGCGCCAGATCTCGGCCAGGAAGGCGGCGGAATTCAAGGTCAGCGCGATGGCGGCGGCCACCCAGGCATCGACTTCCACGCCCAGCAGCGCGGGCGGTCCGAAGTACATGAGAAAGAGCTGCATCAGGAGCGGCGTGCCCATCAGCAGCTGGATGTAGACCGTGGCGCAGACGCGCAGCCAGCGCGGCGGCGCCGTGCGGGCCAGGGCCACGGGCAGCCCGACCACGGCGCCGCCGACAAAGGCCACGAGCGACAGCAGCACCGTCCAGCGGACGGCCTCCACGATGAAGAGGAATTCACTGAATCCGAAGGGGCGGATCATGTCGTCAGCTCCGCCGGGCCGCCACTAGGGGCTGACGCGCCCCTCGGGGGGCAGCGAACGCAGTGAGCGTGGGGGTCGTCATCTCAGCGTCCCTCCGGATACGAGAACGCCCAGCGGCGGATCAGCGCGAAGACGCCGGAGAACAGCAGCGTCATGACCAGGTACATCCCGGTCACGACGATATAGATCTCGAAGTGCTTGAAATTGCTGGACGCCAGGTTGCTGGCCACCTGGGTCAGGTCGTCGGCCGAGATGGCGGACACCACGCTGGAACCCAGCATCAGCCAGATGAACTGGCTGGTCAGCGCCGGGAACACCTTGCGCAGCGCCGGCCGGATCATGACGTAGCGGAACACCTGCAGGCGCCCCAGGCCCAGCGCGAAGCCGGCGCTGATCTGCCCGCGCGGGATGGCGTCGATGCCGGCCCGCACGATCTCGATGGCATAGGCCCCCACGTTCACCACCATGGCCAGCAGCGCCGCCGGCACCGGCTCGAGCCGCAAGCCCGCCAGCGGCAGCCCAAAATACACCAGGAAGATCTGGATCAGGAAAGGCGTGTTGCGGATGATCTCGATATAGGCATCGACCAGCGCCTTGAGCCAGCCCGGGCCGAACAGCTTGGCCAGCGCGCCGAACACCGCCACGATCAGCCCCAGCGCCATGGCCGCGGCCGACAATTCGATGGTGAGCCAGGCACCGGCCAGCAATACGTCGTACGACTTGAATACCGTCGAGAAATCCAGCGTGTAGACCACGTCTCCACCCTCATGCGCCCAGGCTTTTTGCAGCGCTGTGGTTTTCTAATTTGTCCATAATGTGGACATTGTTTCCATAGTGTAGGCATTACACCACAAGCCCTTTGACCCTGTCGAGGCGTCGGGCTGTCAGGCACATGCCATGAATCTGAGATACTGTTCATATATACAGATACGCACCCATCGCTCCCGCCGTCCCGCACCCGCTACGATTCCCCCATGAGCTCCGAAATCCGCATCGTTGGCGCCCGCCAGAACAACCTCAAGAACCTGGATCTGACCCTCGCCACCGGCGAGCTGATCGTCGTCACCGGCGTCTCCGGCTCGGGCAAAAGCTCGCTGGCCTTCGACACCCTGTACGCCGAGGGCCAGCGCCGCTATGTCGAGACCTTCTCGCCCTACGCGCGCCAGTTCCTCGACCGCATGGACAAGCCGCAGGTCGACCGCATCGAAGGCATCCTGCCGGCCATCGCCATCGACCAGACCAATCCGGTGCGCAGCTCGCGCAGCACGGTCGGCACCATGACCGAGCTCAACGACCACCTCAAGCTGCTGTACGCGCGCGGCGCCACGCTCTACTGCCGCGGCTGCGGCCGGCCGGTGCGGCGCGACACGCCCGACACCATCCGCGCCGCCATCGCCGAACGCACAAGCACGGTTGCCCCCACGCTGCGCCCTGCGGGCTTGCTGCCCCCCGAGGGGGCTCGTCCGCCTTGGGGCGGCCCGGCGGCGGACGGGCCGGGCGACCCCCGCCTGGTCGTCACCTTCCCGCTGGGCGTGCCGGCCAATTTCACCGAAGAGGAAGTCAAAGGCTTCCTCGACCAGCAGGGCTACACCCGCGTGCATAGCGAAGAGGCGCCCCGTGCGGGCGCGGCCTCGCACGGCGCCAAGGCCGGCGGCAAGACCAAGGGCAAGGGCAAGAAGGCGGCGGCCCCCGCTGTCGAGATGCAGCGCATCCTGCATGTGGTGCAGGACCGCTTCCGCTTCTCCAGCGCCGAGCCCGAGCGCGTGATGGAAGCCCTGGACACCGCCCTGCGCATGGGCGCGGGCCATCTTTCCATTCACGCGATGGACGACGAAGGCAAGGACGCTTCCGTCTGGAAATTCAGCAACCGCCTGCACTGCGCCGACTGCGACATCGAATACAGCGACCCGCTGCCCAGCAGTTTTTCCTTCAACTCGCCGCTGGGCGCCTGCGACGCCTGCCGCGGCTTCGGCCGCGTGATCGGCATCGACCTGGGCCTGGTCATCCCCGACGAGAACAAGACCCTGCTCGAAGGCGCGATCAAGCCCTGGCAGACGCCCTCGTTCAAGGAATGCCAGACCGAACTCGAGAAATACGCGCCGCGCGCCGGCATTCCGCTTTCCGTGCCCTGGAAGTCGCTCAGCGCGGAGCAGCGCGCCTGGGTGCTCGACGGCACGCCCGACTGGAAGGGCGGCAGCCAGGCCTGGAAGACCCAGTGGTACGGCGTGCACCGCTTCTTCCAATGGCTGGAAACCAAGGCCTACAAGATGCACGTGCGCGTGCTGCTGTCGAAATACCGCAGCTACACCCCCTGCCCGGTGTGCAAGGGCGCGCGCCTCAAGCCCGACGCGCTGCTGTGGCGCCTGGGCAGCCGGGAGGACGCCGACGACGTGCTGCCGGGAGAAGGCGCCCACGAAGGCCGCTATCGCCGCTTCATGCCCGCCAGCGCCAGCTGGACGCGCGAACAGCTCGGCGCCATGGCCGGCCTGTCGATCCACGACATGATGCTGCTGCCCATCGAACGGGTGAAGCGCTTCTTCGACGGCCTGCGCTTCGAGGGCGCGCTCGACGCGGCCTCGGACCTGCTGCTCACCGAGGCACGCGCGCGCCTCAAGTTCCTGTGCGACGTGGGCCTGGGCTACCTGACGCTCGACCGCCAGAGCCGCACCCTGTCGGGCGGCGAGGTGCAGCGCATCAACCTCACCACGGCGCTGGGCACCTCGCTGGTCAACACCCTGTTCGTGCTCGACGAGCCGTCCATCGGCCTGCACCCGCGCGACATGCATCGCGTGGTCGAGGTCATGCATCGCCTGCGCGACGCCGGCAACACGCTGGTGGTGGTGGAGCACGATCCCCAAGTGATGGTGGCGGCCGACCGCATCATCGACATCGGCCCCGGCCCGGGCGAGCGCGGCGGCAACATCGTGTTCGACGGCACGCCTGAACAACTGCGCGTCGCGCCCACGCTGACCGGCGACTACCTGGGCGGCCGGCTGCGCGTGGAGGCCCCGCGTCCCATGCCGGTGGCCGCCAGCACGCCGCGCCTCATCCTGGAAGGCGCGCGCGCCCACAACCTGCGCAACGTCTCGGTGGAATTGCCGCTGGGCCGGCTGGTGTGCGTGACCGGCGTGTCCGGCTCGGGCAAGTCCACCCTGGTGCAGGACGTGCTCCATCCCGCCCTGCTCAAATACCTGGGCAAGCCTACCGAGACCCCGGGCGAATACGACAAGCTGCTCGGCGCCGAGCAGCTGGCCGACGTGGTCATGGTCGACCAGACGCCCATCGGCAAGACGGCCCGCTCCAACCCGGCCAGCTATGTGGGCGCCTTCGACGCCATCCGCAAGCTCTACGCCCAGGCCCCGCTGGCGCGCGAGCGCGGCTATATGCCCGGCACCTTCAGCTTCAACAGCGGCGACGGCCGCTGCCCCACCTGCGGCGGCACGGGTTTCGAGCACGTCGAGATGCAGTTCCTCTCCGACGTGTACCTGCGCTGCCCCGACTGCGACGGCAAGCGCTTCCGCCCCGAAGTGCTGGAAGTCCGCGTCGAGCACCTGGGACGCAGCGCCTCCATCGACCAGGTGCTGGACATGACGGTGAGCGAGGCCCTGGACTTCTTCAAGGGCCTGCGCGACGTGCAGACGGGCCTGGCGCCGCTGGCCGACGTGGGCCTGGAATACGTGCGCCTGGGCCAGCCCGTGCCCACGCTGTCGGGCGGCGAGGCGCAGCGCCTGAAGCTCGCCGGCCATCTGGCCGAGGCCGCGCGCAGCGGCATCTCCACCGCCCGCGTGGCCAAGAAAGGCAGCCTGTTCCTCTTCGACGAGCCCACCACCGGCCTGCACTTCGACGATGTGGCGCGCCTGATGCGCGCCTTCCGCAAGCTGCTGGCGGCGGGCCACACCCTGCTCGTCATCGAACACAACCTGGACGTGATCCGCGCCGCCGACTGGCTCATCGACCTGGGTCCGGACGGCGGCGATGCCGGCGGCGAAGTGGTGGGCGTGGGCACGCCGCAAGACCTGATGGACAATCCGCGTTCGTACACGGGCCAGGCCCTGCGCGACTATGCAGTCTCGATCCTGCCGGTCGAGGCCGCCAGCGCCCCGGCTCCCGCCCTGGCCGAGCCAACCGTCGCCTATGGCGCCGAAAACGGCACGGGCAGCGGCACGCCCCTGCAATCGCTCATGCGCCGCAAGCGCAAGGGCGCGCCGGCCATCGAGATCCTCAACGCGCGCGAGCACAACCTGAAGAACGTCAGCGTGGAGATCCCGCGCGACAAGTTCACGGTCATCACCGGCGTTTCAGGCTCGGGCAAATCCACCCTGGCTTTCGACATCCTCTTCAACGAGGGCCAGCGGCGCTACCTGGAATCGCTCAACGCCTACGCGCGCGCCATCGTGCAGCCGGCCGGCAAGCCCGACGTGGACGCCATCTTCGGCATCCCGCCCACCGTGGCCATCGAGCAGCGCACCAGCCGCGGCGGGCGCAAGTCGACCGTGGCGACCATGACCGAGATCCACCACTTCCTGCGCCTCTTGTACGTGAAGCTGGGCACGCAGTACTGCCCCGACGACCACGTGCCGGTCGAGCCGCAGACGTCCGACCAGATCGTGGCGCGCCTGCTGCGCGATCACAAGGGCGTGCACATCGGCCTGCTGGCGCCGCTGGTCACCGCGCGCAAGGGCTACTACACCGACCTGGCCAAGTGGGCCGGCGCCAAGGGCCACACCCACCTGCGCGTCGACGGCGAGTTCATCCCCGTCTCGCCCTGGCCGCGCCTGGACCGCTACAAGGAACACACCATCGAGCTGCCCGTAGCCGACGTGGTGGTCGACCCGGCCAACGAGGCCGACCTGCGCGCCGCCGTCAAGAGCGCCCTGGAAAACGGCCAGGGCGTGATGTCGGCGGTATGGCCGGTGGACACGCTGCACGAGTCGCTGTCCTCCGAGCTGCAACAGCAGCACTTCTCCACCAAGCGGGCCTGCCCCACCTGCGGCAAGAGCTTCCCCGAGCCCGACCCGCGCCTCTTTTCGTACAACTCCAAGCACGGCTGGTGCACGGCCTGCTTCGGCACCGGCCTGCAGCTGCAAGGCTTCGACGCAGAACAGACCGGCGAGGAAACCGCCTGGAACGCCTGGTACGAAGGCGAGGCCAAGGTCTGCGGCGTCTGCCACGGCCAGCGCCTGAACCGCACCGCCCTGGCCGTGCGATGGCGCGACCGGTCCATCGCGCAACTGGCCGCGCTGCCCGTGAGCGACGCGCACACCTTCTTCACCGGCCTGGTGACGCGCGGCCGCGAAGGCGAGATCGCGCGCGACATCCTCACCGAGATCCGCGGCCGCCTGACCTTCATGCAGGAAGTGGGCCTGGACTACCTGGCGCTGGACCGCGCCGCGCCCACGCTGTCCGGCGGCGAGGCGCAGCGCATCCGCCTGGCCGCGCAGCTGGGCTCCAACCTGCAGGGCGTGTGCTACGTGCTGGACGAACCCACCATCGGCCTGCACCCGCGCGACAACCGCATCCTGCTCGACGCGCTGGCGCGGCTGGAGGGCAATGGCAACACCCTGGTCGTCGTGGAACACGACGAGGACACCATCCGGCGCGCCTCGCACCTCATCGACATCGGCCCCGGCGCCGGCGTGCGCGGCGGCCGCGTGGTGGCCCAGGGCACGGAGCAGGACCTCATCGACGCGCCCGAGTCCATCACCGGCCGCTACCTGGCCCATCCGCTGGCCCATCCCCTCAACGGCCGGCGCGCGGTGGCAAGCGACACGCCCATGATCCAGGTGCGCGGCGCGCGCCTGCACAACCTGCGCAAGGTCGACGCCGACATCCCCATCGGCCGCCTGACCGTCGTCACCGGCGTCTCGGGCTCGGGCAAGTCCACCCTGGCGCGCGAGGTGCTGCTCGACAACCTCACCCATGCCGTGTCGCAAGGCAAGGCCCCGGGCTGGAGCGGCTGCGAACGCATCGAAGGCTGGGACCTGATCGACCGCGTGCTGGAGGTCGACCAGACCCCCATCGGCAAGACCCCGCGCTCCTGCCCCGCCACCTACGTGGGCTTCTGGGACGACGTGCGCAAGCTCTACGCCGACGCGCGCGAAGCCCGCATGCGCGGCTGGACCGCGGCGCGCTTTTCCTTCAACACCGGCGAAGGCCGCTGCCCGGTCTGCGAAGGCCAGGGCATGCGCACCATCGAGATGAGCTTCCTGCCGGATGTGAAAGTGCCCTGCGACGGCTGCAACGGCGCGCGCTTCAACAGCGACACGCTCGGCGTGAAGCTGCGCGAGAAGAGCGCCGGCGACGTGCTCGGCATGGAAGTGGACGACGCCATCGGCTACTTCGCCGCGCATCCCAAGATCCAGCGCCCCTTGCAGCTGATGCAGGACGTGGGCCTGGGCTACCTCACCCTGGGCCAGCCTTCGCCCACGCTCTCGGGCGGCGAGGCGCAGCGCATCAAGCTGGTGACCGAGCTGGCCAAGGCCAGGCTGGGCACCGCCGAAGGGGTGTTCAAGACCGGCCGGGCCGGACGCGCGACCTCGCACACGCTCTACGTGCTCGACGAACCCACGGTGGGCCTGTCCATGGCCGACGTGGAAAAGCTCATCCACGTGCTGCACCGCCTGGTGGATGCGGGCAACACCGTGGTGGTCATCGAGCACAACCTGGATGTGATCGCCGAGGCCGACTGGCTCATCGACATGGGGCCGGAGGGCGGCGATGGCGGCGGGCGGCTGGTGGCGCAAGGCGCGCCGGAAGCCGTGATGAAACGTGCGGACAAGTCGCACACGGGGCGGATCCTGCGCGAGTTCCTGTCGGCCAGGTCTTAAGGCGTTCGGCTGGGTTCTCGGCCCATGGCGATTGCGTTCTTGACCCGTTCCTCATCTGGCGGGTATGCCCCAGGGGCTTCGCTGTGCCGGGCTCGGGCGCAACCAGGCGCCCTCGGCCCGCTGCGCGGGCTGCCCCGTCACAGAGGCGCCCCTGGGGCATACCCGCCAGATGAGGAACTGCATTAGCGCCATACGACGACCGTGGATAGCCGTCGTATGACCTTGCCGTAGTTCTTCGGTCGGCGGCGTCACCCTGGGGGCGCCTCTGGGACGGGGCAGTCCCCGAAGGGGACCGAGGGCGCCTGGTTGCGCCCGAGCCCGGCACAGCGAAGCCCCCAGGGTGACGCCGCCGACCGAAGAACGGCTCAAGAACTCAAACGAAGTTCAATCCGACTTGCCAACCCGCAATCAATCGGGTTGCATATTGGCGCCCTTCACCACCTTGCCCAGGCGGACGCGCTCGTCCTGCGTGAACTTGACGAACTCGGGACGGGTCATCGTGCCGGGGACGACGCTGTAGGCATTGAGCACGTCCAGGATCTCCTTCGACTTCGAGGCGCGCAGCACCGCGGCGTTCACCTTGTCCATGATGTCGGCCGGCGTGCCGGCGCGCACATACAGGCCTTCCCAGTGGCCGATGCGGATATTGGGGAAGCCCAGCTCCGCCGTAGTCTTGATATCGGGCGCGACGGCCAGATGATCCCAGGTGGTGGCCAGGGCCTTGAGCTTGCCCGCCTTGACCAGCGGCAGGGTGACCATGTCGGCTTCGGAAGTCATGTCGGTCTGGCCGCCGACCACCGCGGCCACGTTCTCGGCGCCGCTCTTGTAGGGAATCGTCTGCATGTTGACGCCGGTTTCCAGCTTGACCATGGCGCCCACGAAATCGGGCGTGCTGCCCATGCCCGCGGTGGAGAAAGTCACGGGACGGCTGGAATTCTTCTTGGCGTTCTCGACCAGTTCCTTCAGGTCCTTGGCGGGATTGGCCGGGTTGGTGACGATGATCGAGGGCACGATGGCCAGCATGGCCACCGGCTCGATCTCGTCGTCCTTGAACGGCTGGTCGGAGCGGATCAGGGTGTTGGTGACCGTGCCGTTGGACGCCACCAGGAAGGTGTAGCCGTCGGGCTGGCTGCGCGCCACGTGGGCCGTGCCCACCACGGCGCCGGCGCCCGGGCGGTTCTCGACGATGACATCGGCCTTGAGCTCGACGCCGATCTGCTTGGCGTACAGGCGCGCGATCAGGTCGTTGGCGCCGCCCGGCGCGAAGGGCACGACGATGGTGAGGGGCTTGCTGGGCCAGGTATCCGCGGCCTGGGCACTGAACGAATAGGCGGCAGCGGCCGACAGCGCCAGCGCGGCCATGAGTTTTCTTTGCATGAATGAGTCTCCCTTAACGTGGCGCCGCCCATCCTGGGCAGCGGACGCCGGTAGTTTATTCCCGATGCCCGGTCAATCGGCAAATTCCTCGACCACCCGCTTGCGCAACCACTGGTTGGCCGCCTCCCGGTGGTTGCGGGCATGCCAGAACACATTGATCACCGATTCGGGGATTTTCACCGGGCAGGCCGCAGTGGCCAGCCCGAACGGCGCGCAGGCCGCATCGGCAAAACGCCGCGGCACCACGGCGATCAGGCTGGTGGCCTGCAGCAGCGGGCCCAGCGCCATGAAATGCGGCACGGTGAGCTTGACGCGGCGCCGCACGCCGAAACGATTGATGATTTCGTCCACCACGCCATGCCCCGTGCCGCCCGACACCACGGCCGCGTGCTCCGCCGCCTGGAACTGCTTGAGCGTGACGCCCGTGCCCGCCAGCGGGTGGTCCTGCCGGAAAATGCACACATAGGGCTGGCGGAACAGGCGGCGCTGGAAAAAGCCGCTTTTCAGGCCCGGCAGGAAACCCAGCACCAGGTCGATCCGGCCGCGCTCCATTTCTTCCTTCACATCCACGCCGCCCGTCAGCTCGGCCCGCACCGTCACGCCGGGCGCATCGCGGCCCAGCGCGCGCATCAGGCGCGGCAGGAAATACAGTTCGCCCACGTCGTTCACGCCGATGACGAAGTTGCGTTCGCTGCGGCCCGGGTCGAACGACGCATGGGCATTGAGCGTCGCGTGCAGGGAGGCCAGCGCGTCGGAAATGGGCTGGGCCAGCGACTGCGCATAAGGCGTGGGCACCATGCCGCCCGAAGTGCGCAGGAACAGCTCGTCGCCGAGCAGCTTGCGCAGCCGCCGCAAGGCATTGCTCACGCCCGGCTGGGAGACGCCCAGGCTCTGCGCGGCCAGCGATACCCGGCCATGCCGGTGCAGGGCATCGAAGACGACCAGCAGGTTCAAATCCAGTTCATGAAGATTCACGGAGTCCCTCCGACAATATTCACATCAGTGATATTTTCTATTCTTTAAATTCTATTTATTTATTTTGACGTTTGCCCGATGATGCCGCCACTGTCCCGCCCCCGCCGGCGGGCGGCAGGGCCCGGCACAGCCGCGGCCTATCCACGACAAGATGGAGACAAGCATGCCCGACACCCCCCTGCCCGCCTGGCCGGAAAGCGGTTCGAACCGCATTCCCTTCGGCGTCTACACCAGCGAAGCGCTGCACCAGCGCGAACTCGAACGCCTCTTCTACCGCGCCCACTGGTGCTACGTGGGCCTGACGGCCGAGATCCCCAGGCCCGGTGACTTCAAGCGCACGGTCGTGGGCGAACGCTCGGTCATCCTGGCGCGCGACAAGGATGGCGAAATCCGCGTCGTCGAGAACGTCTGCGCGCACCGCGGCATGCAGTTCTGCCGCGAGCCCTACGGCAACCGCACCGATCTGGTCTGCCCCTACCACCAGTGGACCTACGACCTGCGGGGCAACCTGATCGGCGTGCCCTTTCGCCGCGGCGTCAAGCAGGACGGCAAGGTCAACGGCGGCATGCCGCCCGACTTCAAGACCGAAGACCACGGCCTGACCAAGCTCAAGGTGGCCGTGCGCAACGGCGTGGTGTTCGCCTCGTTCGACCACGGCGTCGAACCGCTGGAAGACTACCTGGGGCCCGCCATCCTGCCCTACTTCGACCGCGTCTTCGACGGCCGCGAACTGGTCATCCACGGCTACAGCCGCCAGCGCATTCCGGGCAACTGGAAGCTGATGCAGGAAAACATCAAGGACCCCTACCATCCCGGCCTGCTGCATACCTGGTTCGTCACCTTCGGGCTCTGGCGCGCCGACAACAGGTCCGAACTCAGGATGGACAGCCACGGCCGCCACGCCGCCATGATCTCGACGCGCGGCCAGGGCGGCAAGGGCGCCGTCACCAGCGGCGTGACCAGCTTCAAGGAACAGATGCAGCTCAACGACCCGCGCTTCCTGGACATCGTCACCGAACCCTGGTGGCAGGGCCCGACGGCGGTGCTCATGACGCTGTTCCCCAGCGTCATCATCCAGCAGCAGGTCAATTCGCTGTCCACCCGGCACATCCAGCCGGTGGGGCACGACGCCTTCGACTTCGTCTGGACGCACTTCGGCTTTGCCGAGGACACGCCCGAGATGACGCAGCGCCGCCTGCGCCAGGCCAATCTGTTCGGCCCGGCCGGCTTCGTGTCCGCCGACGACGGCGAGGTCATCGAGTTCTCGCAGCAAGGCTTCGAGCAGAAGCCCTGGCATCGCTGCGTCGCCGAGCTGGGCGGCAAGACGGTCGAGAACACCGACCACATGGTCACCGAGACGCTGATCCGGGGCATGTACCGATACTGGCGCGGCGTGATGGAGGGCTGAGGCGATGGATTTCGATCTGTACTACCGCATCGCCCGCCTCTACGGCGACTACGCCGCCGCGCTGGATGCCGCCGAATGGGACAAGTGGCCCGGGTTTTTCCTGGAGGACTGCACCTACAAGGTGATCCCGCGCGAGAACTACGACCGCGGCTACCCGCTGGCCACGCTCTCGTTCGAATCCCGCGGCATGCTCAAGGACCGTATCTACGGCACCACGGGGACCATCTTCCACGACCCCTACTACCAGCGGCACGTGGTGGGCGCGCCGCGCATCCTGTCCGCGCGGGACGGCCGCGTCGAGGCCGAGGCCAATTACGCGGTGTTCCGCACGAAACCGGGCCAACCTTCGATGGTATTCAATGTCGGGCGCTACCTCGACGTGATCCGCGATACCGCCGACGGGCTGAAGTTCGAGTCGCGGCTATGCGTGTTCGACAGCGAGCTCATCCCCAATTCGCTCATCCACCCCATTTGAGGAAGCGGCACCATGCAATGGATCAAGACGATGGCCCAGGACGACGTGACGGACGACGACGTCACGCCGGCCGAGGCCGGCGAACGAGAAATCGCGCTTTACAAGGTGGAGGGCGAGATCTACGCCACCGACCGCATGTGCACGCACGGCGCCGCGAGCCTGTGCGACGGCTTCCTGATGGGCCACGAGATCGAGTGCCCGCTGCACCAGGGCCGCTTCGACGTGCGCACCGGCAAGGCCCTGTGCGATCCATTGACCGAGGGCGTGGCGGTCTACCCCGTCAGGATCGAGGATGGCCACGTCTTCGTGGGCGTCGAGGGCTGAGTTTTCGTCTGTCTTGCCGTCGAGTTCTTGACCCGTCCTGCGGTTGGCAGGTGGGCCCTGGGGGCTTCGCTGATTCGGGCTCGGGCGCATGCAGGCGCCCTCGGCCCGCTGAGCGGGCTGCCCCGCCTCAGAGGCGCCCCCAGGGCCTGCCCGCCGTCCGCGAGACTACATGAATGGCTGCTGGAAGAACCGTAATCTGAGCCTAGCCGCCGTGGGCGTAAAGCGCGCAGGCGCCTATGAATCGGGGCAGCCCGCGCAGCGGGCCGAGGGCGCCTGGTTGCGCCCGAGCCCGATTCATCGAAGCCGGAGCGCTTTACGCCCACGGCGGCTAGGCGGCTCAAGAACATGCCGACCACCCAACCAAACCAAGAACTCCCGCACGAACCTCAGAGTATCCGCCGCAACGCCTCATTGGCCGCCGCCATGCCCATCGCGGCGGTCACCATCACCACCGACCCGTAACCCGCGCACGACAACCCCTGCGGCGCGCTCCGCTCATCGGAACCGGACTGGGCCCACGCATCCGGCAGGATGGCCGGCTGGTCGAACCACAGCGCGCGCACCCCCATCTTCGGCACCCGCTTCAAGGCCTTGCCGTTCTGGTCCGAGCCGCGCGGAAAACCGTGCTCGCGGCGCAAGGTGTTGCGCAGCTTGGCCAGCAGGGCATCGTTCACCGCCTCGGACAGGTCTCCCGCGCGCAAGGCCAGCGGGTCCGTCTTGCCGCCCGCCCCGCCGCACAGCACGAAGGGCACGCCGCGGGCGCGGGCATGCAGGATCATGGCGATCTTGGCGGCGGCCTGGTCGGTGCAATCGATGAGGGCGGCATAGTCGCCCGCCAGCACCTCGGCCACATTGCCCGGTTCGACGAAGTCGTCGACCCGCGTCACCGCGCAATCGGGATTGATGTCGCGGATGCGCTGCGCCATGGCCTCGATCTTGGCCTGGCCCAGGGTGGGCGTGAGCGCGTGGATCTGGCGGTTGACGTTGGATTCGGCGATATGGTCCAGGTCGACCAGCGTCAGGGCGCCGACGCCGCAGCGCGCCAGCGCCTCGGCCGCCCACGACCCCACGCCGCCCAGGCCGGCCACGGCCACGTGCGCGGCGCGCAGTCGCTCGGGCGACCCGGGGCCGTACAGGCGGGCCAGGCCGCCGAAACGGCGATCGGCGTCGATCTCGCTGGAAACAGGCATTTCATTCATGGTGATCGGTATTTTCCCACGTCGTTGCGGACATGACACAGGTTGTCAATTCAGGCCCGCCGGCGCATCGACAGACCAGGGAGATAGGCACAAAATAAATGAAGATACCGCCGTGCCTACCTCCAACCCCTCTCTTCCTCCGCCACACCCGCTGTCCGCCCCCGAGTTCCCGAGGGCGGGGTGCCTGTGCCTGATGGCCATGCTCAACCATGTGGCCCTGGCCGGCGGGCGCATCACCACCTCGCTAACTGCGCTCAAACTGGGCTCATCCACCCTCGAAGTAGGCACATTGGTGGCTATCTTCGCCGTCATGCCCATGCTGCTGTCGGTGCACGCCGGCCGTTGGATCGACCACGTGGGCGCCCGGCGCCCCCTGGTCATCGGCAGCACCCTCCTGTGCCTGGGAGCCCTGCTGCCCTTTCTGTTCCAGACCCGTTCCGCCCTGCTCGCGGCCGCCTTCAGCATCAGCATCGGCTTCATGCTCAACCAGATGGCCGTCCAGGACCTGCTCGGCACGGCCGATCCCACCCGGCGGCTGCGCAATTTTTCCTGGCTGGCCCTGTCCCAGTCGGTGTCCGGCTTTTCCGGTCCGCTGATCGCCGGGCTGTCGCTCGACCACCTGGGCTCGCGCATGGCCTTCGGCCTGCTGGCCCTGGCGCCGCTGGCCTCGGCCGCGGGCCTGTACCTGCTGCGCCGGCCCCTGCGCGACACCAACGCCGCCCTGTCGTCCGGCGACCTGCGCAGCCGCGCAGGCAAGCAGGGCAAGATGCTCGAACTGCTGGCCACGCCGACCCTGCGGCAGGTGCTGCTGGTCAACACCCTGCTGTCCAGCGCCTGGGACACGCACCTGTTCGTCGTGCCCATCTACGGCACGCAGATCGGCCTGTCGGCCACCACCATCGGCGTGATCCTGGCCGCCTTCTCGGCGGCCACCTTCGTCATCCGCCTGTTCCTGCCGATGATCCAGAAGCACGTACAGCCCTGGAACCTGGTGCGCGCCACCATCATCACCACCGCGACGGATTTTTCCATCTACCCCTTCTTTTCCGAGTCGACCACGCTCGCCGGCCTGTCCTTCGTGCTGGGCCTGGCGCTGGGCTCCTGCCAGCCCAGCATGCTGTCCCTGCTGCACCACCATGCGCCGCCCGGACGGGCCGCCGAGGCCTCGGGCCTGCGGCTGGCCTTCATCAGCACCTCGCAGGTCTGCCTGCCGTTGACCTTCGGCGCGCTCGGTGCGGTAATTGGCATCATGCCGCTGTTCTGGGCCTATGCCGCCTGCATGGCCCTGGGCGGCTGGGCCAACCGCCGTCCGCCCCAACCCGCAACCCTCCTGACTTCCGCAACACCGTCGTGAGCACGCCCGCCCCCTCCCCCGCCTCGTCCCCCCTGCCTCCCTTCGAACGCTGGACGCCCGAACAGCGGCAGGCTTCCATGGAAGCCTCGCTCAGGCACTGGCGCTCCGGCGAGGATGTCTGGGTCTACGGCTACGGCTCGCTGATCTGGCGCCCCGAGTTCACCTACGTCGAGCGCCGGCTGGCCACCCTGCGCGGCCATCACCGCGCCCTGTGCCTGTGGTCGCGCGTCAACCGCGGCACGCCGGAATGCCCCGGCCTGGTGTTCGGCCTGGACCGCGGCGGCTCCTGCCGCGGCGTGGTGTTCCGGCTGACCGGCGCCGAGGTGCCGACGCACTTTCCCAAGCTCTGGGAACGCGAGATGTCTTCGGGCGCCTACCTGCCGCGCTGGCTCAATTGCGAGACCGGCCAGGGCATGGTCAAGGCGCTGGTCTTCGTGATGAACCGCGACAATCCGGCCTACATCCGCACCCTGCCCGACGCCGAACTGGTCGCCATCGTGCGCCGCGCGGCCGGGCGCTACGGCCCCTGCACCGACTACGTCATGGAAACCGTGCGCGCCCTGCGCGCCTCGGGCATCTGCGACGCGCGTCTCGAGACCATCGCCTGCCACCTCGAACGCCCCGGCGAACCCTTGCCGGACGAATAAGCTCATACGTCCGGAACGCGAATCATCGGCGGTACACTGGCCGCAGTCATTCCGGGCCGGCACGGCCCCATGCGAGTCCCATCCATGCCCCTCTCCGACCTGCGACAGAGCTACGAAAAAGACGTGTTGCTCGAAAGCCAGGCGGCCGCATCGCCCATCGAGCAGTTCCAACGCTGGTTCGACGAGGCCATGGCCGCCCAGGCGCCCGAACCCAATGCCATGACCCTGGCCACGGTCGATGCCGACGGCCAGCCGTCGGCCCGCATCGTGCTGGTCAAGAACGTCGACGAACGCGGCTTCACCTTCTTCACCAACTACGAATCGCGCAAGGGCGAGGCCATCGCCGCCGACCCGCGCGCGGCGCTGCTGTTCTTCTGGCAGCCGCTCGAGCGCCAGGTGCGCATCGAAGGCCGGGTGCAGAAAGTGTCCGCCGAAGAGTCCGACCGCTATTTCCACAGCCGCCCGCCCGGTTCGCGCATCGGCGCCTGGGCCTCCGAGCAAAGCCGGCCCACCACGCGCGACGCGCTCGAAGCCCGCGAACGCGCATTCCGCGAGCGCTATGGCGACCAGCCGCCGCGGCCGCCGCACTGGGGCGGCTACCGCCTGGTGCCCACGGCCTTCGAATTCTGGCAGGGCCGTCCGTCCCGCCTGCACGACCGGCTGCGCTACCTGCCCGACGGGCAGGGCTGGAAGATCGACCGGCTCTCTCCCTGACGTCTTCAAGACCATGTCCTTCTCCCCCAGCTTCGACGCCAGCCACTTTCGCACCACCCTCGGCCATTTCGCCACCGGCGTCACGCTCATCACGACCCAGGCCGCCGACGGCTCGCCGGTGGGCCTGACCGTCAGCTCCTTCAACTCGGTCTCGCTGAACCCGCCGCTGGTGCTGTGGAGCCTGGGCATGTCCTCGTCGTCGCTGGCGGCCATGCAGCAATGCGAGCGTTACGTGATCCACGTGCTGTCGGCCGAGCAGATCGCCCTGGCGCGCCGCTTCGCCACGGGCACGGCGGCCGAACGCTTCACCGGCCTGGCATTGGCCCGCGCGCCCAGCGGCACGCTCATGCTGGCCGGCGAAAGCGCCGCCTGGTTCGAATGCCGCAACCGCAGCCGCTATCAGGAAGGCGACCACTACATCATGGTGGGCGAAGTCGAGCACTGCGGCTACAGCGATGCGCCGCCGTTGGTCTTCCATGCCGGCGGCTTCGATCTCACGCCCCGGCAACAGCCCTTGGAATCATGAGCGCGCCGAGCCGCCTCAAGCGCTCGTTCCCCCCTGGGGGGACGGCGCGCAGCGCCAAGGGGGCGATATGAGCGCCGACGTCGACTGCCTGGTCATCGGCGCCGGGGTGGTCGGCCTGGCCGTGGCGCGCGCCCTGGCCCTGCAGGGCCGCGAAGTCCTGGTCGCCGAAGCGGCCGAAGCCATCGGCACCGGCACCAGCTCGCGCAACTCCGAAGTCATCCATGCCGGCATCTACTATCCCGCCGGCAGCCTCAAGGCGCGCCTGTGCGTGCGCGGCAGGCAACTGCTCTATGCCTACTGCGCCGAGCACGGCGTGCCGCACCGGCGGCTGGGCAAGCTGCTGGTGGCCACGTCCGTCGAAGAAGCCGGCCTGCTCGACGGCATTGCCGCCCGCGCGCGCGCCAACGGCGTGGACGACCTGCAAAAGATCACCGGCCCGCAGGCCGCCGCGCTCGAACCCGCCCTGCATTGCACGGCGGCGCTGGCATCGCCCTCGACCGGCATCGTCGACAGCCATGCGCTGATGCTGGCCTACCAGGGCGATGCCGAGAACGCCGGCGCGCAATGCGTCTTCCACACGCCCCTGGAATCGGCCCGTGCGCGCCCCGAGGGTGGATTCGAGGCACGGTTCGGCGGCGGCGAGGCCATGGCGCTGTCCTGCAATGTGCTGGTCAACGCCGCGGGCCTGCATGCTCCCGGCCTGGCGCGGCGCATCGGGGGCCTGCCGGCCGCCAGCATCCCCGCCGAATACCTGTGCAAGGGCAGCTACTTCACCTTGTCCGGTCGGGCGCCCTTCTCGCGCCTGATCTATCCCATTCCGGCCCACGCCGGCCTGGGCGTGCACCTGACGCTGGACCTGGGCGGCCAGGCCAAGTTCGGCCCCGACACGGAATGGACAGACCGCGCAGACTACACGCTCGACCCGCGTCGCGCCGACGTCTTCTACGCGGCCGTGCGGCGCTACTGGCCGGGCCTGCCCGACGGCGCCCTGGCGCCGGGCTACACTGGCATCCGCCCCAAGATCTCGGGCCCGCGCGAGCCGGCCGCCGACTTCGATATCGCCGGCCCGGCGGCGCACGGCGTACCCGGCCTGGTCAATCTGTTCGGCATCGAGTCGCCGGGCCTGACGGCCAGCCTGGCCGTAGCCGAGGAAGTCCTGCGGCGCCTGTCTCCCTGAATTTCATTCTTCCATGCCGCACAACGATTTCATCCTGACGCTTTCCTGCCCCGACCGCACGGGCATCGTCTACCGCGTAAGCGGCCTGCTGTTCGACCTGGGCTGCAACATCCTGGACTCGCAGCAGTTCGGCGACGACGAGACCGGCCGCTTCTTCCTGCGCGTGCACTTCGACTTGCCTGCCGCGGCGGGCGAGGACGGCCTGCGCGTGAAGTTCGGCGCCCTGGCCGCCGGCTATGCCATGGACTGGCACATCCACGATGCGCGCACCAAGCCGCGCCTGCTCATCCTGGTGAGCAGGCAAGGCCATTGCCTGAACGACCTGCTGTTTCGCGCAAGCAGCGGCCAGCTGCACGCCGAGATCGCGGCCGTCGTCTCCAACCACAACGACTATGCCGGCCTGGCGGCGTCCTATGGCATTCCGTATCACTATCTGCCCGTCACGCCCGACACCAAAGCCGAACAGGAACAGCAGGTGCTGGCGCTGGTCGAGCGCGAACGCATCGACCTGGTGGTGCTGGCCCGCTACATGCAGATCCTGTCCACCGGCATGTGCCGCGCGCTGGAAGGCCGGGCCATCAACATCCACCACAGTTTCCTGCCCAGCTTCAAGGGCGCGCGCCCCTACCACCAGGCGCATACCCGCGGCGTGAAGATCATCGGCGCCACCGCGCACTACGTCACGGCCGACCTGGACGAAGGCCCCATCATCGAGCAGGACATCGAGCGGGTCGACCACAGCATGAGCGCCCAGCAGCTCACGCAGGTGGGCAGCGACGTGGAATCGCTGGTGCTGTCGCGCGCCGTGCGCTGGCACGTCGAACACCGCATCCTGCAGAACGGCAGCAAGACGGTGGTGTTCCGCTAAAACCCGCCGGCGCGCCGGCATGTCTCTCCTGCCCTTAAATTGGTATACCATGGTATCCGATAAAAAGAGCCCGGTCTGCCATCGGACCCTACAGGAGACGACATGCCTTCTTTCGCAATCGAGCGGCCGGCCCGGCCGCGCACCGCCTTCCGGCGTTTGCTCGCCGTCCTGGCGGGCTGCCTGGCCCTGGCGGCCGGCGGGCCGGCCGCGCTGGCTGCCGCCTACCCCGACCATCCCATCCGCCTGATCGTGCCTTTTGCGCCGGGCGGCGGCAACGACAACGTGGCGCGCACGGTCGGCCGCGTGCTGTCGGAGCTCCTGGGCCAGGCCGTCATCGTCGACAACCGGGCCGGCGCCGGCGGCACCCTGGGCGCCGAGGCCGCGGCCCGCGCCGCGCCCGATGGCTACACCCTGTTCCTGGGCGGTGTGGGCAGCCATGCGATCAACCCCAACCTGCACACGGACCTGCCCTACGACCCCATCAAGGACTTCGAGCCCGTGGCGCTGCTGGCGCGCGCGCCCATGGTCCTGGTCGCGCACCCGCGCCTGCATGTGCGCACCGTCGCGGAACTGATCGCCCTGGCCAGGAAAGAACCCGGCCAGCTGGACTACGCCTCCAACGGCACCGGCTCCTCCTCCCACCTGGCCGCCGCGATGTTCGCCGCCATGGCCGGCGTGAACATGGTGCACGTGCCCTACAAGGGCCTGAGCCCCGCGCTGACCGACCTGATCAGCGGCACGGTGCCGCTGATGTTCAGCAGCGTGGTGGCCATCGTCCCGCACATCAAGGACGGTTCGCTGGTGGCTCTGGGCGTGACCAGCACGGAGCGCCTGCCCGTGCTGCCCGGCGTGCCGACCATCGCCGAGAGCGGGGTCCCCGGCTATGAAAGCAGTTCCTGGTACGGCATCCTGGTTCCCGCCGGCACGCCGCGCCCCATCGTGCTGACCCTCAACAAGGCCCTGAACCAGGCGCTGCAGGCGCCCCAGGTGCACGACAGCCTGGCCGGCGACGGCGCGCAGCCGGCCGGCGGCACGCCGGAGGAATTCGGCGCCTACATCAAGCGCGAAAAAGACCGGCTGGGCGAAGTCATCAGGACGGCCGGCATCCATCTGGATTAGGCGGCGGGCGGCGGCCGGCCGCCCCGCCGCAAGGCATCAATCGCCCAGCGCCACGCCCTCGCGGCGCGGATCGGCCCCGCCGGTGAGCCCGTCCGGCCCGATCACGATGCCCTGCAGGCCGCTGGGAAAATCGGTTTCCACGATCTCGTGCCCCATGGCGCGCAAGGCCGGTTCCAGCTTCACCAGGGCCGTGCCCTTTTCGAGCTCGACACCGTGGTTGCGGCTGCCCAGGTTCGGCAGCGCTACCGCCTGCTGGATGTCGAGGCGCCAGTCCAGCACCGCCATCAGGGTCTTGGCCACATAGTTGATGATGGTGCTGCCGCCCGGCGAACCCGTGGCCAGGTAGGGCTTGCCCATGCGGAACACGATCATGGGCGACATCGCGCTGCGCGGCCGCTTGCCCGGCTCGACGCGGTTGGCCACCAGGCGGCCCTGGGCATCCTGGTAGGAGGACGAGAAGTCCGTCATCTCGTTGTTCAGCAGGAAGCCGTGCACCATGATCTTGCTGCCGAAGGCCGATTCGATCGTGGTCGTCATCGACACCACATTGCCGTCGCGGTCCACCGCCACCAGGTGCGAAGTGGACGGCACCTCGAAAGCGTCGTCCTTCCCGCGCGCCTGCAGCATCCCCGCCGGGTCGCCGGGCCGGGCCTCGCCCATGCTGCGGTCGGGCCGGATCAGCGCGCCGCGCGCGCGCAGATAGCGCGGGTCGATCAGCGCATCGACCGGCACGTTCACGAAGGCCGGATCGGCTTCGTAGAAATCGCGGTCGGCGTAGGCCAGGCTCCACGCCTCGGCAAAGTAATGCACGGCCTGCAGCGACTCGGGCTGCATGCGCCCCATGGGATATTGCTCGAGCTCGCCCAATATCTGCAGGATGGTCATCGGCCCGCTGGAAGGCGGCGGCGGCCCGCACAGCAGGTAGCCCCGGTAGCGGCCGCACACCGGCGCGCGCACCACGGCCCGGTAGCCGGCCAGGTCGGCCTCGCTCAGGTCGCCCGGCTGCGCGTGCCCGCGCACGGCCGCCACGATGTCGTGCGCGATCTGGCCGTGGTAGAAGGCATCGGGCCCTTCGTCGGCCACGCGATGCAGCACGGCGGCCAGCTCGGGGGTCTTCAGCACATGGCCCACGGGCCAGGCCCGGCCGTCGGCGTCGAAGAAATGATGCGCGGCGGCCGGCTGCTTCAGCAGCTCGACGCGCTCTTCTTCCAGCAAGGCATGCAGGCGCGGCGAGACGGCAAAGCCCTGTTCGCACAAGGCGATGGCCGGTCCGAACAAGGTCTTCCAGGGCAGCCTGCCGTGATCCCGATGCGCCAGTTCCAGGCCGCGCAGCACGCCGGGCGTGCCCACCGAACGGCCGTTGTTGACCGCCTCGTGGAAAGGAATGGGCTTGCCGCCGCGCAGGAAGCGGTCGGCCCGGGCCGCGGCCGGCGCGGTCTCGCGGCTGTCGTAGACCTGCACGTCGCCGGTGTCGGCCTGGTAGTGCATCATGAAGGCGCCGCCCCCCAGCCCCGACGATTGCGGCTCGACCACGGCCAGCACCAGCTGCGCGGCGATCACCGCATCGGTGGCGCTGCCGCCCTGCTTCAACACCTGGTAGCCCGCCCCGCTGGCCAGGGGGTTGGCGGTGGCCAGCATGAAATGCTTGGCGTGGGCCAATGGCTTGGCGGTATAGCCGGTGGCGGCTTCGGGGTTGGCGTCCGCGGGCGCCGGCTGCTTGGCCTGCGCAATGGCCGCGCAAGCCAGCAAGAGGCAGGGCAGGACGATTCGTGGGAGTGCGCGCATTGCATGCTTCCTTGGCATTGAACCCGCCCATCATAGACAAGCCGGCCCCCCGGCATAGAATCAGGCTTTCCCCAAGGCCCGGACTCCCCGCCCCATGCGCCTGCGCCACATCGAAATCTTCGAAGCCATCCGCCGCACCGGCTCGCTGACCGAGGCCGCCGCGACGCTGCACATCACGCAGCCGGCCGCCAGCAAGCTGCTGGCCAATGCCGAAGCGCAGCTGGGCTTCAAGCTGTTCGAACGCGTCAAGGGCCGGCTGGTGGCCACCCGCGAGGCCGAGATCCTCACCCCCGAGATCGCCCGCATCAGCCTGGACCTCAACAGCGTGCGCAAGCTGGCCGCCAGCCTGCGCGAGCGGCCGCACGGCCACCTGCGGCTGGGTTGCGCGCCGGCGCTGGGACTGGGCCTCTTGCCGCGGGTCATCCGCGCCAGCCGCGACGCGCGTCCCGGCCTGACCTTCGACATCCAGACGCATCACAGCGCCGAGCTGGTGCAGGGCCTGCTCACGCGGGAACTGGACCTGGCCGTGACCTTCGACACGCACGAATACCCCGGGCTGGTGCGCGAGGAGATCGGCCATACCGAACTGGTCAACCTGGGAAGAAAAACCGGCGAGGAGCCGGTCAGCCTGCAAGACCTGTGCGGCGAACCGCTGATCGTGCTCGACCCGCGCGATGCCGCCGGCGCCTTGCTGCAGATGGCCCTGGACGCCCTGGGCCTGGAAGCGCCGCAGGCCCTGCAGGTGCAGACCCACTATGTGGCCTGCGCCCTGGCCGAGGCGGGTTGCGGCGAAGCCATCGTCGACGCCATCACCGCCCGCGCCATGCTGCGTCCGGGCCTGCGGCTGCGGCCCATCACGCCCGCGCTGCGCGTGCCCATCAGCGTGATGCGGCGCGGCCACGACATCATGTCGGGGCTGCACCACGAGCTGATCGACGGGCTGCGCCGCGCCTGCGTCACTCCATCTTGATGTGCTGTTTGTCCACCACGTCCTTCGCCCAGTCGTACTGCTCCTTGATTTCCTTGGCGAATTCCTCGGGCGTGTTGCCCGACGGCGCCGAGCCCTGCTCGTCGAGCGCCTTGATGACCTTGGGGTCCTTCAGGGCGACCACGGCGGCATCGCGCAGCTTGTTGACGATGGCCATCGGCGTGCCCTTGGGCGCGAGCAGGCCATACCAGACGGGCTGGTTCAGCACCGGCAGGCCGACCTCCTTGAAGGTGGGCACGTCCTTGATGGCGGGGATGCGCTCGGGCCAGGCAATGGCCATGGCGTGCAGGTTGCCCGACAGGATCTGCGGCATGGACGAAGGCAGGTTGTCGAAGACCATCTCGATATGGCCGGCCACCGTGTCGGCCACGGCCGGGCCCGAGCCCTTGTAGGGCACGTGCACGATGCTTGTGCCGGTGGCCATCTTGAACGACTCGCCCATCAGATGCAGCACGCCGCAGGTGCCCGAGCTGCCGTAGGAGAGCTTGCCGGGGTTCTTCTTGATGACTTCGAGGAATTCCTTGAAGTCCTTGACGGGCATTTCCTTGGGGTTGACCGACACCACGTTGGCCGTGTTGGCGAAGTTGGTGACGGGCTGGAAATCCTTGATCGGATCGTAGGGCAGGTCGCCGGGACGGCAGGCCGGGTTCACCGCCATGGTGGACACGGTGGCGATGGACAGCGTGTAGCCGTCCGGCGCGGCGCGCGCCGCTTCGGCCGCGCCCACCGCGCCGCCCGCGCCGCCCTTGTTCTCGATCACCATGGTATGGCCCAGCTCCTGGGACATGCGCTGCGTGACCAGGCGCGCGATGATGTCGGTGGAGCCGCCCGGCGCAAACGGCACGATGACGCGGATGGGATGGTCGGGATAGGCAGCCTGGGCAGGCGCGGCGATGCCGGACAGCAATGCGGCGGCGCCGGTCAATGCGAGCGAATTGACCAGGGGTCGGGTCTTGATCATGGACGATGTCTCCTGAAGTCGGTCATGCGGATGGCGCATGCCGTCATGTTTATGTGGTTTGCTTCAAACGGCTTACTCACAGGACCGGCGATGCCGTTCGTGGCGCATCGCCGGTCCTGTCCGGAGGATAGCAGCACTTTGCCGTGCTGCCCATGTCCTTGGCGCGGCCGGTCAGCGCGCCGCGTTGGTCATGTCGGCCGGCACGACCCAGCGATTGAACTCGTCCTCGGTCAGGTAGCCCAGCGCCAGCGCCGCCTCTTTCAGCGAGGTGTGCTCCTTGTGCGCCTTCTTGGCGATCTGCGCGGACTTGTCGTAGCCGATGTGCGGATTGAGCGCCGTCACCAGCATGAGCGAGCGCTCGACGAGCTCGGCGATGCGCTCGCGGTTGGGTTCGATGCCGGACGCGCAATGCGCGTCGAAACTGGCCATGCCGTCGGCGAGCAGCCGCACCGACTGCAGGAAGTTGTGGATCAGCAGCGGCTTGTAGACATTGAGTTCGAAGTTGCCGCTGGCCCCGCCGATATTGATGGCCACGTCGTTGCCCAGGACCTGCGCGGCCAGCATGGTGACCGCCTCGCACTGCGTCGGGTTGACCTTGCCCGGCATGATGGAGCTGCCGGGCTCGTTCTCGGGGATGCTGATCTCGCCCAGGCCCGAGCGCGGGCCGCTGGCCAGCCAGCGCACGTCGTTGGCGATCTTCATCAGGCCGGCCGCCAGGGCCTTGAGCGCGCCGTGCGCGAACAGCAGGGCCTCGTGCGAGGCCAGCGCCTGGAACTTGTTGGGCGCCGACACGAAAGGGCTGCCCGTATCGTGCGCCAGCTCGGCGGCCACCTTGGCGCTGAATTCGGGATGCGCGTTCAGGCCGGTGCCCACGGCCGTGCCGCCGATGGCCAATTGATGCAGGCCGGGCAGGGTCGCGCGGATCTGCTGCTCGGCCAGGTCGAGCTGGGCCACGTGGCCGGACAGTTCCTGGCCCAACGTGAGCGGCGTGGCGTCCTGCAGGTGCGTGCGGCCGATTTTCACGATGTCGTAGTAGGCCGCGCTCTTGTCGGCCAGCGTGGCGCGCAGCGCCTTGAGCGCCGGCAGCAGGTGGCGCTCGATCTCGACCGCCGCCGCCACGTGCATGGCCGTGGGAAAGGTGTCGTTGGACGACTGCCCGCGGTTGACATGGTCGTTGGGGTGCACCTTGCGGGCCTCGCCGCGCACGCCGCCCAGCAGTTCCGAGGCGCGGTTGGCCAGCACCTCGTTCATGTTCATATTGCTTTGCGTGCCCGAGCCCGTCTGCCAGACCGACAGCGGAAACTCGTCCGGCCACTTGCCGGCGATGACTTCGTCGGCCGCGCGGACGATGGCGTCGGCGATCGTCGCGT
>DASWPO010000084.1:0-11752 GCA_036404015.1 Bordetella sp. | reverse complement strand
GGACCGTTCGGCCGACGCCATCCAGGCCGATGCGCCCAACGCCTCGGACCTGGTGCTGGAGAGCGCGCTGGTCACGGCCAAGACCCAGCTGGTGGTGAGCCAGCTGGCGCTGGATGCCGCCGAAAAGCTCTTCAACGCCGGCGGCGCCTCGATGACCGGGCGCAAGCACAACTTCGACCGCCACTGGCGCAGCCTGCGCACCCTCTTCAGCCACAACCCGCTGTTGCACAAGGCGCGGGTGGTCGGGGATTACCACCTCAACGGGACGACGACGCACTTGCTGGAGGGCAAGGTGTTTTAGTCATTTCCTTATGCCCCATATCGACATGCCGACTATGTATTTTCCGGCATATAGCGGTGGGTGACAGAATCCACGGGTCTCCTCCCCCTGTTGCAAGGAAACCCGTTTCATGTCCAAGTTGTTGCGCGCGCTGTCCGTTCCCGTCCTGGCGCTGGCTGTTTCTTTCACGGCATCGGCCGCCGACAAGTCGTCCATCAAGGTCGGCATCTCGGTCGGCTCCGCCGAGCAGATCTTCAATGTCGTCAAGCGCGTGGCCAAGCGCGACGGCCTGGACATCGACGTGGTGGTCTTCAACGACTACCAACTGCCCAATGCCGCGCTGGCCGCCGGCGACCTGGACGCCAATGCCTTCCAGCACAAGCCCTTCCTGGATGCCCAGATCAAGGCGCGCGGCTTCGACCTGGCGCCCGTGGGGCTGACGGTGACCGCGCCGCTGGGTTTCTATTCGCACAAGATCAAGGCGCTGCAGGACTTGCCCGAAGGCGCTTCGGTGGGCATCCAGAACGACCCCTCCAACGGCAACCGCGCCTTGCTGGTGCTGCAGGCCTACAAGCTCATCACCCTCAAGCCCGAGGCCGTGCAGAACAACACCGCCACGCCGCTGGACATCGTCGCCAACCCCCGCAAGCTCAAGATTGTGCAGCTGGACGCCGCGCAGTTGCCGCGTTCGCTCGACGACCTGACGGCCGCGTCGATCAACAACGACTTCGCCGAGAAGGCCGGCCTGGTGCCTGGACGCGATGCGATCGGCCGCGAAGCGCCCGACGGCCCCTATGCCAACCTGATCGCGGTGCGCCGTGCCGACAAGGACCAGCCCTGGGTCAAAAAGCTGGTGGCGGCCTACCAGTCGCCCGAGGTGCGCGACTTCATCAATGCCGAATACAAGGGTTCGCTGATCCCCGCTTTCTGACCGCGGGCCAGAGAAACAACGAGAACGTCATGAATATCTTCTGGTTTATTCCCACCCACGGCGATTCGCGCTACCTGGGCACCAGCACGGGAGCCCGCGCGGCCAGCTACGACTATTTCCGCCAGGTTGCCGTGGCGGCCGACACGCTGGGCTATGACGGCGTGCTGCTGCCCACCGGGCGCTCCTGCGAGGACGCCTGGGTGGTGGCCTCCAGCCTGATCGGGGCGACGCAGCGGCTCAAGTTCCTGGTGGCGGTGCGGCCCGGCGTGACCTCGCCGCAGTTCGCCGCGCGCATGGCCGCCTCGTTCGACCGCGTGTCCTCGGGCCGGCTGCTCGTCAATGTGGTCACGGGCGGCGACACAGGCGAGCTGGAAGGCGATGGCCTGTTCATCAGCCATGACGAGCGCTACGAGATCACCCGCGATTACCTGAAGATCTGGCGCGGCATCCTCGAGGCCAGCCACGCGGGCGGCGATTTCAGTTTCGAGGGCGAGCAACTCACCGCCAAGGGCGGCAAGGTGATCTACCCGCCGGTGCAGAAACCGTATCCGCCGCTGTATTTCGGCGGCTCGTCGGAAGCCGCCCACCAGTTGGCGGCCGAGCAGCTCGACGTCTACCTGACCTGGGGCGAGCCGCCCGACGCGGTGCGCGCCAAGATCGCCGACATTCGCGCGCGCGCGGCCAAAGTGGGCCGCACGCTGGCATTCGGCATCCGCCTGCACGTCATCGTGCGCGAAACCAATGAAGCCGCCTGGGCGGCGGCCGACGAACTGATCAGCCATCTCAGCGAGGAAACCGTGGCCGCCGCGCAGAAGGGGCTGTCGCGCCTGGATTCGGAAGGCCAGCGGCGCATGTCCGAATTGCACGGCGGCAAGCTGCACGACGGCCAGGGCGGCCATTCGCATCTCGAGATTGCGCCCAATCTGTGGGCGGGGGTGGGCCTGGTGCGCGGCGGCGCCGGCACGGCGCTGGTGGGCGATCCGCAAACCGTGGCCGAGCGCATCCGCGAATACGCCGACCTGGGCATCGACACCTTCATCTTCTCCGGCTACCCGCACCTGGAAGAGTCCTATCGCTTCGCCGAGCTGGTCTTCCCGCTGCTGCCGGGCAAACTTCAAAAGCAACTGGGCAACAACGTGCTCACCGGGCCGTTCGGCGAGGTCATGGCGACCGAGCTCGTGCCGCGCGCGTCGGCCAGTTGACCGGAACCACCATGGCAAAGATTTCCCTATTCCAGCATGTTTTCGACAACCCGCTGATCACCTCGGCGTTCGGCATGCCGACGTCGGTCGGGCCGACCATCGACGTCATCGTCGACGACCTGGCGAAAAAACTGGCCGCCAACGCGGTCGAGCGCGATCGCGTTGGCGGCCACGCGGCGGCCGAGCGCGAGCTGATCCGCGCCAGCGGCCTGCTGCACCTGTCCATTCCCCGCAAGTACAACGGCCTGGGGGCCGATTGGTCGACCATCCTGGGTATCGTGCGCCGCCTGGCCCGGGTCGACAGCGCCCTGGCGCACGTGTTCGGGTTCCACCATTTGCAGATCGCGGGCGTGCTGCTGTATGGCGGGCCCGCGCAGCACGAGCATTTCCTGCCGCCCACGGTGCAGGGCAATCTGTTCTGGGGCAATGCGCTCAACCCCCTGGACCGCCGCGTGATCGCGGCCGACGAGCCGGGCGGGTTCCGGCTCGACGGCGTGAAAAGCTTCAGCTCGGGCTCGGTGGGTTCGGACGTGCTGACGATCTCGGCCTGGCACCGCGCCTCGGACACCGCATTGGTCGCGGCCCTGCCCACGCATACCGAGGGCATTACCGTCAACGCCGACTGGGATGCCTTCGGCCAGCGCCAGACCGACAGCGGCACCGTGCGCTTCGACCACGTGCGGCTGGCGTCGCTGCAGGTGCTGCAGGCGCCCGGCATCTCGGCCACCCCCAAGGCCACGCTGCGCACCCAGCTGGCCCAGCTGGTCATGACCAATCTGTACCTGGGCATTGCCCAGGGGGCCCTGGCCGAGGCGCGCCGCTTCGTGCAGGAGGACGCCCGGCCCTGGTTCGCCGCCGACGTGCAGCGCCAGGCCGACGATCCTTATGTGCAGGCGCGTTTCGGCGAATTCCGGCTGGTGGCGCGCGCCGCCGAGGCGCTGGCCGACGCGGCGGGCAAGCAGCTGGACGCCGCGCTGGGCCGCGGCGATGAGGTCACGGCGGCCGAGCGCGGCGAACTGGCGGTGGCCAGCGCGGAGGCCAAGGTCTGGTCGCACCGCGCTGCCCTGCAGGTGACCAGCGAGCTGTTCGACGCGACGGGCGCGCGCTCGGCTTCGGGGCGCTACGGCTACGACCGCTTCTGGCGCAATGCCCGGGTGCACACGCTGCACGATCCGGTGGCCTACAAGATCCGCGACCTGGGCCGCTACGAGCTCGACGGGCTCGTGCCCGAGCCCACGGCGTACTCGTGAGGCGGCTGCATTGAGTCCTTCCGTGATCCCCCCCAAGACGCTTGCCGTGGTCGGCGCGGTGGAGCCGGCCGCGGCGCGGCCCGTCATCCGGCTCGACGGCGTGAGCAAGCATTTCTCGACCCGCGAGGGCCGCTTCGATGCGGTGCGCAATGTGTCGCTGTCCATCCAGCCGGGCGACACCTTCGGCCTCATCGGCAAGAGCGGCGCGGGCAAGTCCACGCTGCTGCGGCTGGTCAACTTGCTGGAGCGGCCCGATGCGGGGGCCGTGCACGTGGCCGGCATCGAACTGACGGGCCTGGGCAAGCGCGCCTTGCGCGAGGCGCGGCAGTCCATCGGCATGATCTTCCAGCAGTTCAACCTGCTGCAGAACGAGCCGGTGTTCGAGAACGTGGCCTTTGCGCTGCGCGTGCACGGCGGGCGCAGCCAGGCGCAGATCACCGCGCGGGTCGACGAGTGCCTGGACATCGTGGGCCTGGCCGACAAGCGCGGCAGCTATCCCGCCCAGCTCTCGGGCGGGCAGAAGCAGCGCGTGGCGATCGCCCGGGCGCTCGCCAGCGAGCCGGCGGTGCTGCTGTGCGACGAGCCGACCTCGGCACTCGACCCCGAGACCACGCGCTCGGTGCTGGGCGTGCTGCGCGACATCAACACCCGGCTGGGCGTGACCATCGTCATCGTCACGCATGAGCTGGCCGTGGTGCGCGCGCTGTGCCGCAACGTGGCCGTGATGGAAAACGGCCAGATCGTCGAGCAGGCCGAAATTACCCGCGCCGGCGTCAGCCTGGCCACGGCGCTGGGCCGCGAGCTCATCCGCGAGGCCTCGCATCCCTACGAAGAGGTGGCGTGATGCTGGACACTTTCATCCAGTTGCTGCCTGAGCTGGCCGTGGCCCTGGGGCAGACCTTCCTGATGCTGGGCATCGCGCTGGGCGCCTCGATCGTGCTGGGCGGACCGCTCGGCATCCTGCTGTTCCTGACCGGGTCGGGGCAGTCCCTGGACCGGCCCGTGCTGCATCGCGCGCTGAGCTGGATAGTCAATGTCGTGCGCTCGTTTCCCTTCATCATCCTGCTGGTGGCGCTGGTGCCGTTCACGCGGGTGATCGTGGGCTCGTCCATCGGCCCCACGGCGGCGGCGGTGCCGCTGTCGTTCGCGGCCATCCCGTACTTTGCCCGGCTGGTCGAGCAATGCCTGCGCGAAGTGCCGCGCGGCGTGGTCGAGGCCGCGCATGCCGTGGGCGCGTCCGAATTGCAGATCGTGCGCCGCGTGCTGCTGGTCGAGGCGCGCTCCGGCCTGGTGCTGGCCCTGACAGTGCTGGCCGTGAGCTTTCTTTCCTATTCGGCGGTGGCCGGCGTGGTGGGCGGCGGCGGCATCGGCGACCTGGCCATCCGCTACGGCTATTACCGCTTCCAGACCGACGTGATGGTGATCACGGTGGCCGTGCTGGTGGTGCTGGTGCAGATCATCCAGTTCGCCGGCAACCATATCGCGCAGCGCATCGACAAACGTTGAACTTCCTTTTCCGGAGACCCTCGAGACCATGCAGACGTTTACCCTGAAGTCCCTCACGCTCATCGGCGCCCTGGTCGGCGCCATGCTGGCGGCCAGCCCCGCGTTCAGCGCCGATCCGAACAAAAAAGAGATCGTCTTCGGCGCCACGGCCGGCCCCTACAGCGACCAGATCAAGCTGGGCATCAAGCCCATCCTGGAGAAAGAGGGCTATACGGTGAAGATCGTCGAATTCAACGATTACGTGCAGCCCAATTTCGCCCTGGCGCAGGGTTCGCTCGACGCCAACGCGTTCCAGCACGAGGTCTACCTCAAGACCTTCAGCAGCAAGAACAACCTGGCCCTGTCCGAGCTGGTCAAGGTGCCGACCGCGCCCATCGCCGTCTATAGCAAGAAGTACCACAGCGTGGCCGTGGCCGAAGTGCCGGACGGCGTCTCGGTGGCCCTGCCCAACGACCCCACCAACGAGGCGCGCGCGCTGGTCATGCTCGACAAGCAGCTCCACTGGCTCACGCTGCGCGAAGGCTACGACCCCATCACGGTGTCCGAGAAGGACGTCGCCGGGAACCCCAAGAAGATCAAGCTGGTGCCGATCGAGGCGGCGCAGTTGCCGCGCACGCTGGACGATGTCGATTTCTCGTTCGTCAACGGCAACTTCGCCCTGGCTTCCGGCCTGACGCTGCCGCAGGCGCTGGCGCTCGAGCCCACCACGCCCACCTACCAGAACCTGGTGGCGGTGCGCACGGCCGACCTGGACAAACCCTTCGCCCGGGACATCGCGGCGGCCTACCAGTCGCGCGAGTTCCTGGCGGTGACGGAAAAATCTTTCCCCGGTTTCGTCAAGACCGGCTACCAGCAGAAGCTGGAAGCCGCCCAGTAATCAACGCGCGGGCCGGGGCCTATCGGGCAGCGGATGGGGCCGATACGGCGGCCCCGGCATGGCCCGCGGGTAGCCTGGCGCGGCCCGCGCCGAACAGCTTCTCGCGCAGCGTGCCGGGCGAGTAGGCCGTCTTGTACGAACCGCGCGCCTGCAATGCCGGCACCACCAGGTCGATGAAGTCTTCATAGCATTCCGGCGTGACGGTGCGCGTCAGGTTGAAGCCGTCGATGTCGGTGTCGCGCACCCAGGCCTCCAGCGCGTCGGCCACCTGCTGCGGCGAGCCCACGATGGCCGGATAGCGGCCGCCCAGCGTCAGCCCGCCCAGCAGGTCGCGCACGGTGCGTTCGCCGCCGGCGGGCGTGGACAGCGTCCTGGCGGCCGATTCCATGGCGTTGGTCTTGCCGTGCCGGATGGGGTCGTCCAATCCATAGCGGGAGAAATCCACGCCGGTCGAGCTGGCATAGTGCGCCAGGCCGGCCTCGGGACTGGCATAACGCGCGTAGTCGGCGAATTTCTCGCGGGCTTCGTGTTCGTTGCGGCCGACCACCACCGTGACGCCCATGAAGAACTTGATGCTCTGCGGATCGCGTCCGGCGCGCGCGACGGCCTCGCGGGCGCCGCGCACCTGCGCGCGCAGCGCCTCGGGCGATTGCGCGGAGACGAAGACGCACTCCGCATGCCGGGTGGCGAAGGCTTGCCCCCGGCCGGAAGATCCCGCCTGGTAGAGCAGGGGCGTGCGCTGGGGCGAGGGCTCGGCCAGGTGATGGCCCTGCACCCGGTAGTAGCGGCCTTGGTGGTCGATGCGGCGCACCCGGTCCGGGTCCGCATAGACGCGCGCGGACTTGTCGTTGCGCACGGCGTCGTCGTCCCAACTGCCCTCCCACAGCTGGTAGGCCACGTCCATGAACTCATCGGCGCGGTCGTAGCGCTCGTCGTGGCCGATCTGCTCGTCCAGGCCCATGGCGCGCGCCGCGCTGTCCAGGTAGCCGGTGACGATGTTCCAGCCGATGCGGCCGTTGCTCAGGTGGTCCAGCGTCGAGAAGCGCCGGGCCAGCAGGTAGGGCGCTTCGTAGGTCAGGTTGACGGTGACGCCGAAACCCAGGTGCCGCGTGGCCGCCGCCATGGCGGAAACCAGCAGCAGCGGGTCGTTGACGGGCAACTGGATGGCTTCTTTCAGGGTGAGGTCCACGCTGTCCTGGTAGACGTCGTAGACGCCGACGATATCGGCCAGGAACAGCCCGTCGAACAGGCCGCGCTCGAGCAGGCGGGCCAGTCGGGTCCAGTAGTCCAGGGTCTTGTATTGCGACGAGGTGTCGCGCGGATGGGTCCAGAGGCCGTGGTTGATGTGGCCCACGCAGTTCATGTTGAACGCGTTCAGGAGGATCTGCTTTTTTGCCGCTGTATTCGTCGCCATGGAAACAAACCGCCTGGAAAACTGCTCATCCTAGGGCCGCGCCACGGCGCGGCGAAGGACAGTTTGTTCATGCGGTTATGCGCGACGGTTATGTGCGGCGGCCATCGGGTTTATTCCTTTTTATTTACATTTAGTATCTGAAAAATAATTTATTTTTGATAATCTACAAAAAATAAATCAACCCGGAAGGAGACAAGCGCGCATGAGCAAATCCCCCAGCAGTTTTCAGGCCCAGGGCACGCCCTCGAGCCGCCTGAGCCGGGCCGCCGCGGTGGTCGGGGTGGGGCACACCGACTGGATCCGCGACTGGCACGCCGTCCGCGCCGGCGAGAAGCCCACCGACAGCTACGGCTATGCCGCCGGCGCGTTCAAGCGCGCGCTGGACGATGCCGGCCTGTCGCGCGAGGACATCGACGGCCTGATCGTGGGGCCGACCACGGCGTACGAGCGCATGTCGGAGGTGCTGGGCATCAACCCGCGCTGGGGCGACCAGGCCGACGCGGTGCTGTCGGTGCTGCAGGCGGTCAGCGCCATCGAGAGCGGGCTGGCCGAGACCGTGGCGCTGGTGTACGGCAACGACCAGCGCTCGGGGCAGGTGCAGTACGGCGGCCCCCAGGCCATGGGCGGCGACGCTTTTCTCTCCTACGTGTACCACGCGCCCTGGGGGCTGACTTCGCAGGGCGCGCTGTATGCGCTGACCTTCCAGGCCTATCGCCACGCCTGGGGCTTCCAGGAAGCGGACCTGGCGCGGGTGTCGGTGGCCCAGCGCCAGTGGGCCTCGCTCAACCCCAACGCGGTCATGCAAAAGACCATCACGGTCGAGGACTACCTGGCGGCGCCCTATATCTGCGAGCCGCTGCGGCTGTACGACTATTGCATGATCAACGACGGCGGGGTGGCGCTGATCCTCACCACGGCCGACCGCGCCAAGCGCTTCAAGAACAAGCCGCCGGTGTACGTGCAAGGGCTGGGCCGGCGCGACCTGAACGGCTACGCCACCAGCCTGGAGCCGCGCCTGACCGAGTTCTACTACCCCGCCCAGCAGGACTGCGCGCGCCAGGCTTTCGAGATGGCCGGCGTGGGCCCGGGCGACATCGACGTGCTGCAGGTGTACGACAGCTTTTCGGTGCACGTGCCGCTGGCGCTGGAAGGCTACGGCTACTGCGCGCGCGGCGAGGCGGGCAAGTTCCTGCGCGAGTCCGGCATGGGGCCGGGCGGCAAGCTGCCCATCAACACCAGCGGCGGCCATCTGTCGGAAAGCTATATGCAGGGCTGGGCGCACCAGATCGAGTCGGTGCGGCAGCTGCGCGGCGAGTGCGGCGCGCGGCAGGTCGACGGTTGCGACTGGGTACACTACACCTCCGACGTGGCGGGCAAGGCCGTGTCGATCATCTACGGGAAATGAGCATGAACGACATCGCCAAGGATATCGCCAAGACCCCCGCGCCCGTGCTGGGCATGTACGACGCGCCCATGTGGGAGAGCATCCGCGCCGGCGGCATGACGCTGCAGTGCTGCCGCGAATGCCGGGTTTTCCAGTACCCGCCCGCGCCGGTCTGCCATGCCTGCCTGTCGTCCGAGCTGGACTGGACGCCGGTCGGCGGGGAGGGCGAGATCCTGTCGTGGGTGGTCTACCACCGCCAGTATCTGCCGGCCTATCCCGCGCCCTACAACGTGATCTCCGTCCGGCTCAAGGAAGGGCCGGTGCTGGTGTCCAACCTGGAGGGCAGCGTGCCTGAGGGTTCGTGGATAGGCCGCAAAGTCAGGCTACGCTACGCGGAAATGCCGGACGGCTTCGTCCTGCCCCGTTTCGCCCTCGATGCGCCCGGCGCGCCCTGACAAAGACACATGGACAACCAGAAACTCATCCTCACCAAGCAAGACCAGGTGGTCGAGCAGATCCGCGAGCAGATCATCGCGGGCGAGTACGAGCGCGGCGAACGCCTGAAGCAGGCGGACATCGCGCTCAAGCTCGGCGTCTCGGTGACGCCGGTGCGCGAAGCGCTGAAGGCGTTGGAGATGGAAGGCTACGTGCGCAGCTTTCCGAATCGCGGCATCTACATCCCCGAGTACTCGGGCAAGGACATCCAGGAGATCTTCCGGCTGCGGCTGATGCTGGAGGAGTTCCTGGTGACCCAGGCGCTGGAGAGCATCCGGCAGCCCGACATCGATGACCTGCGGCGCATCCAGGATCAGTTTCTGGCCTGCCTGCATGAGCAGGACTATGTAGGCATGCGCATCGCCAACGTGAAGTTCCACTTCAAGTTGTACGAAGCAGCCGGCTGCCAGCAGACGCTGCAGTTCGTGCGGGTATTGTGGGCCAAGTACCCGTTCGGTTTTCAGGACCAGAAGAATATCCGGCGGTTCGAGCTGATCAACCGCGAGCACCAGGCCATCCTGGACATGCTGCAGGCCGGGGACAGCCAGGGCGTGCTGGATCACTTCCGCAAACACCTGACGGCAGGCAAACAATGGCTCGATAAGCTTAGCCCCTGACGGGGCGACTTTTACAAGAAAACACTCGGAGACAAAACCATGCAAGTCGGAAATACGCTGAGACTCGGCGGGGCGGCGCTCGCCCTCATCGCATCGTCCCTGCTGCCGGCGGCCCCGGCCGCCGCGCAGGACGACGCGCCCTTGACCTTCGTCGTGCCGTTCACGCCGGGCGGCGGCAACGACGTCCTGGCGCGCCTGCTGGCGCCCCACCTGTCGCAGGCATTGCACCGCAATGTGATCGTGGAGAACAAGGCCGGTGCGTCGGGCAACATCGGCCTGGGCTACGTGGCGCATTCCAAGCCCGACGGCAACACCATCGGCATCGCCGGCAGCCAGGTGGCCACCAATCCGGCCATGGGCATGCCGGTGTCGTTCGACGTGCAGAAAGACCTGGCGCCGGTGGGCATGATCGCCGAGGTGCCGCTGGTCCTGGTGGTCAACGCGAAGCTGCCCTACAAGACGCTGGACGAGTTCGTGGCCTACGCCAGGCAGCACCCGGGCGAGATCAACTTCGGCAGCCCGGGGGTGGGCGTGCCGCAGCACCTGGCCGGCGAGCTGCTCGACGACATGGCCCACATCAAGATGACGCACGTGCCGTACCAGGGCCTTTCGCCGGCGCTGTCCGGCGTGCTGAGCGGCCAGATCCAGGCCGTCTTCGGCGACCTGGGCGCGGTGCTGCCGTACGTCCACGACGGCAGCATGCGCGCGCTGGGCGTGGCCCGCAACCGGCGCACGGCGCTGGTGCCGGACATGCCGGCCTTCAACGAGGACCATGGCGTCGGGCTGGACAACTACAACGCCGCCATGTGGTTCTCGATCATGGCGCCGGCCAGGACGCCCAAGCCCATCATCGACAAGCTCAACGCCGCGCTGAACGAATCGCTCAAGAACCCCGACGTGCAGAAGCAGCTGGCCGACCAGGGCTTCGAGATTTCCCGCACGACCCCCGAGCAACTGAGCGAGATCGTGTCGCGCGACCTGGCGCTCTGGACCCGGGTGGCGGACGAGAACCATCTGATCGCCAAGAACTGACGCAGCAACAGGAGCCCGCATGTTCAGGAACATACTCACCGATATCACCGTCGTCGACTTCACCGCGCTGGGCGCGGGGCCGATGTGCACCATGCTGCTGGGCGACATGGGCGCCAACGTCATCAAGGTCGAACCACCGCAGGGCGAGCTGGGGCGCACCCTGGGCCCGGGCTGGATCGGCGAGGACTGCACCGCCTACTACGGGTTCAACCGCAACAAGCGCTCGATCAGCATCGACCTGAAGACGGAGCGGGGCCGGCAGCTGGCGCAGCGGCTGATTCAGACCGCCGACGTGGTCGTCGAGAGCATGCGCCCCGGCACGATGAAGAAGCTGGGCCTGGACTACGACAGCGTGCGGGGCGCCCACGAGAAGCTCATCTATTGTTCGATCTCGGCCTATGGGCAGGCCGGCCCTTATTCGGGCCGGCCCGGGGTGGACGGCATTCTGCAGGCCGACTGCGGACTGATGAGCATCATCGGCAGCCGCGACAGCGCCGAGCCGTGCAAGGTGCAGGCGCCGGTCGTCGACGTGACCACCGGCTACATCGCCTGCCTGGCGGTGGTGGCCCAGTTGCTGGACCTGCAGCGCCAGGGCAAGGGGGGCTACATCGACGTCAACCTGATGAACTCGGCGTTGACGCTGCAGCAGACCTCGATCACCAACTACCTGAGCGAGCAGGTCGTGCCGGAGAAGATGGGCAGCGCCGCGCCGTATTCCGCGCCCAACGAGGCCTTTCCGACGCAGGATGGCTGGATCATGGTGG
>DASWPO010000083.1:0-9468 GCA_036404015.1 Bordetella sp. | reverse complement strand
GTGCGATGATCGTCGGCTGGCGAGTCACTGCCCTTGAGCAGATTCGCGATGTCGAGCATGCCGGGGCCGCCATCGCTCTGGTACTTGCGTGCCGGCGGCACGGATAGCGCCTGGCAGCAATCTTCCTGCGGAAGACGGATCAGGCGGCCATTGCGCCAGGCCCGGTCGAACCGCTCGATGACCAAGGCCTTGGTCTGGCCGAAGGTCATGATCTCGGCGTGATTGACCGGCAAGCCCAGGTGGCTGAGCAACCTCAGGCAGTAGAACTCGTTCTCGACGCTGTTGGATAGGTCAATACCGTTGGGCAGCTTGCCGATCGGCGTCTTGAACAAGTGCGTGGTCGGCGTCGTGCCGTGGGGCTTGAACCATTGCCCGTCGACTTGAAGCAGTGCGGTTTTCTCTTGGGCGCCGGCGACTGAAATTCTGAAATCGTCGTCCCGGGACAGCCCCAGCGGAGCCTGCCCCAACGACTTGAGAAGACGCTCGATCGCTTCGCCATCGACAGGTTCGCCCGAGATACCCGCGTTCGTGTCTGGTTCGGCAGCATCGCCAGCAACGAATTGCAAGGCGCCCACGCAGTCCCTGCCAATCGCGGCCAGCAAGCTGTAGGCGTCGGACCCTGCGGCGCCGACGCGCTCGGCCACTCGCCTTCGCAAGACCTCGGAATCCGGCAGCAGGTTCTCGAACACCGCTACGACAGGCTCGCCCCGCCATGGCGCCTCCTGCAGCGGCAGCGAAAGCGATACCGGGAAAGCCGTGCTTCGGTCCAGCCACGTGGCGTCATAACGGAACTCTATCGCCCCGTTCGGCGACTTGAGCAGGTGTCCCACCAATCGGTTGTTTTGATAAACCCGAAGGGGAGGGTGCCGGCGGGTTCTGGCCATTATTCGATCAGATCCGCGACATCGTGCTGGCGGGTGCGGGCGGCGATCTGAAGTTCCAGATCCAGCGCGGCCAGCACGGCTAGCAAAGTGTCCAGCCGGGTGGCCGGATTGCCGGTCTCGATCAGCGAGATCGTTTCCTGCCGGAGTCCTACGCGCTCGCCCAAGGCACTTTGGCTCAAGCCGAGCTGCTTCCGGTTCCGGCGGATAAGAGCGCCGATCTGCTGGGGCGTGCGGGCAAGGTTGGACATAATGGTCTCCTGGCCTGAACTATGCGCCAATCACGATAATTCGTCAATATCGTAATTGGCACATATATTGAAATTATGTGATTTGGCACATAATTTCAATATATGAGAATCAGCACATAAAATATTTCCAGCACGCAAATACTAGCTAGGCGAAGCGGCGCGGGTCAGGGGGCCCGCACCCGGTTCTGCAGCGGCTCGCCGCGAACCAGCCGGTCGATGTTGCGGGCGATGAAGGCGTAGCGGCGCCGGGGCAGGCCGTCGGTCCAGGCCGAGGAGTGCGGCGTGGCGATCACGTTGGGCAGGTCCAGGAACGGCTGGTCCGACGGCGCGACCCGGTCGCCGGCGCCCTGCGGGTAGCGGTACCAGACGTCCAGCACCGCGCCGCCGATGACCCGGTCGCGCAGCGCCTCGTAGAGCGCGCGCTCGTCGGCGATCTCGGCGCGGGAGACGTTGATCAGCACCGCGTCGCGCCGCATGCGCCGCAGGCTGCGGGCATTGAACAGGCCGCGCGTCTGCGGGGTGAGCGGGCAGGTGATGGCGACGAAGTCGGCCTGCTCCAGGGCCTCTTCCCAGTCGTGCGGCGCGACCAGGCGCTCGACCAGCCCCTGCGGCGGCTGCGGCGCATGGCCGTCCACCGCCAGCACCCGCATGCCGAAGGCGCCGGCGCGCTGCGCAATGGCGCGGCCGATCCGGCCCAGGCCGATCAGCGCCAGGGTCTTGCCATGCAGCTCGCCATGGGGCCGGCGGTCGCGGTACAGGTCGGGCCAGGCCTCGGCCGTGAACGAGGCCGTCAGGGCGCGCAGCCGGACCTGCCATTCCAGCATCGCCAGGCAGACATATTCCGCGATGGGAATCTCGTGTTCGAACACATTGCACACGGCGCAGCCCGGCGGCAGGCAGGCCGTGTCGATGCCGTCCAGGCCGGCGCCCGGCACGTGCAGCAGGCGAAAGGGCGGGGCCTCGCCGCGGCGCGCGAAGCGCAGCGACACCACCACGTCCTGCGGGCCGATCAGCGCGTCATGGCCGGCGTCGTGCGCCGCCTCGCGCGGCAGCGGCACCAGCTGCGCCGGGGTTTGCAGGTGCTGCACCAGTTCGTCGGCATGGGTGGCGGCCTCGCCGACCAGGAATATCTTCATGGCGGGTTGCCCCTCGGAAGCGCCGTTCATGGGAGGAACCCCGTGGAAATCCACGGCACCGCGGCGATGACCAGCACGCCGATGAACAGCGCCAGCAGATAGCCGGCGACGGGGCGCATGCCGGCATCGGGAGAGGCCTTGCCTATGGCCGCGGCGACGTAATAGCCCACGCCGAAGGGCGGCGCGAACAGGCCGATGCCCATCGACAGGATCACCACCATGGCATAGTGCACTTCGTGCACGCCCATCTGCTGGGCGATGGGAAACAGCAGCGGCCCGAACAGCACCACGGCCGGCACGCCTTCCAGCACGCTGCCCAGCACGATGAACATCAGGATGGACACGCCCAGGAAGCCCAGTTTGCCGCCCGGCAGCCCGGCCATCAGCGCGGCCAGGTCGTTGGAGAACCCGGAGCGGGTCAGGCACCAGGCCATGGCCGTGGCCGTGCCGATGATGAGCAGGATGGCGCCGGACAGCGCCGCCGTCTCGACCAGCATGGGCACCAGCCGCGACCGGTCGAAACAGCGGTACACCAGCAGGCCGACCACCAGGGCGTAGACGATGCCGATGGTCGACACCTCGGTGGCGGTGGCCACGCCGTCGACCACGGCGAAGCGGATCACGAAGGGCAGGGCCAGCGCCGGCAGGGCGATCCGCAGCGAGCGCCAGATCGCGCCGCGGCCCGGCCAGGCGGCGCCGGACATGTCCTCGCGGCGATAGCGGCGCCACACCACGCAGCACAGGGCCGCCGCGAGCAACGCGCCCGGCAGCAGGCCGCCGGTGAACAGGGCGGCGATGGACACCCCGGTGACCGAGCCGATGGTGATCAGCACGATGCTGGGCGGGATGGTCTCGGTCTGCGCGGCGGTGGCCGCCAGGAGCGCCACCAGGTCGCCCTCCTTGGCGCCGCGCCGCTTCATCTCCGGAAACAGCGCCGGCGCCACCGCCGCCATGTCGGCGGCCTTGGCGCCGGAGATGCCCGAGACGAGGTACATGGCGCCGATCAGCACGTAGGCCAGGCCGCCGCGCTTGTGGCCGATCAGGTTGGCCAGGAAGGCCACCATGCGCTGCGCCATGCCGGTCATCTCGATCAGCAGGCCCAGGAAGATGAACAGCGGCACCGCCAGCAGGATCAGGTGCGACATGCCTTCGTCCATCCGGCCCACCATGGTCTCCAGCGGCACGCGCGTGGTCAGGGCCAGGTAGCCGAAGGTGGCCAGCCCGAACGAGAAGGCGATCGGCACGCCGGCGAACACCGTCAGCACCACCACGCCCAGGAAGAAGATCAGCAGGTTGGCCTTGCCCAGGCCGGCCAGCGCCGGCTGCAGCAGCCAGAAGCCCACCGAGACGGCGGCCACCACGGCGAGCGCGCCCAGCGCCAGCCGCCGGTCCGGCATGCGCAGCAGCCGCAGGACGCAGGCGACCAGCATCAGCGCGATGCCGACCCCCAGCGCCATGGCGCGCCAGGCGCCCGAGATTTCCAGGGCCGGGGTGGTGAAGGCGTCCTGCTTGTGGGCGAAATGGATCGCGGGCACCAGCACCAGCCCCAGGAAGGCCAGCGAGGCGCAGGCCGCCACGGCGTCCAGGAAGTCGCGCGTGCCCGGCTTGCAGCGGGAGACCAGCGCGGTCATGCGCATGTGCTCGCCGCGTTGCAGCGCTACGACCGACCCCAGCATGGACAGCCACAGGAACAGGATCGAGGCGGCCTCGTCCGTCCAGGTAATGGGCATGTGCAGCGCGTAGCGCGCGACGATGCCGGTGAAGAGGATGACCACCTCGGCCGCCACCAGCGCGGCGGCCGGATACTCCACCAGCCAGCGCCAGCAGGCCTCCTGCAGGGCCAGGCCGCCCGATGCGCGCCGCTGCCCGCCATGGCGCGCATCGGGCGGCGCGAGCCGCGCGGTGCTCACGTCAGCCTCCCGACCGCGGATTCGAGCGTGCGCCAGGCCGCGTCGCCGAATTTGTTGTGCCAGTCGGCATAGAAGCCCGCCTGGCGCAGGAGGTCGCGAAAGGGCGCGGGGTTCGTGGCGTTGACCTGCAGGCCCCGGCCAAGCAGCCCGTCGCGCAGCGACTGGTTGAGCTTGGCGATGTCGTCGCGCTGCGTGGGGGCGAGGTCGTTGAAGCCGCGGCTGACGATCCGCTGCAGGTCGGCCGGCAGGGATTCCCAGGCGTCGCCGTTGATCACGATCCACGACCCGTCCCAGATGTGGTTGGTGATGGAGCAGTACTTCTGCACTTCGTAGAACTTCGCCGTGTCGGTGACCACCAGCGGGTTTTCCTGGCCCTCGACCACGCCGGTCTGCAGGGCGGTGTAGACCTCGGCCAGGTTGATGCTGGTGGGGGCGGCGCCCAGCGCCTTGAACAGCGAGATGTACACCGGGCTGACCGGCACCCGGATCTTGAGGTTGGCCAGGTCCTGCGGCGTGGCGATCGGGCGGGTGCTGGTGGTGATCTGGCGAAAGCCGTTGTCCCAGATGTGGTCGATCGCGTGCAGGTTCTTCTTGGCGAAGGCGTCGCGCACGAAGGCGCCGAGCGCGCCGTCCATGGCCGTCCAGACCGCCGGATAGTCCTGGAACAGGAAGCCCAGGCCGCTCAACGCCGCGTGCGGCACCAGCGTGGACATGATCACGCCGCCGGTGGTGAACATCTCGACGCCGCCCGAGTACACCTGCGAGAGCAGGTCGTTGTCGCCGCCGAGCTGGCTGTTGGGGAACACGCCGATGTCGACCTGCCCCTTGCTTTCCTGCTTGATCCAGGCGGCTGCCTGCACGGCGCGCTGGTGGATCGGATGGGTGGGCGGGAAGCCGTGGCCGAACTTCCAGGCGTACTCGGCGGTGGCGGCGCGCGCCGCGGGCAGGGCGCCGCCCAGCGCCGCGGCCCCGGCCGCCTTGATCAAGGCTCTGCGGGTGATATTCATGGTTGTCTCCGTGGTCTTGGCCGTGTCCGGCTCTCGTTTGTCATGCGGGGAACGGCCGGCGGCCGTCCCGGGGTCAGTCGGGCCGCTCGCCTCGCCAGGCCTGTTCGAGGATGCCGCGCACGGCCTCGAGCGTGACCGGACCCGGATTGTCGCCGTCGTCGGTCTCCAGGGTGATGCGCGCGGCCTCGTCGAGCGCCTGCCGGGACAGTCCGGTGCCGGACATGCCCATGTCCACGCGCAGCGATCGTGCCAGATCGTACAGCCCGGCGCCCAGGCTGCGGGCGCCGATGGCCTCGGCCAGGCGCCGCAGGGGGGCGGGCGCGTAGCGGCTGTTGTAGGCCGCCACGTAGGGCAGCACCAGCGCGTGCGAGGGGCCGTGCAGGATGCCGAAGCTGCCCCCCAGCACGTGGGCCAGCCCGTGTTGCAGCGCGAAGCCGCCGGTGAGCGCGACGCCGCCCAGGTAGGCGCCGTACAGCAGCGCGGTGCGCGCGCCCAGGTCGTCGGGGGTCTCCACCATGCGCGGCGCCGCCTCGGCGACCACGCGCGCGCCCTCGACCGCGGCCATCGCCGTGACCGGGTCGACGGTCGGCACGTAGATCCCGTCGACGCAGTGCGCCATGGCATTCATCGCGCTGGCGGCGCTCACGTCCACGGGCAGGCCGAGCGTCAGGCGCGGGTCGTAGACGACGGTGCGGGCCAGCATGTTGCGGCTGGTGTGCATGCGCTTGACGCCGTCGATGGTGATGCCGCAGAAGCCGGTGACTTCCGAGCCGGAATAGGTGGTGGGAACGGCCACGATGGGCAGCCCCAGTTCCAGCGAGATGCCCTTGCCCAGGCCGATGGCCGCGCCGCCGCCGGCGCTGACAATGCCGTCGGCGCCGGCGGCGCGCGCCGCCTCGCGGCCGCGGCGGGCCAGTTCGATGGGCACTTGCGAGACGGCTTCCGGCAGCAGGCCGGCGCAGCGCTCGCCCAGCAGGTCGACGATGCGTTGGCCCAGCTCGCCGCGGCCGGGCGTGGTGACGACGAGCGCGCGCTTGATGCCCAGGCGGGCGACCTCGTCGGCGATGGCGTCCACGGCGCCCGCGGCGAAGACGATGCGCTCGGGCGTGGCGTTGTAGATGCCGCCGGGGGTGGCGAAGCGGAGCGTGTCGTTCGGTTGGTTCGGATTCATCGTGTCGGGTTCCGGGGGCTTACCATTCGACGATGGTGCCGTCGTCGAGGACGGCGCCCATCGCATGCATGACTTCCTGCTTGAAGGGGTGCTTGGCGGCCTCCTTCTCGTTGATCTCCACGCCCAGCCCCGGCCCATGCGGCACTTCCCAGTAGGAGCCGGTGCGCTTGAGCGGAGTCTGCACCACGTCGTCGTACCAGGGCACCGCGCCGCTCATCTCTTCCTGGATGAGGAAATTGGGCGTGGAGACGTCGTAGTGCAGCGCGGCCACCCCGGCGATGGGGCCGTTGGGGTTGTGCGGCGCGATGCCGATCAACTCGGCCTCGGCCACCGAGGCGATGCGCTTGCCTTCGAGCAGGCCGCCGGTGTGGTTGAGGTCGGGCTGGGCCACGTGCAGCGCCTTGCCTGTGAGCACGGGCATGAATTCGTTCAGGCCCACCAGGCGCTCGCCGGAGGCGATCGGGCAGGGCGCCCGCAGCGCGACCTGCCGCAGCGCCTCCGTATCGCCGGGCTGCACCGGCTCCTCGCAAAACATCGGCCGGTAGGGCGCCAGCTCCTCGATGAAGCCCAGCGCGGCGGCGATCGAGCCGGGCCGGCCGTGGAAGTCGACCATGATGTCCACGCTCTCGCCCACCGCGCTGCGCACGGTTTCCATCAGCCGGCCGACATGCCGCTGCGCGGGGATCGAGGCGATGTGGTTGCCGTAGGGGATGAAAACGACCTTGAGCGCGTCGTAGCCCTTCTCCACCACCGCCAGCGCGCTGTCGCGCAGCTTGCCGTGGTCGAAGGTTTCGTACACGGACTTCATGTCGCCCAGGCCAAGGTGCGTGTACAGCCGCACCTTGTCGCGCACCTTGCCGCCCAGCAGGCGCCAGACGGGCACGCCCAGGCTCTTGGCATGGATATCCCACAGGGCGTGCTCGATGCCGCTGATGGCGGTGGCGCCGATGATGCCCAGCTTGTAGTAGCTGTGCTTGTTCATCGCGCGCACGCATTGCTCGATGTCGCGCGGGTCGCGGCCCAGCAGCAGGGGTTCCAGGTCCTCCACCGCGCCGGTCACGGCCTTGGTCTTCCAGTTCAGGCTGGCCTCGCCCCATCCGTACAGGCCGTCCTGGTCGGTCTGCACCTTGACGAAGATCCAGTTGCGCATCTCGGCGTTGACGACGATCGTGCGGATGCTGACGATCTTGATGGCGGGCGCGGACTGCGGCACCGCCTCTTGCCATGAGGCCATTGCTTGTCTCCAATCGTGTTTTTTGTGTGGATGGAGACAACAATAGATTTGGCGAAGAAAAACTTCTAATTCTTTTTTTTACTCGTTTGAGAACTTTTTCTTATCAAGGACCGAGGCCGTCCGGCAGCCTCGCGCGGGCTCAGCGCACCTGGGCGCCGATGCGCTGCGCCAGCTCCAGGAACACCTTCATCGCGGGGGAAACGTCGCTGCCGTCGTAGGCCACGCCCAGCGACAGCGAGGGCGCGACGCCCTCGAGCTTGCGAAACACCACGCCCGGCCTGGGCAGCAGCTGGTACTCGGACGCGATGAAGCCGATGCCGAAGCCGGCCGCGGCCATGGCGATGATCGACTGCGCCGGCGTGATCTCCAGGATCACCTTGGGGCTGAAGCCCTCGCTCTGGCAGAGGCTGATGATGTGGTCGTAGAGCTGCGGCCCGATGGTGCGCGGGAAGATGATGAACTGTTCATTGGCCAGGTCGCGCAGCCGCAGCCGGCGCCGCTTGGCCAGCGGGTTCTGGTCGGACAGCACGATGTTGAACGCCGTGGTGGCGATCAGCGTGCACGACAGCGCGGTGTCCTCGAGCGGCGGATGGACGATGCCGAGCTGGATGCTGCGGTTGCGCAGCGCCTGTTCCTGCTCGGCGGTGGTCATGTCGTGCACGATCAGGCCGACCTCGGGCAGGCGCTGCGCGAAGGCGCGCACGATTTCCGGGAACACGATGTACAGCGCCGGGGCGGTCACGCCGATCTTGAGCTGGCCGATCTCGCCGCGCTCGGTGCGGCGCGCCATGGCCACGGCCAGGTCCATGCCGCGCAGGATCTTGCGCACCTCGTCGAGGAAGACCTCGCCGGCGCGCGTGAGCGCGACGTGGCGCTTGCTGCGGTACACCAGCTGCACCTGCAGCTGCTCCTCGAGCACGCGCAACTGCTGGCTGAGCGCGGGCTGGGTCATGTGGCAGCGCACCGCCGCGCGGTGGAAGTGCAGTTCTTCCGCCAGGGCGAGGAAGCATTCGAGTCGGCGGCGGTCCATGCGGGGCGGTCGTCGGGGCTGCGGGCGCGGAGGGGCTAGGCCGCCCGCGCGGCGCGGACCGGGCGCGCGGCGATGCCGGAAGCGCCCGGGCTGCCGGCGGCGGTGATGGCGGCGTGTGTGTCGATGTCCGGTCGCATGGCGGTCTCCCCGCGGGGTGATCGCTGCCCTGTCGCGCGGTGCGAGCGCCAGCGCAGCGTGGCCGGCCATTGTATGCGGACTCCCGGAGAGGTCCGTGGCCCTCGAGGGCGACCTTTCCCCGCCCTTCCAGCCCTGGCGCGGGTGCGCCCTCATGACCCGGGGGAGATCACACTAGCATTCCTCCAGGAATTGGTATTTAATCAGATCACTCTTGTATTTCTGTTTGACACTTTGGCATAACAAAGCGTCTTTCCGCTTCCGTATAGGTAGATGTCATGAATACAAACACCCTAGACGCCCCTGTGGCGGCCCCCTCGGTCTGGCTGGGCCCCGATATGGCGCGGAACCCCGCAACATGGATATACCAGCTGTCTAACGCCGAACTCCAGGAGATCGCCGCCGCCGTCTCCCATGCCAGGAGCATCGGGCTGTCGATCCCGACCCTGGCGGCCGAGGGATTCCCGCTTCCGCATCTTGCGCCCAAGTTGCGCGAGCTGCTATACGAAGTGCAGTTCGGACGAGGGTTTGTCCTGATCCGCGGGATGGGCGCGCTGAACTACGGCGAGGAGGATCTCAGCCTGGCGTACTGGGGGCTGGGCGCCTACTTCGGCAAGCCGGCCACGCAAAACGCCAAGGGCGACGTGCTGGGCCACGTCCGCGACGAAGGCCGGAAATTCGGCGAGCTGGACGCGCGCGGCTATCACAGCAAT
>DASWPO010000082.1:0-4698 GCA_036404015.1 Bordetella sp. | reverse complement strand
GGCGCAGCGGCTTTCGCTCTTCATCCCGCTGCTGGCGGCCTTCGCGCTCTTTGGCGAAGCACTGACGCAACGCAAGGGACTGGCCATGCTGGCCGCCTGCGCAGCGCTGGCCTGCCTGCTCAACCGCCCGGGCGCCGCCGGCAAGGGCGAAGGCGGCGCGGGCCAGGGTTGGCTGTGGCCGCTGTCGGTATGGGTGGGCTATGGCGTGATCGACATCCTTTTCAAGCGCCTGTCGCAAACCGGCACGGCCTTCGCCAGCGGGCTGCTGGGCATTTTCGTGCTGGCGGCGGTGCTGATGCTGCTGTACCTGCTGTTTGCCCGCGCGCAATGGCAGTGGCGCACCCTGGCGACGGGGCTGGTGCTGGGCGCGGTGAACTTCGCCAACATCTATACCTATATCAAGGCGCACCAGAGCCTGCCCGGCAACCCGGCGCTGGTGTTCGCCGCCATGAATATGGGCGTCGTGGCGCTGGGCACGCTGATCGGCGCCATGGCGTTTCGCGAGCCGCTCAGCCGCGTGAACCTGCTGGGGCTGATCCTGGCGCTGGCGGCGATTGCCGCCATGATGCCCACCTGAATCCATCGCTGGCGGCCGGCCACCGGCTGCTCCCTTCCCTCTTTCCCGGCACACACCATGAATCACACCGCGCCCCAGGCTGGTACTTGGCAGGTCAAGGATCTGCTCGCCCTGTACGAACTGCCCTTGCCCGAACTGATCTATCGGGCCCAGGCGGCGCACCGGGAAAATTTCCCGGCCGACACCGTGCAGCTCTCGACGCTCCTGTCGATCAAGACGGGCGGCTGCCCCGAGGACTGCGCCTATTGCCCGCAGGCTGCGCGCCATGACACGGGCGTGCAGGCCGAGGCCCTGCTGCCCCTGGCCGACGTGCTGGCCGCTGCCCGGGCCGCCAAGGACAACGGCGCGCAACGCTTCTGCATGGGCGCCGCCTGGCGCAGCCCCAAGCCGCACCAGGTCGACGCCGTGGCCGAGATGGTGGCGGGCGTCAAGGCGCTGGGGCTTGAGACCTGCGTCACGCTGGGCATGCTGCGCGAAGGCCAGGCGGCGCAATTGAAAGCGGCCGGCCTGGACTACTACAACCACAACCTGGATACCGCGCCCGAGTTCTACGGCAACGTCATTTCCACGCGCACCTACCAGGACCGCCTCGACACGCTGGAGCGCGTGCGGGACGCCGGGATCTCGGTCTGCTGCGGCGGCATCGTCGGCATGGGCGAAACGCGCCGGCAGCGCGCCGGCCTGATCGCGCAGCTGGCCGGCCTGCACCCCTACCCTGAATCCGTGCCCATCAACAACCTGGTGCGCGTCGCAGGCACGCCGCTGGCCGAGGCCGAGCCGCTGGACGTCTTCGAGTTCGTCCGCACCATCGCCGTCGCGCGCATCGCCATGCCGCGCGCCATGGTGCGACTGTCCGCCGGCCGCGAGGCATTGAACGATGCGGAGCAGGCCCTGTGCTTCATGGCCGGCGCCAATTCCATCTTCTACGGCGAGGCGCTGCTCACGACCGCCAATCCGCAGGCGCAGGCCGACCAACTGCTGCTGGCCCGCCTGGGCCTGCGCGCGCAAGGCGGCGCGCGGACCGGCGAGGATCAGGACCCGGCCGCCGGCCCAGGCTCCTTCGACCGGACCCGCAGCACCAGCAGCAGCGCGCACGCCGAAACGAACATGTAGTAGGCCGAGGGCCCGACGTGCGACATCAGCGCCCCGGCCACCAGCGGGCCGACGCAGGCGCCGACGCCATAGGCCATGTACACGACGGCGCTCACGCCCACGCGGCGGTCGGGGTCGATGCGGTCGTTGGCCAGGGCCACGCCCAGGGGATAGAGGCTGGACTGCAGCGGTCCCTGCACGCAGGCAAACACCAGCAGCAGCCAGAAGGGCGGCGCGAACCAGCCCCACAGCAGCACCGGCAACACGGCCAGCAACAGGGCGTTGAGATAGACGAGGCGATCCCGCCCGACACGGTCCGACAGCCAGCCCATGGGCCATTGCGACACGAGCGCGCAGCCGACGGCCACCGACGTGAAGACCACGGCCTGGGCGGGCGAGAGGCCCTGCTTGACGACATAGACGGCCGCCAGGCCGTAGAACGAGCCCAGCACCAGGCCCGAGATGAACAGCACGAAAAGCGCCGCGGGCACGCGCCGCAGGTAGTACGGGATGTCCAGCGGCGCCGGCCGCGGCGTGGCGGGATGCACGCCGTTGACCACGGTCAGCGGCACCAGGCACAGGGCGCACAGCATGGCCGCGATGGTCAGGGGCTCGTCGTTGAGCCGGGTATAGCGAGCCAGCGCCAGCTGGCCCAGCATGGTGCCCAGGCTAGACACCACCATGTACACCGAGAACACGCGGCCACGCTGCTGGTTGGTGGTCTGCTCGTTGAGCCAGCTCTCGATGACCACGAGCGCCGTCACGAGCATGACGCCGAAGACGATGCGCAGCGCCAGCCACAAGGGCAGCCAGTCGGACAGGCCCTGCCCCAGCACGATGCAGGTGCCCACCGCCGCGCAGGCCGAGAAAGCGCGGATGTGCCCCACCTTGCTGATGAGCTTATGCCCGAAGCGGCTGCCCAGCACCAGGCCCAGGTAATAGCCCGCCATGAGGGTGCCGATCCAGGTTTCGCTGACCGATTGCTGGGCCAGGTACAGGCCCATGTACATATTGATCAGACCCGTGCCGCCCAGCAGCAGCAAGGTGGTCAGGTAGAGCGGCGTGAACGAGGCGAGCGTGGCAAGCATGAAGACCGGCGTGGCGGGGACAGCGAACAATGGGAAACGGCGGACGGCCAAAGCAAAACGCCCGCGTAGCCTGCAAGGCTACGCGGGCGGCGAGTCAGCAAAAGTCAAACAAGATCAAAGCTGCGACAGCAGGGTGTCGGCATCGCTGACCTCGAACTTGCCAGCGGCTTCGACATTGAGCTTTTTCACCACGCCGTTCTCGACCAGGGCCGAGTAGCGCTGCGAGCGCACGCCCATGCCGCGCGCGGTGAGGTCCATGTCCAGGCCCAGGGCGCGGGTCCAGGTGGCGGCGCCGTCGGCCATCATGCGCACGCGGCCGGCGACCTTCTGGTCGCGGCCCCAGGCGCCCATGACGAAGGCATCGTTGACGGCCACGCACCAGATCTCGTCCACGCCCTTGGCGAACAGGGCGTCGGCGTGGGCGACATAGCCCGGCAGGTGCTTGGCCGAGCAGGTGGGGGTGAAGGCGCCCGGCACGGCGAAGATGGCGATTTTCTTGCCCTTGACCAGGTCGGCCACCTGGAAGGCATTGGGCCCCAGGGTGCAGGCCTCGGTTTCGACTTCGATGAATTCGGTCAGGGTGCCATCGGGCAGGGTGTCGCCGACTTTGATCGTCATGGTTCTCTCCAGTATGAAATACGGTGTGAAACTCGGTGTGGAATGCGTGTGGCGCAGCGGCTGCGCGAACCCGTCATCATAGACCGGCTCGCTTGCGCCGCTGCGATCAATTCAGGCCGTGGTCGGCGAACCAGTCCATGGCGCGCTTCCAGGCCAATTCGGCATCGGCCTTGTTGTAGCTGGGCCGGTAATCGGCATGAAAACCGTGGCCGGCATCGGGATAGACATCGATGCGCGACGCCTTGGCCGGCGCCGGCCCATTGGCCAGGGCCACGCGCATCTTGTCGATGTCGTCCTGCGAAATGCCGGCGTCCTTGCCGCCGTAGGCGCCCAATACCGGCACGGCCACCTTGTCGACCTGGCTGAGCACCGAGGCCGGCTGCAGCGCGGTGGGCGCGCCGGCCAGGGGTCCGTAAAAGATCGCGGCGGCCTTGAGCTTGGGGTTGTGCATGGTGTATAGCCAAACCTGGCGGCCGCCCCAGCAGAAGCCGATGATGCCCATCTTCTCGGCCGAGCCGCCCTGGGCCAGCGCCCATTGCGCCGTGGCATCGAGGTCGGAGATGACCACCGAGTCGGCGGCCTTGTCCACCACCTCGGCGCGCAGGGAGGCCATGTCGGTGTACTTGGCCGGGTCGCCGTAGCGGGCGAACAGTTCGGGGGCAACGGCCAGGTAGCCCAGGTGCGCCAGGCGGCGGCAGACGTCCTGGACGTATTCGTGCACGCCGAATATTTCCTCGACCACCAGGATCACCGGCGGGTTCTTCTTGCCGGCCGGCGCCGCGCGATAGGCCGGCATGCGGCCGTCGGCCGTGGGGATCTCCACGGGGCCGGCCGTCAGGCCGGTCGCGTCGGTGTGGATGGCCGTCTGCGCCGCGGCATGGCCGGTGGCCAGGGTAAAGCCCGCGCCCAGGCTGGTGGCGATGAAACCGCGGCGCGACAGCCGCAGCGGCGGCAGCAGGCTGTCGAATTCAGGATCATTGATGTCTTGCATGGCGGGAGCTCCCTGGGTTGATCTGCATGAGGCATGTACCCGTCTGCATCGGGTTACTGCAAGGCGAAGTCGACGCGCGTGGCCTTGCCGCCGCCCTCGATGCCATCGGCATCGAGCTTGGGCGCCACGATGAAGACGCGGTCGGTCAAGGCCTGCGCCGTCGACAGCAGCAGTTCGTACACCGCTTTCGCGCGCGCGTCGGCCAGGTCGCGCAGGGCCTGCCTGTCCATCGGCGCGGCCGTGCGCAGCAGCGCGTTCATCTGGTCGGGCGGCAGCGACTTGGACATGCCGATGAAGTTGCGCGGCTTGTCCTTGATCTTGGTGTCGCCGTA
>DASWPO010000081.1:0-6013 GCA_036404015.1 Bordetella sp. | reverse complement strand
GCGGCGCCCGCCTTGAGGCTGTCCGGATCCTCGAGCGATCCGCGATGGACCTCGGCGCCTGCGGCCGCGAGGGCCGCCGCCTTGGCCTCCGAGCGGCAGAGGCCGAGCACCTGATGGCCTGCCGAGATCAACTCCTTGACGACGGCCGAACCGATGAAACCGGTGGCGCCGGTGATGAATATACGCATGAACAAAGTCTCCAGGTTTCGCTGGAGACAATCTCTACCTTTAAACTATCCCCGTAAAGTAGTTAGATCATCATGGTATAGGGATTAACAGGATGCGTGCTCAGGCCGCCGCGGACGGGAATCTGCTCGGGGACTATCTGAAGCACCGCCGCACGCAGCTCGATCCGGCGGCGTTTGGCTTTCCTCCGGCGCGGCGGCGCACGCCCGGTTTGCGCCGCGAAGAGGTGGCGCAGCGCGCCAATATCAGCCCGACCTGGTACACATGGCTCGAGCAGGGGCGGGGTGGCGCGCCCTCGGCCGACGTGCTTGACCGGATCGCCCGCGCCCTGATGCTGACCGATGTCGAGCGCGAGCACCTTTTCCTGCTTGGCCTCGGCCGCCCGCCCGAGGCGCGCTACCGGAAGAACGAAAGCGTCACGCCCCGGCTGCAGCGCGTTCTGGATGCCTTGAACCCCAGCCCCGCCCTGATCAGGACGGCGACGTGGGATGTCGTCGCCTGGAACCGGGCGTCGACCGTGATGTTGATGGATTACGAATCGTTGCCGCCGGAGCACCGCAATATCCTGCGCTTCATTTTCCTCGACCCGCGTGCCCGGGCCGCCCAATACGATTGGGAAAGCGTGGCGCGGTTCGTGTTGAGCGCGTTCCGGGTGGATGCGGCGCGCGCGGGCGCCGCGGCGGAGGTGGAGCCGCTCATCAACGAACTTTGCCGGCTCAGTTCCGAGTTCGAGGCGATGTGGCGCGACAACGACGTCCGTGGCGCCCATCATGGCGAGGCCGTCAAGCACATACGCCACCCGACGGCCGGCCCGCTCGCCTTCGAATATTCGGCCTTTTCAGTCGACGGCCGGACAGACCTCGCCATGGTGGTCTATAACCCGGCGACGCCGGCGGATGCGGACAAGATCAGAGCGCTGCTCGAATCCCGATGACGGTATAGGCATCTTGGCCGGGAGGCCAGGGGCCGGCCCTGGGAGCCCGCTGCCGTCTACACCGACAGGTGCCTGCGCACGTCCTCGCTGTCGATCTGGCTGCGGTCGCCCCGGGCCACGACTTCGCCGCGCGAGAGCACGACGAACTGGTCGGCCAGCTCGCGGGCGAAGTCGAAATACTGTTCGCACAGCAGGATGCCGATGTCGCCGCGCTGGCGCAGCATGTGGATGACGCGGCCGATGTCCTTGATGATGGACGGCTGGATGCCCTCGGTGGGCTCGTCGAGGATGATGAGCTTGGGCTCGGCCACCAGCGCCCGGGCGATGGCCAGCTGCTGCTGCTGGCCGCCGGACAGGTCGCCGCCGCGCCGGCCGAGCATGGTCTTGAGCACGGGAAAGAGCTCGAAGATCTCGCCCTTGATGCGGCGGGCTTGCGAGGACGGCTTGGTGGCCATGCCCATGACGATGTTTTCCTCGACCGTCAGGCGCGCGAAGATTTCCCGGCCTTGGGGCACGTAGGCCATGCCGAGGGCGGCGCGCTGGTGCGGGGCAAGCCTGGTGATGTCGGCGCCGTCCAGGCTGATGGCGCCGCTGGCCGTGGGCAGCACGCCCATCAGGCACTTGAGCAGCGTGGTCTTGCCCACGCCGTTGCGGCCCAGCAGCGCCAGGCACTCGCCGCGCGCGAGCGACAGCGAGATGCTGCGCAAGGTGTGGCTGCCGCCGTAATACTGGTTGATGTCTTTTATGTCCAGCATGGTGGGGTCCCGTTCAGCGGCCCAGATAGACTTCGATGACGCGAGGGTCGGCCTGCACCGTCGCCATGGGGCCTTCGGCCAGCACCGAGCCCTCGTGCAGCACGGTCACCTTGCCGCCGCCCGCGATCTGCGTGACGAAATCCATGTCGTGCTCGACCACCATCAGCGAATGCTTGCCGCGCAGTTCGTTGAGCAGCTCGCCGGTGCGCTCGGTCTCGGCGTCGGTCATGCCGGCCACGGGCTCGTCGAGCAGCAGCAGCCTGGGTTCCTGCATGAGCAGCATGCCGATCTCCAGCCATTGCTTCTGGCCGTGCGACAGCAGCCCGGCGGCTTCGCCGGCCAGCGGCCCCAGGCGGATGAGGTCCAGCGTCTGCGCGATGCGGTCGGCCTGTTCGGAAGACAGGCGCGAGAAGAGCGTGGGCCGCACGCGCTTGTCGGTCTTCATGGCGAGCTCGAGGTTTTCGAACACGCTGTGGTTTTCGAACACCGTCGGGCGCTGGAACTTGCGGCCTATGCCTTCATGGGCGATTTCCGCCTCGGAAAGCGAGGTGAGGTCGATGGTCTGGCCGAAGAAGGCGCTGCCCGAGGTGGGGCGCGTCTTGCCGGTGATGACGTCCATCATGGTCGTCTTGCCGGCGCCGTTCGGGCCGATGATGCAGCGCAGCTCGCCCACGCCGATGTCCAGCGTGAGCTTGTTCAGCGCCTTGAAGCCGTCGAAGCTGACGGTGATGTCTTCCAGGTAGAGGATGGCGCCGTGGCTGGTGTCCAGGCCGCCGGGGTTGGGGCGATTGTCGGTGCTCATTGCTTGTTGCCCCCCTGCATTTTGCCGACCCGCGCGGCGCACTGGCGCACCAGGCCGACGATGCCCTGCGGCAGGAAGAGGGTGACCAGCACGAACACCAGGCCCAGCGCGTAGAGCCAGTAGTCGGGAAACGCGCTGGTGAACCAGATCTTGAGGCTGTTGACCACGCCGGCGCCGATGATGGGGCCGATCAGCGTGCCGCGCCCGCCGGTGGCCACCCAGATCACCATCTCGATGGAGTTGGCCGTGGACATTTCGCCGGGGTTGATGATGCCGATCTGCGGCACGTACAAGGCGCCCGCGATGCCGCAGATCACGGCCGAGAGCGTCCAGACGAAGAGCTTGAAGCCCAGCGGCTCGTAGCCCAGGAAGCGCAGGCGGCTTTCGGCGTCGCGCACGCCGGTCAGCACCCGGCCCAGCTTGGACTGCGTGATCAGGCGGGCCACGATGAGTGCCAGCACCAGGACGGCCAGCGTGATCCAGAAGAGCGCGGCGCGCGTGGTGGACTCGGTGATGTTGAAGCCCAGGATGCGCTTGAAATCGGTGAAGCCGTTGTTGCCGCCGAAGCCCGTGTCGTTGCGGAAGAACAGCAGCATGGCGGCGTAGGTGAGCGCCTGGGTGATGATGGAGAAGTACACGCCCTTGATGCGCGAGCGGAAGGCGAAGTAGCCGAACACGAAGGCCAGCACGCCGGGCACCAGCACCACCAGCAGCATGGCGTACAGGAAGTGGTCGGTGAAGGTCCAGTACCAGGGGTAGGCCTTCCAGTTGAGGAACACCATGAAGTCGGGCAGGTCGCTCTGGTAGACGCCGTCGTGGCCGATGGCGCGCATCAGGTACATGCCGTGCGCATAGCCGCCCAGGGCGAAGAAGAGGCCGTGGCCCAGCGACAGGATGCCGGCATAGCCCCACACCAGGTCGAGCGCCAGCGCGGCCATGGCATAGCACATGAAGCGCCCGCCCACCGCGATGGTGTAGGACGAGATGTGCAGCGGATGGCCGTCCGGGAAGGCCAGATTGAGCGCCGGCAGCAGGGCCATGACGACGATGGCCACGACAAGCACCGCCCAAACCTTGGGCGGGAACAGCGGACGGCGATTGAGGTGCATCAGGTCGGAGGCTGTGGTCATTCCGGCCTCCGCCCGGCCGCCCGAAGGAGGCCGGAGCCCCCTTGGGGGGCAGCGAATGTAATGAGCGTGGGGGTGGTCATTCAGCGCTCCGGCCTTTGGGGGCGAACAGGCCTTGTGGACGTTTCTGGACGATCAGCACGATGAGGACGAGGATGATGATCTTGGCCATGACGGCGCCGGCGTAGGGTTCGAGGAATTTGTTGATCCAGCCCAGGCCCAGGCCGGCGATCACGGTGCCGGCCAGCTGGCCCACGCCACCCAGCACCACCACCATGAAGGAGTCGACGATATAGCTCTGGCCCAGGGCCGGGCCCACATTGCCCAATTGCGACAGCGCCACGCCGGCCAGGCCGGCGATGCCCGAGCCCAGGCCGAAGGCCAGCATGTCGATGCGGCCGGTGGGCACGCCCACGCAGTCGGCCATGGTGCGGTTCTGCGTGATGGCCCGCACGAACAGGCCCAGCCGGGTGTGGTTGAGCAGCAGCCAGACGAAGAACACCACCAGCAGGGCGAACGCGATGATGACCAGGCGGTTGTAGGTGAGCACCAGGCCGTCCATCACGGTCAGCCCGCCGGACATCCAGCTGGGGTTGGCCACTTCGACGTTCTGCGCGCCGAATATCGAGCGCACGGCCTGCATGAGGATGAGGCTGATGCCCCAGGTGGCCAGCAGGGTTTCGAGCGGCCGGCCGTACAGCCAGCGGATCACGGTGCGCTCCAGCGCCATGCCCACCAGGGCCGTGACGATGAAGGCCACCGGCAGGGCCGCCACCACGTACCAGTCGATCAGGCCCGGCAGCCATTGCCGGAAGACGGACTGCACGGTGTAGGTGGCGTAGGCGCCGATCATGAGCAGCTCGCCGTGCGCCATATTGATGATGCCCATCAGGCCGAAGGTGATGGACAGGCCCAGGGCGGCCAGCAGCAGCACGCTGCCCAGGCTCAGGCCGTAGTAGATGTTGCCGGCCCATTCGATCACCGTCGCGTGCTGGTCGATGCGCTTGAGCGCGGCGGTGGCGGCATTGCGCACCGAGGCATCGGGTTCGTCGTAGCTGCCGTCGGGCTTGGGTTGAACCAGGGCCTGCAGCATCGGCCGGAACGAGGCGTTGCCGCTTTCGCCCAGGGTCTGCGCGGCGGCGCGGCGCGCGGCCGGGTCCTTGGACGAGAGCTGCAGGTGCGCCTGGATGGTCTGCAGGGCCGTGCGCACGCCGGCGTCGGTTTCTTTCTTGAGGGCCTGGTCTACGATGGGCAGCAGCGATTCGTCGCCGGACTGCAGCAGCAGCTGGGCCGCGGCCAGCCGGTCGGCCACCTTGGGCGAATAGAGCTTGGCCGTGGCCTGCGCGGCATCGATGGCGCTGCGCACGCGGTTGTTGAGGGTGAGCGTGTCGGAGCCGTCGGGCATGGGTTGCGTCTGCCCCGTGATGGGGTCCTGCGCGGTCTGCCCGTCGTCGTCGCTGATATAGACCTTGTTGTCCGAGGTGGCATAGACATGGTCGTTCGCCAGGGCCTGCAGCAACGCCACGGCATGCGGATCGGGCAAGCGGCTCAGCTTGTTGATGGCCTCGATCTTTTCGTCATTGTCGTCGCTGGCCAGCAGCGACAGAAGCGATTCGTCCAGGCCCTGGGCCTGGGATGGCGGCGTGGCGGCGTCTTGCGACGCCGCCGGCGCCGCGTCCTGCGCGTACGCGCAGGCGGACAGGGCGGCCAGGCCGAGCAGCGAGCCCAGCAGCAGGCGGCGCAGCCTTGCGAAAAACACTGCGTGATGCATGACCACCCTTGATCCGATTACATGTTTTGCTTGCTTTCGTTGCCGGGGATGAACGGGCTCCACGGCTGCGCGCGGATGGGGCCCTTGGTTTTCCACACCACCTTGAACTGGCCGTCGGCCTGCACTTCGCCGATATAGACGGGCTTGTGCAGGTGGTGGTTAGTCTTGTCCATTTCGATGGTGAAGCCGTCCGGCGCCTTGAAGGTCTGGCCGCCCATGGCCGCGATCACCTTTTCGACGTCGGTGCTCTTGGCCTTTTCGACGGCCTGCTTCCACATGTGGATGCCGACGTAGGTGGCTTCCATCGGGTCGTTGGTGACGGCCGTCTGGTAGTTGGGCAGGTTCTGGGCCTTGGCGTAGGCCTTCCACTTCTTCACGAATTCGGCGTTGACCGGGTTCTTGATGGATTCGAAGTAGTTCCAGGCGGCCAGCTGGCCG
>DASWPO010000080.1:0-26656 GCA_036404015.1 Bordetella sp. | reverse complement strand
CGGGCGCATCGTCGGCAACATCACGAGCGGCCTGCTGCTGGGCTTCCTGCTGTCGCGCCCGGTGGCCAGCTTCCTGGCCGACTACCTGGGCTGGCGGGCCGTCTTCCTCTTCGCCGCCGCGCTCATGGTCATCGTCACGCTGGTGGTGTTCAAGACCATCCCCTCCCGGCGCCCCACCCACCAGGCCAGCTACGGCCAGCTGCTTGCCTCGCTGGGCCACCTGTTCGCCACCCTGCCGACGCTGCGCTATCGCGCGTTCTACCAGGCCATGATGTTCGGCTCGTTCAGCCTGTTCTGGACGGCCGTGCCGGTGGAGCTCACCCGCATCTACGGCCTGTCGCAGACCCAGATCGCCCTGTTCTCGCTGATCGGCGCCACCGGCGCCTGCTCGGCCCCGCTGGCCGGCCGCCTGGCCGACGCCGGGTATACCGTGCGCGCCACGATGGTGGCCCTGGCCGTGGGCGTGCTGGCCTATGCGCCGGCCTTGGCGCACCCCGGCTGGGGCATGGTCGGCCTGGTCCTCACCGGCATCATCCTGGACTTCGCCGTGCAGATGAACATCGTGCTGAGCCAGCGCGAGATCTACGCCCTGGACGCCACCAGCCGCAACCGCCTCAACGCGCTCTTCATGACCGGCATCTTCATCGGCGGCGCGATCGGCTCGGCCTGCGCCAGCCCGCTCTACGAGTATGGCGGCTGGCCCGCCGTGTCCATCCTGGCGGCCATCTTCCCCGCCCTGGCGCTGCTGCACTACCTGTTCATCGGCCGCCCCCACGCGATCCGGCAGATGGCCGCCTGACGGCCACATCGGGGCGCTGAGCCCAACCGGCGGCGCTCACCGGATCGCCGCGCCGGCCGCCAGCCCTTTGAGCAAGGCCGCGTGGAAGGCCTGCGGATCCTGGATCTGCGGCGCGTGCCCGAGATCCGGGAACTCGACCAGCGAGACATGGGGAATCGCCGCCTTGGTCTGCTGGGCGAGCTCGGGATAGCGACCGACCCTGGCGCGCACCTCGGGCGGGGCCGCGTCCTTGCCGATGGCGGTGGTGTCCTTGTCGCCGATCATCAGCAGCACGGGCATCGAGAGCTGGCCCAGCTCGTAGACGACGGGCTGGGTATAGATCATGTCGTAGAGCAGCGCCGAATTCCACGCCACGATCTTCTTGCCCGGGCCTCGGTACATGCCGGCCAGCATCTGCACCCAGGGCTCGAAATCGGCGCGCCACTGGCCTGCGTAGTAGGTGGACTGCTCGTAGCGGCGGATGCCGTCGGCGCTGGTCTTGAGCTCACGCGCATACCACTGGTCGACCGACAGCGAAGGCACGCCCTTGGCCTTCCAGTCTTCCAGGCCGATGGGGTCGACCAGCACGAGCTGCCGCGTCTGCGCCGGGTACATCAGCGCGTAGCGGATGGCCAGCATGCCGCCGGTAGAATGGCCCATGATCGTGGTGTTGGCCGCGCCGACCGACTCCAGCAAGGCGTGCGTGTTGCGCGCGAGCGCCTGGAAACTGTACTGGTAGTGCGCCGGTTTGCTCGACTTGCAGAAGCCGATCTGGTCCGGAGCAAGGACGCGGTAGCCGGCACTCGACAGGACCTTGATGCTGCCTTCCCAGGTCGCGGCGCAGAAGTTCTTGCCATGCAGCAGCACGATGGTGCGGCCGTTTGGACGCTCGGGCCGCACGTCCAGGTAGGCCATGTGCAGCGCCTCGCCCTGCGACGTGAAATCGAAGCGATGGACCGGGTACGGGTAGGCGTAGCCCTCGAGCTCGGGGCCGTAGGCAGGACCGCCGTGCGCCGGCGCCGCGGCGGACGATGCCGATGCGGCAGCGGCGCACAGGGCCAGGGAGGCCAGCAATGAGTGGGTACGTATCATGCGGGATCCAATCCAGTTTCTCGCTCAATCCAGGCCGTGGAACGACGAATCGTCGGGCCCGACGTGCGAGGGGTGCTTCCAGGTGACGTCGCGCATCGAATGCTGCACCAGGTCTTCCACGCCCAGCAGCACGGCGAAGATGGCCATGCGGATGGGAATGCCGTTGTCGGTCTGGCGGAAGATGGCCAGGCGCGGATCGTGGTTGAGGTCGATGCTCAGGTCGTTGGCGCCTTCGCGGCTGTCGCGCGGCAGCGGGTGCATGACGATGGTCTCGGGCGAGCAGTAAGCGTCGATGGTGGCCTTGCCGACCTGGAAATCGGGCGTATAGACGCTTTCGGCGTCTTCGCCGACGAAGCGCTCTTTCTGCACGCGCGTGGCGTAGATCACGTCGGCGCCCGGCAGGCCTTCGGCCAGCGAGGACTTCTGCTCGATGACGTTGCCGTTGCGGGCGGCCTGCTCGATGATGTAGTCGGGCATTTCCAGGCCGCGCGGGGCAACCAGCGAGAACTTGATGCCCTTGTACAGCGCCAGCAGCTTGATGAGCGAATGCACCGTGCGGCCGTACTTCAGGTCGCCCACCATGGCGATGTGCGCGCCGTCGAGCAGCTTGCCCAGGCGCGAGAACTCGGTGAGGATGGTGTAGAGGTCGAGCAGCGCCTGGCTGGGGTGCTCGCCCGGGCCGTCGCCGCCGTTGACCACGGGGATGTTGGTCGCCGCGGCGAACTCGGCCACCGAGCCCTTCTCGGGATGACGGATCACCATGGCATCGACGTAGCCGCTCATCACGCGGCTGGTGTCGTAGATGGATTCGCCCTTGGCCATGGACGAGAAGGTGAAGCCCGTGGTGTCGCACACCGAGCCGCCCAGGCGGCAGAAGGCCGAACCGAAGCTCACCCGCGTGCGGGTGCTGGCCTCGAAGAACAGGTTGCCCAGCACGGCGCCCTCGAGCACGCGCGAGACTTTCTGGCGACGCGCGATGGGCTGCATCATGTCGGCGACGTGAAACAGGTCTTCGGCGGATTCGCGGGTGAACTGGTCGACCGACAGCAACTGGTGCTTGCCACTCGAAGAGATGCGATCACGCAGCGGCCCGGACTGTGCGCTTTGCGTATATTTTTCGAGCAGATCGCGGTTTTGCACGATTTCGCCGACAAAACGCTCGACCACCTCGGGCATGGTGCGGAATTCCTGCGAGCCTTCCGGCAGCAGCCAGGTGTCGAGCGCACGGCGCTTGACGCCAATACGCGCGGCAAACAGGTCACGGGTCAGGTTCAGGCGGCGCATGGCGTCGCGCAGGAAGGCTTGCTGGGAAATCGACATGGAGGGCCTCGATCGCTGGGTTGGAACGACGCGCAGCTATACGCTGCCACCATGCAGCGCATAAAATTATACGCAATGCGTATATTAAAACCGATCAAGCCTGGCGTCTATCGGTAGAAAAGTATTTTCTTGCCCAAATGTGACACCAACGGCTTGCCCGCCGTGTACGCCGTGGGCGTGCCGTCGCCCTGCCCGTCATCGGCCGACGCATCGGCCGACACCCAGCACCCCATGCCAAAGCCCGCCACGCCGCCGGCAAAGGCCAGCACCGCCAGGATCAGCCCCAGTCGTCCGCCCGGCGTGCGGCCCAGGCGCTGCCGATGCTCGCGCCACAGCTGCGTCAGGAAGATGAGCAGCAACGCCAGGCCGCAAGCGCCGAACCCGGCCAGGAAATATTCCAGCGGCTCGGAAAGATCGGGCGGATCGACGTCGCCCCCCAGGATGCCCAGGGAAAACGCCGTCAGCATCAGCGAGGCCAGGCCGTTGAGCGCGGCGATCATGCGCAGCATGCCCGTGAACTGCCTATACGGCGCGCCCATGGCTTACTCCAGCGGGCGGCAGGTCGGCGTGGCCGACTGGATGGACTGGTGCGCCGCGGCCAGTTCCGCCTTGTCCCAGGCATCGGTGCCCAGCACGCGGACGGTGACGCGCGTCTCGACGGGCGCGACGGACACGCTCCGAGCCTCGATCAGCTCGAGGATCTTGGCCTCCTGCCCGACCTTGTACACGCGGATGCGCCCTCCTGCCTTGGACTTGGAATCTTTATCCTTGTCGGAAGAAAGAAAGGCGAAGGGGTCGTCGCTGCCGCCCTCCATGTCGCTATCGCGCAGCGAACCATAGGTCGCGCCATACGGGTGCGGCCGGGACTTGTGGCAGACACGCACATACTCGATCCCCCGACGATAGGCCGAGTCGGTGTCGGTCGATACGGTAAAGCTGTCGGACAGGCCCTGGGCCTGCTTCTCCATGAGGCCCGTATCGGCGCAGCCGGCCATCAGCAGACCCATGCCCGCCATGGCCAGCGTCACCCCGCCTTTAGTGATCCAGCCTTGAGTTATCCAACCTTTACCGAGGCTGCGCGTCCCTAGAATATTTCGCATCATGTTTTCCCGTTTTCCCTGCGCGGCATTATGCACCAGGCGCGCCCGGCCCAAAGCAAAAAGGCCTGGCGTGTTTTATACGCCAAGCCTTTGTGCACCGAACTGGTTGCGGGGGCAGGATTTGAACCTACGACCTTCGGGTTATGAGCCCGACGAGCTGCCAGACTGCTCCACCCCGCGTCTGAAGAATTGAATTCTAGCACAGTTTTTGAGGGCCCGCATATTGCGTGCGTATTTCAGCGCTCAAGCCCTTCGGCCCCCGTTTGACCGAAAGCTGCTCAGGCCAATCAAGCCCTTGAACGGCAAGGGCATTTTGCGTCTGTGCCGAAGCTATCCAAAGACTTGTCCACAAAAGCTGTGGGCAACTTGGCAAGGCTTGGGCCATGCGGACTGTGAATCAAGGTAAAAACATCAGGCCTTGAGCGCGGCCAGCAGCGCGTCGCGCATGCTCTCGAAGCCCGCCACGTATTGCGGGTTCTCGGAACCCGCCAGAAGGCCCGCGTATTGCTGCTCCAGCCGCGACTCGATGGCCTCGCGCAGCTGCGGCGTCTCCTTGGCCATGAGCAGCAACGATGCCAGCGCGGCGTGCAGGGCGTCGATGCGGCCGCCCTGGTGGGAGATGGTGTGGACGATGACGGCGATCTGTTCCTGGATTTCCATGGCGGTACTCGTATTGCGAATGCGCGGCTCGCGGACCGCGCACCCTGGTGAAAGATTGGGCGCCGATGCTAGCACGCCCATCTGGCGGCGCGCGCTCCGGTAAACTGGCGGCATTGCCAACCAGGATAGTGCCGTGACGTCTTTGCGCCTGCTCTTGCTGCTCCCCCCCGCCCTGCTGCTGGCCGCCTGCGCCAGCCACATGAGCGAGGTCGAACCCGTGGGCAAGGACCGCTACCGCGTGTCCTACAACGCCGGCATGCATGCCGCCTCCTGGGTCGAGGTCAAGAACACCGCGCGCGAGCGCGCCCGCGCCTACTGTTCCGGGCAGGGCTTGCGCATGACCCAGCCCGAGACTTACTCCAACAGCGCCACCGGCCTGGGCGCCAAGGAAGCCACGCTGGTCTTCACCTGCGAAAAACCCCCAGCCTGAAGACGTCGTCGGCCACCGGCACGGCCGCCAGCACCAGCAGCAGGCAGGCCAGCGGCACGGTCGAGATGAACCCCACGCGGGCGAAACCCAGCGCCCCCGTCACGCCGCCCACGAAGAACAGCCCAATGAGCGTGCTGAGCATGATGAGCTTCTCGCGGTTGGCGCGCACGAAAGGCGTGCTCTCGTTGGACTCGGTGATATTCCAGTAGAACAGCTTGCCCAGCTCGATGCCCACGTCGGTCACCATGCCGGTGACGTGCGTGGTGCGGATCTCGGCATTGGACACCTTGGTGACCATGGCGTTCTGCAGCCCCATGATGAAGCACAGCACCATCACCGTGACGGGTCCGAACAGCCAGCGCAGGTGTTCGATATTGCCGCCCAGCAGGCCGAAGCACATCAGCAGCACGGCCTCCAGCATGAGGGGCAGCGCATACTGGCTGGTCAGGTGCGAACGCCTGGCCATGTTGATGATGATGGCGGAGCTTGCCGCCCCGGCCAGGAACGAGGCCAGCGCCCCGATCCCCTGCAGCACCAGGACGATCATGCCCAGCGCCAGGTCGTCGGCCATGGCCGCGACGATGCCGGACATGTGCGAGGTGTACTGCTGGACCGCCAAAAAACCGCCGGCGTTGGCGGCGCCCGCCACGAAGGTCAGGTAGTAAGCCAATTGGCGATTGGCCTCGGGGCTGCGGACATTCCCCGTCAAACGGCGCAGATATGGAATCGGCATGGCAGGCTCGCAAAACGAACTTGCTGATTCTACGCCTGCCCAACCGCCGTGGGCCGAGGCCGGCCCAGGAATGGCCCGCCCGCGGCAAAAAGGGCGAAGCGGAAGATCCCCTTCCGGCTTCGCCCTCCGTTTGAATGCGGCGGCTTATTTCAGGCTGTCGGGCACCGTGCCGCCGTTCTCGGCGATTTTCTCCATGACGGCCTTGTGCAGCCAGATGTTCATCGTGGCCGAATCGTTGGTGTCGCCGGTATAGCCCAGCTCGCCCGCCAGCGTCTTGCGGGCATCCAGGCTGCTGTCCAGGCCGACCAGCTTCATCAGGTCGACGATGGAGGTCTGCCAGTTCAGCTTCTGGGGATTGTTGGCCTGCATCGCGGTCAGCACCGCGGTGATGTCCACCGGCGGCGCGGAGGCGACGGCCGCAGGCGGCGTGACGCCCGTGGACGCGGGATCGTTGGCGGGATGGTCCGAAGGGAAGATCTTGCTCAGAATCGCCTTGAAGATATTCATATGTACAGACTCCTTTCGCATGGTCGGTCGAACGACAGAATTGCCGCCATGCCGAGTTAACCATGAGATCGATTAGCTGACACACTGCTGGATGTATCAAAGTATGGCGCGCGGGTACACTCGCTCGGCCTGGCCGGCACGACCATCCATTTTTTCCAACGCCGGCCTTCAATGGAGACTATTCATGCAATCAATGCAATGGCTCGGCCGGCTGTGCGCAGCCGCCTTGCTGGGCGCGGCCGCCCTCGGCAGCGCCCAGGCCGCCTTCCCCGACAAACCCATCACCTTCATCGTGCCCTATTCGCCCGGCGGCACCACCGACCTGGTCGCCCGCGAAGTGGGCCGGAAGATCACCCAGAAACTGGGCGTCTCGGTCGTCATCGAGAACCGCGCCGGCGCCGGCGGCAATATCGGCATGGACGCCGTGGCCCGCGCCAAGCCCGACGGCTACACCATCGGCCTGGGCGCCATCTCGACCAACGCGCTCAACCCCTTCGTGTACAAATCCATGCCGTTCGATCCGCGCAAGGCGTTCGACGGCATCAGCATGCTCGGCAACTCCAGCATCGTGCTCGAGGTCAACCCCTCGATCAAGGTCAATAGCGTCGACGAGTTCATCGCCTATGCGCGCCAGCATCCCGGCCTGGCCTTCGCCACCGCCGGCGCCGGCACGTCCATGCACCTGGCCGGCGTGATGTTCGACCAGCTCGCCAAGACGAGCCTGGTGCACGTGCCCTACAAGGGCAGCCCGCCGGCCCTGACCGACCTGATGGGCGGGCAGCTATTCGTGATGTTCGACAACCTGCCCGCTTCCCTGCCCTACATCCAGGCCGGCAAGCTCACGGCCCTGGCCGTCACCAACAGCGAGCGCGCCAAGTCGCTGCCCAATGTGCCCACGCTCAAGGAACTGGGCTACGGCGGCGCCACGGTGGACCCCTGGTTCGCGGTGTACGGCCCGGCCGGCCTGCCGGCTGACGTCAAGAAGAGCCTGAGCGACACCATCCAGTGGGCGCTCGCCGATGCCGACGTCAAGAGCAAGCTCGAGCTGGCCGGCTTCTCGCCGCGCGGCTCATCGGCCGAAGAGGTCGACAAGCTCAGCCGCGATCAGTACGAGACCTTCAAGCAGCTCTCCGAGCACGTCAAGCTCTCGACCGACTGAGGGACGGCTGGCGATCCCTCGCAAGCGACGTCCGCAAGTCCCGGCGACCGGATTTTGTAAGACTTATTTCCGTGAATCGGGGCCGGATGTTGCTTGTTTGGCTTTTCTCCAATAGATTGATAATAATTCTCATTAACAATCATAATGAGAACATGCCAATCTGGACAGGAGATGCCCCATGTGCGAGCAATGCAAGCCCGACGATGCCACCGCCACCCCTGCCGGCTCGCGCCGGCGCCGCCTGTGGGACCTGCCCCACGCTTGCCATTGCCCGGTGATCGGCGTCTGCCTGCCGCTGAACACCCTGCGATCCCTGGTCAACAAGACGCTGGGCGGCCAGGCCGTCGCCGAGGACTATGAAATCCACGTCGGCGCCGTGGCCGAGTGTACGCACCGCAACCGCCTGTCCAAGCGGCTGCAAGACGAACTGGACAAGCGCTACGCCGCCACGGTGCAGGCCTTCCACACGGCCAAGACGACCGTCGCCGTGGCCGAGATGTGGGTGGCCGCCATACGCCAGGGCGACGTGGCCGGCGCCTTCTGGGCCGCCCTCACCCACCCGCGCTGCGATGAAGTCCTGCAGGATGTGCTGCTGCGCGACATGCACATGCTGCAGCATCAGGCCGGCGCCGCCACGCGGGTCGATATCGCCCGGTTCAAGGCGCTGCAGAAGGCCCATGCCGACCTGGACCTCGAACTGGAGAAGACCCGGCAACGCTACACGCGGGCGCTGGCCGAGAAGACGGCCGAAGCCGACCGCCTGTCGGCCGAAGCCGTGCAGCTGCGGGCCGCAGGCGTGGCCAAGGATAGCCAGATCGCCTTCCTGACCCAGGATATGGAAACCCTGAAAGCCACCCTGGCCGATCCTGCCCAGGCCATCAAGCTGCAAAAGAAGATCGAATCGCTGGCCAGCCGCCAGGCCGAACTCGAAGCGCAGAACCAGGCCTTGCGGCAGCAACTGGCGGACGCGCTGAAGGCATCCGCCTCGCGCGCCGCCGAGACCGCCCGCGCGGCAAGCAGCCTGCCCACGCCCGCGGGCGCCCTGGACGGCAACGCGCCCGCGGTCCCACCCTCGCTGCAGCACCAGGTCGTGCTTTGCGTGGGCGGGCGCAATGGCAATATCGCCAACTACCGCGCCGTGATCGAAGGCATAGGCGGGCACTTCGCCCACCACGACGGCGGCCTGGAAGACAAGCATGGCGCGCTGGATGCCAGCCTGGCGGCGGCCGACCTGGTGATCTGCCAGACCGGCTGCATCAGCCACAACGCCTACTGGCGCGTCAAGGATTTCTGCAAGCGCACCGGCAAGCGCTGCCTGTTCGTGGAAAACCCCAGCACCTCGTCGCTGGTGCGGGAGCTGCACCAGAACCTCGCGCCGGCCCAGGCTCCCCTCGAAGGAGAATCCGGCGTACCCTTGCAATCGGCTTGATGCCTTTTCAACCCGATTTTGCAATCCACGCAAGGACAATCCAGAGGTCACCCATGCTTTACGTCTTCCACCTGCTCGACAAGCCGGGCGTCGGCGAACTGCGCCTGAAAACCCGCCCCGAACACAAGCAATACCTGGCCGCCGTGGCCGACCGCATCGCCTTCGCCGGCCCGCTCTTTGCCGAGGACGGGCAGACCATGGCGGGCAGCCTGCTGGTCATCGACTTTCCGTCGCGGGAAGCCGCCCTGCAATGGCAGGCCGGCGAGCCCTACACCAAGGCCGGCATATACGGCGCCAGCAGCATCCACGCGTTCACCAATCTGTGGCCGCAAAAAGTGGGCTTTCCGCCCGCGGCTTGATGAAAAACGCCCGCCGGGGCCGGCGCTTCCAGGCCAGGCGCGGCCCGGCTCAGTGGACGCGCTTGCGCAGGAAAGCGGAGAAGCGCTCCGCGCAAACCACCAGCACGAAAGTGATGATGATCAGATAGGAAACCGTCTGGTACTGGAACAGGTTCATCGCCGTCAGCAGCTGGAAACCGATGCCGCCTGCGCCGACGAAGCCCAGCACCAGCGACGAGCGCAGGTTCTCGTCGAAGCGGAAAAGGCTGATGCCCAGGAGCGAGGGCAGCACGCCCGGCACGACGGCATGGGTGAACACCTGCATGCGGCTGGCGCCGGTGAGCGTCAGCGCCTCGACCGGGCCCATGTCCATGTCCTCGATCACTTCGGCAAACAGGCGGCCCAGCATGCCGATCGAGTGCACGGCCAGAGCCAGCGCGCCCGGGAACGGGCCCAGTCCGACTGCCGTCACGAACAGCAGGGCCCAGACCAGGTCGGGCACCACCCGGCAGATGCTGATCACGATCCGCGCCGCGACGTACAGCCACCGGGCGGGCGTGACATTGGCCGCGGCCAGCACGGCCAGCGGAAAGGCCAGGATCACGCCGAACACCGTGCCGAAGATCGCCAGGTCGATGGTTTCCAGGGCCGGCTGCAGGCTGGGGAGGAACTGGTCGAAGTCGGGCGGCAGCGAACGGCCGATGATGTCGGCCATGCCGTGCACGCCCGTCACCAGGTCCTGGGGCCTGGCCTCGACGATGATGCAGGCCTGCACGAAGATCGCGATGAGGACGACGGCTATGCCGATCGAAGACAGGGTGCGCATCAGCGGAACGGCCGGCTGCGCCTCCCTGTTCTGCAGAACAGGAGTCATGAAGGGAAACTCAGGAGACGTAGAGGCTGGAGACCTGCTGCATGGAGACCTGCCCGGCGGGCTGGTCGAACTGCAGCTGACCGCGGCGCAGGCCGACCAGGCGGTCGGCATAGCGCATGGCAAGCTCGGGTTGGTGCAAAACGCAGACGACCGCCAGGCCATCGTCCGTCGCCAGACGGCGCAGAAGGCGCATGACTTCGTCGGCCGCCTCGGGGTCGAGGCTGGCCACCGGCTCGTCGGCCAGCAGCACATGGGGCCGCTGGGCCAGCGCGCGGGCGACCGCCACGCGCTGCGCCTGGCCGCCCGACAGCGTGCCCGCCCGCTGGGCGGCCAGATGCAATAGGCCGACCTCGTCGAGATAGCGGCGCGCGGGCTCGATCTCGCCGCGCGGAATGCGGCCCAGGGACGTCGCCAAGGTGCGGTGCCGGCCCAAGGAACCCGCGCAGACATTGTCCAGCACGCTGCGCCGCCTGACGAGGTTGGCGTTCTGGGAAATGAGGGCAATCGGCAAACGGGCCGCGCGCAGCGCCTTGCCCGACAAGGACGCGAGATCCCGGCCGGCCACTTCGACCGTGCCGCCCGTGGGGCGATTCAGTCCGACGACGCATTTCATGAACGTGGATTTGCCGCAGCCGTTGCTGCCGAGCACCACGACCATTTCGCCGGCGTTGACCGACAGGTTCAGCTGGTTGAGCGCGAGATGGCCATCCGCATAGCGCATGCTCAGGTCGCGCACCGCCAGACGGACGCTCGAGCCGGCTTCGGCTGCCGGGGAGGCAGCAGCCGAAGCCGCTCCGGCGAAGGCCAGGGACGCTTCGCCGTCCAGCGCCATATCGGCGCGGGTCGCTTGCACAAAACTCATAGCTTCTTCAGATCGATATGCAGCGTGGAGATCAGATCACGGATCTGGTTGTAGGCCGCATCGTTCTGGGGAACCGTCTTCAGCTGGGGCGTGCCGTTGGCCGCCAGGAACTTCTGGTCGGCATCGGGCAGCTCGTGGAAGTCCAGCGAACTCAGCACGGCGGCCAGCCTGGTCTTGAAGCCGGCCGGCAGGTCGCCGCGGATCGTCATCGGATCCAGCGGGATATTGTCGGACTTCCACAGGGTGGTGTAGGCACTGTCGTCGTATTCGTTGTGCAGCTTGGCGCTCGCGATTTCTTCGCTGTTGAGTTCGCCCGCTTCGACCTTGTGGTTGCGCAGCGCTTCGAACGAAGCCGTGTGGCTGCCGGCGTAGACTGCCTTCACGCCCTTGTCGGGATCGATGCCGTTCTTGCTCAGGCCGTAGGCCGGGAACAGGTGGCCTGAGGTCGAGGCCGGATCGGAGTAGGCAAACGAGCGGCCCTTGACGTCGGCCAGCGTGTCGATGCCCGCGCCGGGCCAGGTCACGATCGACGCGTAGTAGCTGGCCGGCTGGCCGTCCGGGCCGACAAAGCTGGAGACGGCCTCGGCCTTGGCGACCTGGTGGGCCAGCACGTAGCCCAGCGGGCCGAATTGCGCGAATTCCAGCTTCTTGTTGCGCATCGCCTCGATCTCGGCGTTGTAGCTGGTGGCGATGAACAGTTGCACCTGGCAGCCGATCTTCTGGCCGATCATCTTGGCCACGTCGTTGTAGACGGGGATCATGCGCTGCGCGGACTCGTAGGGCTCGACGCCGAAGCGCACGGGTTCCTTGATCGGGCAGGTGCCGGCGGCATAGGCGCCGCCGACAAAACCGGTGGAGAGAAGAACGCCTGCAAAGATTCTGGAGAGTTTCATACTGGGCCCAAAGGGTCGCGTTGAGAGGAAGGTTGGCATGGCCGCAAGCAACGCTGCGCAGTCTAGGCACCACAAGTGTTTTCACCATGACCAGGGGGTGACATTCCCCTGAAAAAATGAAGCATCCCTTATTCATCCGTCTTGAAATCGTCACAATGTCCTCGTACCGCCCTATGGCGGCAAACACGGCAGGCAAAGAAAAACCGCCGGCGCCGGCGGTTTTTCTTTGCCTTTGTTTTTCGGCTTGCCTTATTCAGGCCTCAGACCGCCGTATAACCGCCGTCGACCAGCAGGTCGGTCCCCGTAATGAACGACGCCGAATCGCTGGCCAGGAACAGCGCGGCCTGCGCCACCTCCGCGACCTGCGCGATGCGGCCCAGCGGGTGCCTGGGCGCCAGCACGGCGTTCACCTCGGCCTCGCTGCCGTAGCGGTCGGTCAAGCGGCTGGTCATCACCGAACCCGGGGAAATGCTGACGGCGCGGATATTGTCCTTCGCGTAGTCGACCGCGATGGAACGGGTCAGGCCGATCAGCGCCGCCTTGCTGGTGCTGTAGGCGCTGCCGCCGGGATTGGTCACGTGCCCGAGTTGCGATGCCACGTTCAGGATCACGCCGGCCCGCTTGCGCAGCAGATGCGGAATGACCCACTTCGACATCAGGAAGGCGCCGTTCAGGTTCACGTCCAGCGTGTGCCGCCACGCGTCGATGTCGAGCTCGGCCAGGGGCTTTCTCGCGCTGACGGTCGCGGCGTTGTTGACCAGGATGTCGATCCCGCCAAAGCGTTCGGCCACCCTGGCGACCGCGTCCTGGGTGGAGGACGCGCTGGCGATGTCGCAATGCACCGCGAGTGAGCGCTCGGGCGCGGGACCGGCCTGCGCCCGGGCGCTCGCCCTTTCGGCATCCCTGTCCAGCCAAGCCACGTTCGCGCCCGCCTCGAGAAAGCAGCAGGCGATGGCCGCGCCGAGATCGCCCGCGGCGCCCGTCACGATCGCCGTCTTGCCCTGCAATATTGCCTGCATCGTTTCACCTGTATTCATGTCCATAGCCCGATATTGTGCCCAAATGGCAACCGCCGCGACGAGCCGCGCGGCGCCCTTCCATGAAAAACCGTCTTGGACCATGGCTTGTATGGCCGGCAAACGGCGTGCAATCATGCATCGGTAACGCGAAATCGCCATCCGCAGCAGCCAGCCCATGAAGCCCAGCCATGAATCCGACCCGCTACACCGCCTCGCACTGGGGCCTCTACGAAGTCCGGCATGACGCGCAAGGCAATCCGGCCTTGGCGCCCTGGGCGCAAGACCCCGACCCATCGCCCATCGGCCTGCACATGCTGGCGGCCAACAATGCGCCGCAACGCATCCTGCGGCCCGCGATCCGCGCCGGTTGGCTGGAAAACCAGCGCGCCAGCCGGACAGCCCGGGGGACGGAACCCTTTGTCGAAGTGTCGTGGCATGACGCGCTCGACCTGGTCGCCGAAGAACTGCGGCGCGTCATCGACACCCACGGCAACCAGGCCATCTTCGGCGGCTCGTATGGCTGGGCCAGCGCCGGGCGTTTCCACCACTCGGTCGGCCATCTGCACCGCTTCCTGAACGTGCTCGGCGGCTACGTGCGCAGCGTCGACTCCTACAGTTACGGCGCGGGCGGCGTGCTGATGCCCCGCATCGTCGCGCCCATCGACGCCATCCTGTCCAACAGCGACGATTGGGAAACGCTGGCGCGGCACACCAGGCTGCTGGTCTGCTTCGGCGGCATGCCGGCCAAGAGCGCCCAGAGCGACTCCGGCGGCGCGGGGCGCCATCGGCTGCGCGACGCCATGCGCCACCTGGCCCGGCAGGGCGTGCGCATCGTCAATATCGGACCGAGCCGCAACGATGCGGAACCCGGCGCCCAGGCGCAGTGGCTGCCGATCCGGCCCAACACCGATACGGCGCTGATGCTCGCGTTGGCGCACGGCGTGCTGGCCGAGGGGCGCCACGACCGCGCCTTTCTTGCCTCGCACTGTGTCGGCTGGGCGCGTTTCGAGGCCTACCTGCTCGGCCAGGCCGACGGCATCGCCAAGGATGCCGTATGGGCATCGCGCATCACCGGCGCCCCGCGCGAGCAGATCGCCGAACTGGCCCATGCGCTGGGCCGCGAACGGACGCTGGTGACGGCAATGTGGTCGCTGCAGCGGGCCCACCACGGCGAACAGCCATTCTGGGCGCTGACGGCCCTGGCAGCGGTGCTGGGGCAAATCGGCCTGCCCGGCGGCGGCTTCGCTTTCGGCTACGGCTCGACGAATTCGATAGGCCACCGCAGCGCGCGTTTCCAAGGGCCGACGCTGCCGCAGGGACGCAACGCGGTGGATGCCTTCATCCCGGTCGCGCGCATCGCGGACATGCTGGCGCGGCCCGGCGAGGCATTCGACTACAACGGCCGCTCGCACCGCTACCCCGACATCCGGCTGGTCTACTGGGCCGGCGGCAACCCTTTTCATCACCACCAGGATCTGAACCGGCTCGCGACCCTGTGGCGCAAGCCGGACACCGTCATCGCGCATGAACAGTTCTGGAATGCGCACGCCAAGATGGCCGACATCGTGCTGCCGGCGACGACGACGCTGGAACGCGACGACATCGGCTTTTCATCGCGCGAGGCGCACCTGGTGGCCATGCGCCGGGTACTGCCGCCCGCGGGCGAAGCACGCGACGATTTCGAGATCTTCCGCGCGCTGGCGTCTCGCCTGGGCGCGCAAGCGCCCTACGACGAAGGGCGCGACGCGCACGCCTGGCTGCGCGCCCTATACGACGAAACGCTGCCGAGAGCCCAGGCCGCGGGCGTCGAACTGCCTGGGTTCGACGGCTTCTGGGAACAGGGCCTGGTCGATTTCGAGGGAACGACGCCGCCCACGCCCTTGCTGCGGCGCTTCCGGGAAGACCCCGGCGCGCATCCTCTGAAGACGCCCTCGGGAAAGATCGAAATCTGGTCGGAGACCATCGCCTCGTTCGGCTATGCCGACTGCCCCGGGCATCCGTCATGGCTCGAACCCGCCGAATGGCTGGGCGCGGCGGACGCGCAGCAGCTGCACCTGATCTCCGACCAGCCGGCGACGAAACTGCACAGCCAGCTGGACCATTCGGCCTTGAGCCAGGGCGTCCGGCGGCAGGGCCGCGAACCGTTGACGATGCATCCGGAAGATGCGCGCGAGCGCGGCATCCAGGACGGCGAGGCCGTGCGCGTCTGGAGCCCGCGGGGCGCTTGCATCGCGGCGGCGCAGCTGGACGACGCGGTGATGCGCGGCGTCGTCAAACTGGCGACCGGCGCCTGGTTCGACCCGTCCGGCGAAACGCCCCTGCTCGACAAGCACGGCAATCCCAATGCGCTTACCATGGATCTGCCGGCATCCCGCCTTTCGCAAGGCTGCGCCGCGCAGACCTGCCTCGTGCGCGTGGCGCGATGGACAGGCCCCCTGCCCGAAATAACGGCCTTCGAGCCGCCGCGGTTCGTCGCCCGCGAAGCTCGCCGCGCCTGATTCAACTATCTGGAAGCCACTGGCGCCAGCGGCTTCCAGCCTTCACCGGAGTTCGACTCATGACAAACGCAAACGCCGCCCTTGCCGGCACCTTTCTTATCGGCAACGACTTTGAAATCCATCGCCTCGGCTTTGGCGCGATGCAGATCACCGGGCCCGGCATATGGGGCCAGCCGTTGGACCGGGCCGAAGCCATCCGCACGCTGAAGCGGCTCCCCGACCTGGGGGTCGACTTCATCGATACCGCCGACTCATATGGCCCGGATGTGTCCGAGCCCTTGATCCGGGAAGCACTCCACCCCTATACGGGGCTGCGCATCGCCACCAAGGCCGGCCTGACGCGCGAAGGGCCGGACCAATGGTCCCCGAAAGGCGATCCCGCCTATCTGATCCAGCAGGCGCATAAAAGCCTGCGCCAGCTCGGCGTCGAGCAGATCGATCTCTGGCAACTTCATCGGATCGATCCGCGGGTTCCGCGCGACGAGCAGTTCGGCGCGGTCAAATCCCTTTTGGATGATGGGATCATCCGCCAGGCGGGACTGAGCGAGGTGTCCGTGGCCGACATTGAGGCGGCCTCGAAGGTCTTCAAGGTGGCCACCGTGCAAAACCGATTCAATCTCATCGACCGGGAACACGAAGCGGTGCTGGACTACTGCACGAAGCACCAGATCGGCTTCATCCCCTGGTTTCCCTTGGCGTCTGGCGATCTGGCCAAGCCAGGCAATGCGCTGGGCGAGATTGCGAAGCGATACAAGGCATCGCCCAGCCAGATCGCACTCGCCTGGCTGCTGCGCCGCAGCCCGGTCATGCTGCCCATCCCCGGCACCTCGAAGGTCTCGCATCTCGAAGCGAATATCGCGGCGGCGGGCCTGGAACTGTCCGACGACGACTTTGCAGAACTCGATCGCGCCGGCTCGTGAACCGGCCATGACTGCCCTGAACCGTCCTATGAGCGTATCCCCTTCCCTCCCTGTTGCCTGGATCGCCGGCGTGGGCGCAGCCGCCGGACTGGGCGGCGCCCTGGCGCATCGCTTTGCGCAAGCAGGCTACGCCGTGGCGCTGACCGGCCGCACGGCCGCCAGGCTGGAAGCATTGGCGGATCAGATCCGGGCCGCCGGCGGCCAGGCTTTGGCTCTGCCCGCCAGCGTGGCCGATGAAGCCGGGCTGGCGCGGGCCGCCGCGCAGGTGCGCGAATTGGGGCCGCTGCACCTAGGCCTATTCAATGCCGCCGAGGGCGCGCGAGCTCCCTCGCTGGACCTGAGCGCCGCCCAATTCGAGCAGGCCTGGCGCACCAGCACCCTGGGCGGCTTCCTGTTTGCCCAGGCGGTGCTGCGCGCCCTGCTGGACAATGGCGTCGACCCTGCCTCACCCACAGGCCGAGGCAGCCTGTTGTTCACCGGCGCCACGGCTGCCCTGCGCGGGCGGCCGCCATTCGCGGCGTTTGCCGCCGCCAAGGCCGCGCTGCGCTCGCTCAGCCAGAGCCTGGCGCGCGAATTCGGTCCGCAAGGAATACACGTGGCGCACGTCGTCATCGACGGCGGCATCGATGGCGAACGACTGCGTACCAATGCGCCCCAGCGCGTCCAGCAGGCCGGCGACGATGGCCTGCTGCAGCTGCAAGCCCTGGCCGACACCTATTGGCAATTGCATCAGCAACATCGCAGCGCATGGACCCAGGAACTGGACCTGCGTCCCTACAAGGAACCCTTCTGAAGCGCTGCCGCTTTACAGCGGCACCCTTTCCCGGCATACAGCCAGCACCAGTTGCCGGAGCCAGCGATGGACCGGGTCGGCCTCCAGGCGAGGGTGCCACATCTGCGAGATCGTGATTTTCTCGGTCGTCACGGGCAGCTCGAAGGCATAGGTCGTGCTGGACGAGGCCGAGTCTCGATGTCCAGGTTGATTGCCCAGGAACGACGCGGGCACGAGCGCGACCAGATCGGAGGCCCGAGCCACGGCCAGCGCGGCGGGAAAGCTCGGCACCATGGCGACGACCGTTCGTTCCAACCCCAAAGCAGCCAGCGCTTCATCGACCGGCCCGTTTGTGCGCCCGCGTCGCGAAGCGACGACATGACCGAAGGCGACATACCGTTCAGCCGTTATCTCGTGCTCCAGTTCGAGCGGATGGCCCCGCCTGACGACGCCGAGAAAGCGATCCCGGAACAAGGCCTGCACGCGGACTTCGGGCCCCATTTCGCCCAGGACGCCGATCTCCAGGTCGGCCGAACCCTCCCGCAAATGCACTGCCGTCTTCTCAGGCTTGGGCGCGAAGCGCAGACGCACAAGCGGCGCGATGGCCATCGCCGCGACGATGAGCGGAGCGCCCAAGACCTCCACAAAGCCGTCGTTGGCGCGAATGGTAAAGGTTCGCTGCAACGTTGAAAAATCCGGCTCCGCCGTGGAGGGACGGAGCAAGGCGCGGGCTTCATGCATTGCATTCCGGGTGCGTTGTCGCAGTGTCTCCGCGTGGGGAGTCAATACCATGCCGCGCCCCGCGCGGACCAATAGCGGATCGCCGAGCGTCTCCCGCAGCCGGGCCAGCGTCCGGCTCATTGCCGAGGCGCTCAATCCCAGCCGGCGCGCGGCGCCGGCCACGCTGCCATCGGCAAGCAAGGCGTCGAGCGCGGTGAGCAGGTTCAAATCGGGTTCGGGCATGTCCGCTCCTGGCACGCGCCATCCAGGCATGGCGTCTGGCGCATTTTATAAGTGCAAATGCTGCGCCTTCCGCCATGCCTTGCGCATCGATATATTCCCTGGACCCACTCACCGACGAGCGCACAGCCCGTCAATGCCGCGACCGCGCCCCTGCGCATTCTGCAAGGCTCGCCACGGCATAAGGATCTTGTTACATGGAATTGTTCTCCGACTTGCCGGGAGACGAGGGATTGCCCGGTAGAAAGCGCCGTCTGGCGATGATCGCCGTGATGACCTCGACGACCATGGCCGTATTCGACGGATCGATCGTCAACATCGCATTGCCGCAGATAGCAAGGGCGCTGGACGTTCCCGCAGGCGCGGCGATCTGGGTGTCCAATGGTTATCTGCTGTCGGTCGCCGTCGCCTTGGCGACATTCGCCGCGCTCGCGAAGCGGCTAGGCTTTCGAGCCTTGTTCGCGGGCGGCCTGGCCGTGTTCACGCTGGCGTCGCTCGGCTGCGCGCTGTCCTCGTCGCTAGGGTGGCTGACCGCCATGCGCGTGCTGCAAGGCATAGGCGGGGCCGCGACGCTTAGCATTGCGCCCGCCATCCACCGTTCGGTCTTTCCGAATCGCCTGCTCGGACGGATTCTCGGCTTGCATGCCCTGCTTATCGCCGCCAGCACGGCCATCGCCCCCATCCTGGGCGGCACCTTGCTGTCGGTTTTAAGCTGGCAATGGATCTTCGCGATCAACGTCCCGCTCGGCATCGTCGGCGTAACGCTGGCGCTGCGCACCATCCCTGGCGAACATGCCCCCACGGACAAGCCATTCGATATCGCGGGGGCTTTGCTGTCCGCCATCGCGATGGCGGCACTGATTCTGACCGCGGACGCCTGTTCGCGGCTCGGTGCCGGGGAACGGACACTCGTTTCCGTGCTGACACCCATTGCCTACGGATTGACCGCCGCCGCGGCCGGCGCGGCGTTCGTCTGGCGGCAGCGACGCGCCCAGGACCCCCTGCTACCGCTCGACATGTTCTCGTCCTCGCGATTTTCCATGGCGGCGCTGACGTCCCTCGCGTCGTTCGTCGGCCAGGGAATCACGTTCATCGCACTGCCGATATTGTTCGAAAACGTTTACGACCATAGCGCGTTCGTCACGGCGCTGCTTTTCACACCCTGGCCGATCGGCATCATACTGGCGGCCCCGCATGCCGGACGGCTGGCCGACCGCCATCAGCCGGCCGCGCTTGCGACGATGGGATTGAGCATTTTTGTGATCGGGCTCGCGCTCCTCGCGCTGCTGCCTCGGCACGCCAATGCATGGGATATCAGTTGGCGGGAACTGCTTTGCGGCGCCGGCTTCGGCATCTTCCAAAGTCCCAATAACCGCGAGATGATGGCAAACGCCTCGCGCGAGCGCAGCGGCAACGCGTCCGGGGTCTTGGCGATAGTGCGCACCTTCGGCCAATGCCTGGGAACGACCCTCGTTGGGGTCATCCTGTCGGTATATGCGCCGCAGGCAATAACTGGCGCAGACGGGCTAATGAGCATCACGCAAAGCGCCCAGGCCATTCAACTGGCGCTGTGGCTGGCGGCCGCCGCAACAGTCTTGGGCCTCGTCATTAGCGCCAGCCGCCTTCGAGGCGCAAGCGCTCGACTTCGACGGGAAGAATCCGAGTAGTATTTTCTTGCGAACGAGTAGCGCATCCAGGATTCAATCGAGGGCGCGGTGCTGACCGTCTTTACGCAACGGTGAAACTGAGGCAATAACCCGCAGAGGTATCACCATCTTTAACTGCCTTGTGAAAACATGAGAATAAAGACTCTTAGCGTTTCAGTCTCTGCTGCCCTGCTTTCTGGATGCGCATCTATCGTGGACGGATCTAGCCAGTCACTGTCTGTTCAAACGCTATCGAACTCGAGTCAGTTGAGCGACGCCCTTTGCCAGCTAGAAAGCAATAAAGGAACGTGGTTCGTGACTACGCCCGGAACCGTCACGATCCACAGAAGCTATAACCCGATCCACCTGAAATGTACGAAGGACGGCGTAGATCCTGGTATCGCAACGGTCGAATCATCAACCAAGGGAATGGCCTGGGGGAATATCTTGGCTGGCGGGATCATCGGAGCCGCCGTAGATATGGGAACGGGTTCTGCCTACGACTATCCCCCGCTGATAACCGTCCTGATGGGGCAGACCATTACTGTCGTCCCACCTAAGCCGAACAATGATAAGGATGTCCCAGCCAAGCCTGAGGATGCGCAGCAAGCCTCCACGCAGGCAACAACGACCCAAGCTGCACCAGCGCCTACCCCCATTCAAATTGGCCCTACCTCCCCTCAATGAATCAATTTTTTGGGGGAGGTATTAGGAAAAAACGTTGCCTGCAGCGTCTCGTGTCACGAATAAGATTTCAAGAAGAGACCAGATTGTTGTTAGGACTATAACGATGAGTGAGAATCCGGTGTGAAAACCTGTTGCTCCATCCAGCACCACGGTAACGAGAAGTAGGATGAGTTTGATTGCTCCACGGCCATGCTGACCGGCATAGAAATTATGAAATCCCAGATACCCGAATAAAAGCCCAAGGATGATGTACACCCCTCTGCTTTTGGACAGGGTTACCGTTTGAACTGGAGCATTCATTGCCGCCGTTGACTGCTGCATTTTTTCGGATACAGAGATAGGGCAGCCACATGATGGGCACGCGGCGGCCTTATCGGAAATTTGTCGTGCACATTCAGGACAACTAATCAAAGCCATGTAGATCACCTCACTTTTCTGAAAGGTAACGGAAAGGTCCTAAATCTACTGTCCCCCAACGATTGCACTACTCCCTCTGTGCCATATTGGGCTATCCAGTCTAGCTTGCTGGCGGATTGCCTTTTGAGCAGATACCAGCAAAGACACAAACACCATTGATGGTATGGCAATAGTCCACTTCGGACTGCTATAGACAAAAAAAATCCCTAGATACTTGATTCTCTAGGGATTTCTAGACTTCTTAGGCGTCGTTAAACAGGTTATTGGTAGCCCCCCTCGGAGTCGAACCGAGCACCAACGGATTATGAGTCCGCTGCTCTAACCAGGCATGAGCTAGAGGGCCGAAAGCGGGTAGCCGGCCCGGAAGGCGCATGCGCCTTCCGGGCCAAGCCGGATTACTGGCCTTCCAGGAAGCTCTTGAGCTTGTCGGCCCGGCTGGGATGGCGCAGCTTGCGCAGCGCCTTGGCTTCTATTTGGCGGATGCGCTCGCGGGTGACGTCGAACTGCTTGCCGACCTCTTCCAGCGTCTGGTCGGTGCTCATTTCGATGCCGAAGCGCATGCGCAGCACCTTGGCCTCGCGCGGGGTGAGCGAGTCCAGCACTTCCTTGACCACGTCGCGCATGGAGCCATGCAGCGCGGCGTCGGAAGGCGCCAGGGTGGAGTTGTCCTCGATGAAGTCGCCCAGGTGGGAGTCGTCGTCGTCGCCAATGGGGGTTTCCATCGAGATCGGCTCCTTGGCGATCTTCAAGATCTTGCGGATCTTGTCCTCGGGCATGTCCATCTTCTGCGCCAGGGTCGCGGGATCGGGCTCGGCGCCCGTTTCCTGCAGGATCTGGCGGCTGATCCGGTTCATCTTGTTGATCGTTTCGATCATGTGGACCGGAATGCGGATGGTGCGAGCCTGGTCGGCGATCGAGCGCGTGATGGCCTGGCGGATCCACCACGTGGCGTAGGTCGAGAACTTGTAGCCGCGGCGGTATTCGAACTTGTCCACGGCCTTCATCAGGCCGATGTTGCCTTCCTGGATGAGATCGAGGAACTGCAGGCCGCGGTTGGTGTACTTCTTGGCGATGGAGATCACCAGGCGCAGGTTGGCCTCGGTCATTTCGCGCTTGGCCTTGCGGGCCTTGGCTTCGCCGGTGGCCATGCGCTTGTTGACGTCCTTGAGGTCCTTCAGCGGCAGCACGACGCGGGTCTGCAGGTCGATGAGCTTTTGCTGTAGTTCCTGCACGGCCGGGATCTGGCGTTCGAGCGTTTCGGCATAGGGCGGCTTGGCGGCCACCTCGTCGAGGATCCACTGCAGGTTGGTTTCGTTGCCGGGGAAGGCCTTGAGGAAATGCGGGCGCGGCATGCCGGCGCGATCCACGCAGATGTGGAGCACGGCGCGTTCGAGCTGGCGCACTTCCTCGACCTGGTTGCGCAGGGTGTCGGCCAGCTTCTCGACCATCTTGGCCGTGAAGCGGATGCCCATCAGTTCGTTCTGGATGGATTCCTGGGCCTTGGTGTAGGCGTCGGACTTGTAGCCTTCCTTCTCGTACGAGAGGCGCATCTTGTCGAACTGGCGCACCACCGTGTCGAACTTCTCGAGCGACTTCACGCGCAGGTCTTCGAGCTGCTTGCTCGACATGCCGCCGGCCGGGCCTTCGTCGTTCTCGTCCTCGTCGGCGGTCACGCCGGCGCCGGCGTATTCCTCGCCGTCCTCGGGATCGACCAGGCCGTCGACCACTTCGTCGATCTGCTTCTGGCCTTCGCGCACCTGGGTGGCGTGGCTGATGATCTCGTTGATAGTCGTCGGGCAGGCCGAGATGGCCATGACCATGTGCTTGAGTCCGTCCTCGATGCGCTTGGCGATCTCGATTTCGCCTTCGCGGGTAAGCAGCTCGACCGAACCCATTTCGCGCATGTACATGCGCACGGGGTCGGTGGTGCGGCCGAAATCGGAGTCGACGGTGGTGAGCGCGGCTTCGGCTTCGTCCTCGACGTCGTCGTCGTTGGACGCGACCGGCGCGTTCTCGCTCATCAGCAGGGTGTCGGCGTCGGGGGCCTGGTCGTAGACCGCGATGCCCATGTCGCTGAAGGTGCTGATGATGCCGTCGATGGCTTCGGCGTCGACCAGGTCGTCAGGCAGGTGGTCGTTGATTTCGCCGTAGGTGAGGTAGCCGCGGTCCTTGCCCAGCTTGATGAGCTGCTTGAGGCGGTTGCGGCGGGCTTCGTGTTCTTCGGGCGTGAGCGGGCCGCGGGAGAGCAGTTCCTTGGCGTCGCCCTTGCCGCGCTTGCCGCCGCGCTTGACCGGCTTGAGCTCGGGCAGGACTTCGCCTTCGCCGTCCATGGAATCTTCGAAGCCTTCGGCGTCGGGATTGGCATTCTTGGCGGGACGGCCGGGACGACGGCCCGTGCCGCCGACCTTGGGGGCGGCGACCAGGTCGGCCAGCTTGTCTTCCGCGGCCGCGCTCGCCTTCTTGGCGCGCGGCGCCTTGTCGGCGGCGGCCGGGGCAGCCTTCTTGGCCACCGCACTCTTGGCGGCGGCCTTGGCCGCAGGCTTGCCGGCGGTTTTTACCGCGGTAGCCCCGGCAGTGGCGGCCTTGGCTGCGGGCTTGGCGGCGACCTTCGTAGCCGCGGGCTTGGCGTCAGCCTTTTTTACCGCCGCAGGAGGCGCCGCCTTCCCGACGGCCTTGCTTGCCTTGGTCTTTTCTGCGTCGATTGCCGAGGTGGTTTTACCAGTAGATTTGCTCATGAACTCGCTTCCGTCGTCGCACCCAAAAAATGGGAGACCTATTTACCTTATACCCTGCCGCCCGCAAGCGCATCGCCGCGAAGCAACAGGAAACCTTAAATTTTACCGCAATCAGCGTATGCCCGCATTTCGGAGGATAGTCATCCGGCCCCCTAATTCTTGAAACCGCTGGCGCGACTCGTCCGTTTGCAAGCCTTCCTCGGCCAGACGGGCCATTTCGGCCTTGACCCAGGAATGCTCGATGCGCCGCAGGGCGTAGTTCCATTCGCCCTGCGGGTCGGGCAGGTCTTCCATGACCAGCACCTCGGCCCGCAGGCCCTGCAGGACCACGCTGAGATCGGAATCCGGCTCGGCCGCCTGCAGCAAGGCCCCCAAATGGCGCGCCCCGCTGGCCTGGGCCAGCATGATCAGATCCCTGACCAGACCTAATTGGGGATCATGGTCGATAACTTCAAGCTGCTGGTCGCCCATACCGTCCACCAGGCCCGGATTGGCCAGCAGCAGGCACAGCAGGCGCTTGGCCATGGACGGCATGGGGCGGCGCCCCACGAAACCGGTCGGCCTCTCGTCGCGGCGGCCCCGCCAGGGACGATTCTGGCCGTTCTGGGAGGAGAATCCGCCCCCATTTCTGCGTCCGCCCGTGGGCTGCCCGGACCAGCCGCCCTCCCCCTGCCAGGGTTCGGGCTCGTAGCCCACGTCCGCCGGGAGGTCGTTCGACTCCCAGGCTGGCGGCGCGGCGCCTGGACCGGCGTCCGTCCGGCCGGCCTGGTGCGGGGGGGCCGGCGCCGCTTCCTGCCCCGGCACGGGCAAGGGCCCCCGGGGCGCCTGCCGGGCCTGGACCTGGACGAGGACCTGGGTCATTTCCTCGGGCGTGAGCTGCACCTGGCGAGCCAGTTCGCGCTCGATCTGCACCTTCAGGGCGCAATCGGGAATAGCGGCCAGCAAGGGCGCGGCCTCGTGCAGGCAGCTCGCCCTGCCCTCGGCCTCGCCCAGGTCGTGGTGGGAAGCCAGTTCGTCCAGCAAGAAACGCGACAAGGCCGAGGCCTCGCCCAGCACCGCCCGGAACGCCTCGGCGCCGAATTCGCGGACATACGAGTCCGGGTCGTGTTCGGCGGGCAGGAACAGGAAGCGGATATTGATGTCGTCGCGCAGCACCGGCAGGCAAGCCTGCAGGGCGCGCCAGGCCGCGCGCCGGCCGGCGGCGTCGCCGTCGAAGCTGAACACCACCCGGTCGCTGGCGCGCAGCAGCTTCTTGACATGGTCGGGCGTGGTGGCCGTGCCCAGGGCGGCCACGGCATTGGCGATGCCCAGCTGCGCCAGGCCCACCACGTCCATATAGCCCTCGACCACGATCACCATGCCCTCCTCGCGGATGGCCTGGCGCGCTTCCCACAGGCCGTAGAGCTCCTGGCCCTTGGAGAAGATCGGCGTCTCGGGAGAATTGAGGTACTTGGGCTTGCCGTCGCCGATGATGCGCCCGCCAAAGCCGATCAGGCTGCCGCGCGCATTGCGGATGGGAAACATCACCCGTTCGCGGAAACGGTCGTAGCGCCGGCCGTCCTCGGACTCGATGACCAGCCCGGACTCGACCAGCACCGGATCGGCGTAATCGTCAAATACCTTGGACAGGCCGTGCCGGTCGGTGCCCGACCAGCCCAGGCCGAAATGCGCCGCGATCTCGCCCGTGAGGCCGCGCTGCTTGAGGTAGGCGATGGCCGCGGGCGAGGCGCGCAACTGCTTGAGGTAATACACCTGGGCCTGGTCGAGCACCTGCGTGTGGCGCGACACCTCGGCCTTGCGGCGGACGGTTTCGGCCTGCTGGCGCGGGCTGCGGGGCTCCTCGGGCACCGTCATGCCCACCTGGCCGGCCAGCGTGCGGACGGCCTCGGGGAAATTGGACCCGGTGTGCTCCATCAGGAAAGTGATGGCCGTGCCGTGGGCGCCGCAGCCGAAGCAGTGATAGAACTGCTTGGTGGGACTGACGGTGAAGGACGGGCTTTTTTCGTTATGGAAGGGGCACAGGCCCAGCAGATTGGCCCCGCCCTTGCGCAGCTGCACATAGCGCCCGACCACGTCGACCACATCGACGCGGGCGAGCAAATCCTGAATGAATGACTCGGGGATCAATAGACTGGAAAATCAGGTGGGGGGTTGCCTAAGAGTATCTTTTGCACACCCTAAAAACAATCGCGCCTGGCTGGGCCAGGCGCGATCGAGGCATGCAAAACGCTGCGGGCAGCTTAGTACATGCGGGGAGGCAGTTGCTGGCTGCGGATGCGCTTGTAGTGGCGCTTCACGGCGGCGGCCAGCTTGCGCTTGCGCTCGGCGGTGGGCTTCTCGTAGAACTCGCGGGCGCGCAGCTCGGTCAGAAGGCCGGTCTTTTCAATGGTGCGCTTGAAGCGGCGCAGGGCGGCTTCGAAGGGTTCGTTTTCTTTCAGGCGAACGATAGGCATTGTTCAGCTCAATTCTTGGAAATTTGGGTCAATCGCCTTGCGTCTCTTGCGTCCGACTATTGCGTCCGCCATGAGGCAAAGCTGCTTAAATTCTAAGGGTACTGCCTGGGCCGGCCCCGCCCAAATAATCACCACCAAGTGTAGGCCTAAGTCAGGTAACTGTTGATTCTAGCACAATTTCAGCCTTTCAGCCCCTTCCGTATCCACGCCTCGAGCTGATGCGGCCGCAGGCTGTCATAGTCTTCGAAAGGCTGGTGGATCCAGGGGTTGGTCGGCAGCTTGTCCACGTAATAATCAGGGACAACCTTAGAGTGCCCCTTCCACCACAGCACGGCGCTGCGCAGCTCGGTGATGGCCGGGAATTCCGACTTGAG
>DASWPO010000079.1:0-3349 GCA_036404015.1 Bordetella sp. | reverse complement strand
CAATGGCGGTAGTCGAAGCCGCGCAGGCGCTCGAAGCCGAAGGGGCGGGAGATGCCGGCCGGCACGCCCAGGGCGATCCAGGCGGCCTCGATCAGGATGGTGCCGCTGCCGCAGAAGGGGTCGAGCAGGGGGGCGGTCGGGTCCCAGCCGGCCAGGGCCAGCAGGCCGGCGGCCAGGTTTTCGCGCAAGGGGGCCTCGCCCTTGTCCAGGCGCCAGCCGCGCTTGAAGAGCGATTCGCCCGAGGTGTCCAGGTAGAGGGTGGCGAGGGTGCCCGACAGGAACAGGTGCACCCGGGCATCGGGGCGCACGGTGTCGATGTCGGGCCGGGCGCCTTCGCGGTCGCGCAGGCGGTCGCAGATGCCGTCCTTGGCGCGCAGGTTGCAGTACTGCAGGCTGCGCACGGGGCTCTTGATGGCGGAGGTATCGACGCGCAGGGTCTGTTCGGCGCCGAACCAGCGTTCCCAGGGCACGCTGTAGGCCAGGTCGAGGATGTCGTCTTCGTGGCTGATTTCGTCCTGGGCGACCTGGGCGAGGATGCGGGTGGCCAGGCGCGAATACAGGTTGGCGCGCTGGATGCCGCTCCAGTCGGCGGTGAAGCGGCAGCCGGCGCGGCCGGGCTGGGCGTCTTCGAAGCCCAGGGCCTGCATTTCGGCGGTCAGGGCTTCTTCCAGGCCTTGGGGGCAGGGGGCGAAGACGTGGAAGACTTCGGCTTGCCTGGCGCTCAGGCGCTGGCCGCGCTTTTCGATTAGCGGGACGTCATCGGGATCTTGAGCCGCCGCGGGCACCGTGAGCGCCTGTCCGGCCAAGTCGTCGGGCTCGGGCGCGCCATCAGGCGCCCTCGGCCCTGCGGGCTTCCCCTCCTCCAATTGGCCGGACAGGCGCTCACGGTGCCCGCGGCTCAGGTCCGGGGACTGCCTGCGTTCGGCTTTCTCGCGGGCGTAGGCCTGTTGCACGGCATTGTGCGCGCGTGCGCCGCTGCGCTTGCGGCGCGAGGCGTCGTCGTCTGGTTCGGTGCGTGCGGGGCGGGCCAGTGTCAGCGTCTTGCGCGGACGGCCGGTATCGTCGGATGGCATGCTTAGGGATTCAGAATGGTTTGACGACCACCAGCACCACCACGATGAGAAGCAGCACGATGGGGATTTCGTTGAACCAGCGATAGAACGTGTGGGAGCGGGTGTTGCGGCCCTGCTCGAATTTGCGCAGCATGACGCCGCAGGCATGATGGTAGCCGATGACCAGCACCACCAACAGCAGCTTGGCGTGCATCCAGCCGTTGCCCGGCCCCATGCCGATGCCGTAGCCGACGAACAGCCACAGGCCCAGCAGCACGGCGGGAAAGGCCAGCATGGTGGTGAAGCGGTAGAGGCGGCGGGCCATGCCCAGCAGCAGGGCCTGCGCGCCGGCGTCGGTCTGCTGGGCCAGGTTGACGTAGAGGCGGGGCAGGTAGAACAGCCCGGCAAACCACGAGGCGATGAAGACGATGTGCAGAGCCTTGACCCAGAGCATGAGCATGGTTGTGCCCGTAAGGAAGAATCCCCGCATTGTAAGCGGGCGCTCTGGGATGCCCGGCCAGGCCATCGGTTCGGCGCTGGCCTGCGGTGAGCGCCGATATTGCGTGGATTGGCTTGTTTTGTCGACAATCTTGCAAAGAAACTCGGATTTTGCTATTGTTTTTTCATAAAAATCAGAAGATCGTCGACAAAATGAGCAAGATACTCAAATTGCCGGTTCCCCCGGCAGCCGAGGGCGAGACACTCTCGGACCACGCGTTTCGCCAGATCCAGTCGGCCATCGTCAAGGGTGAGATCCCGCCGGGCAGCAAGATTTCCGAGCCCGAGCTGGTACGCACCTACGGCGTCAGCCGCGGACCATTGCGCGAGGCGCTGCACAGGCTGGAGGGCCAGCGGTTGCTGGTGCGCGTGCCGCATGCCGGCGCGCGCGTCGTCTCGCTCAGCCGCCAGGAACTGAGCGAGCTCTACCAGATCCGCGAATCGCTCGAGGGCATGGCCTGCCGGCTGGCCGCCGAACACATGACGCCGCAAGCCATTGCCGAGTTGCGCCGGGTGTTGGAGGCGCACGAGCGCGACGAGGCCTTCCAGGCCGGGCGCGGCTATTACCTGCAGGAGGGCGATTACGATTTCCACTATCGCATCGTGCAGGGCAGCGGCAACCAGATGCTGTTCCGCTTGCTGTGCGACGAGCTCTACCAGCTGGCGCGCATGTACCGCATCCAGTACTCGAACTCGCCCAACCGGCCGCGCCAGGCCTATACGGAACACCACCGCATACTCGACGCCATCGCTGCGGGCGACGGCGAGCTCGCCGAGTTACTGATGCGCCGGCATATCCGCGCATCCCGTCTCAACATCGAACACGAAATCGCGCAGGCCGGCCTGCAGCGTACCGAGGCATGATGAACACTCAATACCGCAAGCCCTTGCCGGGCACCCCGCTGGACTATTTCGACGCGCGCGAGGCCGTGGAGGCGATCTCTCCCGGCGCTTACGAGCCCCTGCCGTACACCTCGCGCGTGCTGGCCGAAAACCTGGTGCGCCGCTGCGAACCCGCGCTGCTGCGCGCCGCGCTCGGCCAGCTCATCGAGCGCAAGCGCGATCTCGACTTTCCCTGGTTCCCGACCCGCGTGGTGTGCCACGACATCCTCGGCCAGACGGCCCTGGTGGATCTGGCCGGCCTGCGCGACGCCATCGCCGACCAGGGCGGCGACCCGGCGCAGGTCAACCCGGTCGTGCCGGTGCAATTGATCGTCGACCATTCGCTGGCGGTCGAATGCGGCGGCTTCGACCCGGACGCCTTCGCCAAGAACCGCGCGGTGGAAGATCGCCGCAACGAAGACCGCTTCCACTTCATCGACTGGACCAAGCTGGCCTTTCGCAACGTCGAGGTGGTGCCGCCGGGCAACGGCATCATGCACCAGATCAACCTCGAGCGGATGTCGCCGGTCATCCACGCGCAGAACGGCGTGGCCTATCCCGACACGCTGGTCGGCACCGACAGCCATACGCCGCATGTCGACGCATTGGGCGTGATCGCCGTCGGCGTGGGCGGGCTGGAGGCCGAGAACGTCATGCTCGGCCGCGCCTCCTGGATGCGGCTGCCCGACATCGTGGGCGTCGAGCTCACCGGCCGCCCCCAACCCGGCATCACCGCGACCGACGTCGTGCTGACGCTCACCGAATTCTTGCGCCGCGAAAAAGTGGTGGGCGCCTACCTCGAGTTCTACGGCGAGGGCGCGTCGAGCCTGACGCTGGGCGACCGGGCCACCATCTCCAACATGGCGCCGGAATACGGCGCCACCGCGGCCATGTTCGCCATCGATCCGCAGACCATC
>DASWPO010000078.1:0-9046 GCA_036404015.1 Bordetella sp. | reverse complement strand
GCAATAATTGACCAGGGCCCAGGGCCTGGCTGGCTTCGGCCAGTTGCTTGGCCAGGGCTTCGCGCTCGACGGCGGCGCGGGTGCGCAGCAGTTCGATGCGCACCTGGCGGTCGACGGTGGAGGTCGGACGGCTCATCTCAGCGCTCCCGTCCAGCGGCCGCGACAGCCTCGCTGCCGCCCTGCTCCAGCGCCGCCACATCGCGCTCCAGCACTTCGAGCGTGGCGGCAAAAGGGATGGGGTGCGTGACCAGCTCGTGCCTTACCTTATAGAGCAGGACCAGGCCGATCAGGGCGTACAGGCCGCCCAGGCAGGCCAGGGCGATATAGCGCTGCTCGGTCGGCCAGAATGCCACCGCGATGGCCGCCGTCAGCACCAGCAGGGCCAGCGCCAGGAACAGCAAGGCCGCCGCCGCCATGCCCAGCAGGGCGATCACGCGGGATTTTTCTTCGGCGGCCTCGAGCGACATCAGCTCCAGCCGCGTGCGCACCAGCCCCAGCAGGCTGGATGCCACGCCCCTAAGGGATCGGCGCAGACTCATGGCGGCGGTCGCGGCGGTCTTAACGGCGGCAGATCAACATGCCCACCAGCAGGCCGCCCACGGCCGCAATCGAAATCGCCTGCCAGGGTTTGTCGTGCACGTAATCGTCGGTGGCGCGGACGGCGCGGCGGCCTTTCTGGAGGACCGCGTCCTGCGCGTCGTAGAGCGTTTCACGGGTGCGCTTGAGGGCAGCCATGGCGCGCTCGCGCAGCTCGGCCGCCTTGTCTCCGGTGCTGCTGGCGGCTTCGCGCAGCAATTCCTCGGCGTCGTCCAGGCTGGTCTTGGCGTTATCGATCAGCTTTTCCTTGAGATCATCGGCTTTTTTGGTCGCGGACATGAAAGACTCCTTAAAAAGAAAGTACCCAGGCTATATATAGGGCCATGCTACCCAGCCACCAGAGGGGGGGCCGGATTGAATTGCTACGGCTTGCTACAGCGCCGTCTCGGCCGGCCGCCAGGATCAGCGCAATTGCGTAAGCACTACGCTGGACTTGGCCTCGGCCTGCGCGATGTCCTGGCGAACCACCAGGTTGAGTTGCGGGCAATACCAGTCGGTCACCGTGCTGGTCACGCCTGGAATCGGCAGCACCAGGCCGTTGAGCGACAGCGTGGTGGGATCGGTGGCGCGCGAATAAGTGATGGGCCAGCAAGCCTGGCTGCCCTTGGGCGTGCTCAGGGTCTGGCGCGCGCCGACGGTTTTCGGGCCGATGCGCACGGTGGTGCCGGGCTGGCTGCCCACGGGGGAGTCGGATCCGATGTTCAGGTGGTAGGCCGCTCCCGGCAGGTGCTGGCCCTCGCGGACCTGGTCGTAGGCGAACAGGCCCAGCATGCGCAGGTCGAACTGGCCATTGTGCGACGGCGCCTCGCCCGCCTTGTCGTAGCGTACGAACGAGGCCTGGCCGCCCTTGACCGTCATCAGGTAATCGAGCCGGGTCTGCCCGGTGGGGATGCCCATGTAGACGAAGCTGGCCGACCCCTGCACGCGGGCGCGGCATTGGCCGGCGCCCTGCTGGGCCACCTCGGAGAACGCCAGGTCGGCGGACAGGGTAAGCGGCCCCTGCCCGACAAACTGGGCCACGCCGCCCTCGTGCATGAAGGCGGCGTCGCAGACGGCCGCCCGGGCCGAGGCGCCCGCCATCAGCGCCGCCGGAAGAATCAACCAGGAAATCCACTTGCCACGTACCGCCACGGACCGCTCCCGAGAAATCACCTATTAATGCTGCAGGCCGTTCCATACTACACTGGGCGAACCGGCGCGGGGCTTGCTCCCCGGTGGTTCGGTAGTCATCAGCAATATTGCTGAACGGCGCAATGGGGCGTCGCGCATATGACTGTTGCGCATATCCATTCAACAAATTCTACGTTGTAGGACGCCTGCGCGGCCCCTATCCTTCTCGCGGCAGCTTTTTGCTGCCCGGTCCGTGCAGCAATTCTCCATGAAGCTTTTCCCCCTCTTCGCCGACCTGCAGGGCCGGCGCACCCTGGTCGTCGGCGGCGGCGCCGTTGCCGCCCGCAAGGCCCAGGCCTTGCTGGAAGCCGGCGCCCAGGTCATCGTCGGCGCCCCCGAACTCGACGCTGCCCTCTCCCGGCTGGCGGCCGATGGACGCCTGACGCATCTGTCCGGACCTTTCGAACCCGCCTGGCTGGACGGCGTCTGGCTGGCCATCGCCGCCACCGACGACCGCGCCGTCAACGCCGCCGTGCACGCGGCCGCCCAGGCCCGCCAAGTATTTTGCAATGTGGTCGACGACGCCGAACTGTCTTCTTTCCAGGTGCCGTCCATCGTCGACCGTTCGCCGCTGATCGTGGCGATCTCGTCTTCCGGCGTGGCGCCCGTGCTGGCGCGCCGCCTGCGCGAACGCCTGGAGTCGCTGTTCGACCATGCGCTGGGGCCGCTGGCCGAACTGGCCGCCCGCCATCGCTCGCGCATCCGCGGCGCCCTGCCCGACCTGGGCCAGCGCCGCCGCTTCTACGACTGGCTGCTCGACGGCCCCGTGGCCGGCCTGCTGCGCCGCCAACAGGGCGACGCGGCCGAGGCCGCACTGCGCCAGGCGCTCGAACAACCGCAAGACAGGGCGGCGGGCAGCGTCGTGCTGGTGGGCGCGGGTCCCGGCGATCCGGGCCTGCTGACGCTGAAGGCCCTGCGCGCCCTGAACGAAGCCGACGTGATCCTGCACGACCGCCTGGTCAGCGACGAGATCCTGGCCCTGGCGCGCCGCGATGCCGAACGCATCGCCGTGGGCAAGCAGTTGGGCGAGAACCACGAGGCCACCCAGGCCCGCATCCATGCCCTCATGGCCGAACACGCCCGCGCCGGCCGGCGGGTGGTGCGCCTGAAAGGCGGCGATGCCTTCATCTTCGGCCGCGGCGGCGAAGAACTGGAATACCTGCGCGAGCAAGGCGTGCCCTATGAAGTGGTGCCCGGCATCACCGCGGCGCTGGCCTGCGCCGCCTACGCCGGCATCCCGCTGACGCACCGCGGCCACGCCCAATCGGTGCGCCTGGTCACCGCGCATTGCCGCGAAGACGAGGAGGCGCTGGACTGGGACGGCCTGGCGCGCGGCAGGCAGACGCTGGCCTTCTATATGGGCGTGGGGCAATTGGCCTTGCTGTCGCAACGGCTCATCGCGCACGGCCGGCCAGCCGGCACGCCGGTGGCCCTGGTGGAAAACGGCAGCCGGCCCGAGCAGCGCGTCGTGACGGGCGCCCTGGCCGAACTCGCCGCCCTGGCCGAACGCCACGCCGTGCACGCGCCCGCACTGCTCATCGTGGGCGAAGTGGCGGGCCTGGCGCGGCGCCTGCACTGGTACGGCAAGCTGGCCAACCCCGAATGATTCCCGCGGCGGCCGCGCCGCGTCTTAATCGGCCTTCTGCTTGGTGCCGAAGATGCGGTCGCCCGCGTCGCCCAGGCCCGGCAGGATGTAGCCATGCTCGTTCAGGCCCTGGTCGATGCAAGCCGTGTAGATCTGCACGTCGGGATGCTTGTCGAGCACGTTCCTGATGCCTTCGGGCACGGCCACCAGCACCAGCGCCCGGACATCCCTGGCGCCGGCGCGCTTGAGCAGGTCGACGGTGGCCAGCATCGAACCGCCTGTGGCCAGCATGGGATCGACGATGAGCGCGATGCGCTGGTCGAGTTCGCCCACCAGTTTTTCCAGGTAGGTGTGGGCCTGCAGCGTTGCCTCGTTGCGGGCCAGGCCCACCGCGCTCACCTTGGCGCCCGGGATCAGGCTCAACACGCCGTCGAGCATGCCCAGGCCGGCGCGCAGGATCGGCACCACCGTGATCTTCTTGCCCGCCAGCTTTTCCACCTGCACCGTGCCGTTCCAGCCTTCGACCTCGGCGGGGCAGAGCGGCAAGTCCTTGGACGCCTCGTAGGTCAGCAGCGCGCCGAGCTCGCCGGCCAGTTCGCGAAAGCCCTTGGTGCTGAGGTCGGCGCGGCGCATGAGGCCCAGCTTGTGGCGGATCAGCGGATGGCGGATTTCATGTACGGGCATGGTGCGTGTTCTCTCTATTTATATTGATGGCGCGCATCGCGAACGGATGCACAACGCCGTCACCGCCTGGCCAGCCAATCGACGAGCGCGTCGTCGAAGGATCGTACCGCGGCCGCCTGCTCGTGGTTGACGATGCACACCACGATATAGCGCTTGCCGCTGACGCCCGTCACATAACCGGCGATGGCGCGCACATCGCGCAGCGACCCGGTCTTGAGATGCGCGCGGCCCGCCGCCGCGCCGTCGCGCAGGCGCTTCCTCACCGTGCCATCTTCGCCAATGATGGCCAGCGACGCCACATATTCCGGCATATAGGGCGAACTCCAGGCCGTGCGCAGCAGCGCGGCCAGGCTGTCGGCCGACACCCGCGCCTCGCGCGCCAGGCCCGCGCCGTTGTCGAGCACCAGCTCGGGCATCAGCAAGCCCTGCCCGGCCAGCACGCGCCTGGCCACGTCATCGCTGCTGGCCACCGTGGCGGGCCGCCGGCCGCGCTCCGCGCCCAGCGTCAGCAGCAGCGTGCGCGCCATCACATTGTTGCTGCGCTTGTTGATGGTGCGCAGGGTCTCGCCCAGCTCCGGCGAGTCATGGCTGGCCAGCACCTCGCCGTCCACCGGCGCCAGGCCGTCGCGCAGCTGCCCCGTCATCGTGCCGCCCAGTTCCTGCCATATCTGCCGGAACACCCCGGCCGCATGGCCGGGCTGCGTCAGGGCCAGCCGGTACAGGCTGAAATCGCCGCAGGCGCCGGGCATGGTGCCCGACAACCGCAGGGTCGTGCCCTGCGGCGTCGCCACCGGCAAGGTGTTGACCTCGGGCGACCCCTGGCAGGGCGCATCGCTCCAGGCCAGCCTGCCCTCCAGCTTCACATTGGGCAGGGCCGGATCCATCACCACCCGCCACGCGCGGGCCGGCGCATCCGCCATGAACATCAGGCGCTCCGCGCCGAAACCCACCATGAAGGCATCCGGACTGGCGTTGTAGGCCCGGTCCGGCGCATTGTCGAAAGCGCCCGGGTCGGTCGCCACATTGCCGAACAGGCTGCGGTCCACCACCACGTCGCCGAGCTGCCGCACGCCCCGCAGCCGCAGGTCGCGCAGCAGCGTCCAGAGGTCCTGCACCATCAGCTGCGGATCGCCCGACGCCCGCACATAGAGCGGACCCGACAGCACGCCGTTGCTGACCGCCGCCCCGGGTTCGCTCACCAGTTCGGTCTGCCATACATACGTGGGCCCCAGCTCCGACAGCGCCGCCCAGGTCGTCACCAGCTTCATCACCGAGGCCGGATTGCGCGCCACGCCCGCGTTCACCGCCGCCAGCCGCGGCCCGCCCACTTCCTGCACCACCAGCGACATGGCGTTTTCAGGCAATCCCGTCTGCTGCCAGGCCGCGGCAAGATTGGCCGGCAAAGCCTGCGCCCCGACCTGCCCCACGCATAAGGCCGCGGCAACTGCGGCCAGCCATGTTTTGAATCCGGATATGTGCATAAAAGAAGATACTTTTCGACGAACGCGCTGATGATGTCATGAGCTGCCGCCGCGGGCCAGCCGGGCGCGGCCCTTCGAGGCGGGGGCAGCCCCGCAGGGGCCGAGGGCGCCTGATGGCGCGCCCGAGCCCCGCCGATCGGGCCCCGCCGATCGGGCCCCGCCGATCGGGCCGCGCCGATCGGGCCGCGCCCGGCTGGCCCGCGGCGGCAGCGTCTCAAGGACTCAAACCATCAAGCTCGAGAAGCATAACCAAATGCAGCTTAAAATAAGCGGTTCGCCCCCATCTCCCCACAACGTGCCCGCATTCCCCTCCCCGGCCTTCACCCTGGCCGACTTCGACTACCCCCTGCCCGACGAGCTCATTGCCCAGCATCCCGCGGCCGAGCGCCGCGGCAGCCGCCTGCTGCACCTCGACGGCGCGGGCCGGCTGCATGACCGGCAATTCCCCGACCTCGCCGGCCTGGTCCGAGAAAACGACCTCCTCGTCTTCAACGACACCCGCGTCATCAAGGCCCGCCTGCTCGGCCAGAAAGCCACCGGCGGCAAAGTCGAAGTGCTGGTCGAACGCATCACCGAACCCACCCGCGCGCTGGCCCACGTGCGCGCCAGCAAATCCCCCGGCCCCGGCATGATCCTGCGCCTGGCCGACGCCTTCGACACCGAGGTGCTCGGCCGCCAGGGCGAACTCTTCGACCTGCGCTTTCCCGGTCCGGTGCTCGACCTGCTCGACGCCCACGGCGCCACGCCCCTGCCGCCCTACATCACGCATGACGCGCAAGCCGACGACGACAGCCGCTACCAGACGGTCTACGCCCGCGAGCCCGGCGCGGTAGCCGCGCCCACCGCGGGCCTGCACTTCGACCAGGCCATGCTCGACCAGCTCGCCGCCCAGGGCGCGCGGCGCGCCTTCGTTACCCTGCACGTCGGCGCCGGGACCTTCCAGCCCGTGCGCGCGGCCAACCTGGCCGACCACATCATGCACGCCGAGTGGTACACCGTGCCGCAGGCCACGGTCGACGCCATCGCGCAGACGCGCGCGCGCGGCGGCCGGGTGATCGCCGTGGGCACCACCAGCGTGCGCGCCCTCGAATCGGCCGCCGCGGCCTGCGCCACCGCCGCCGGCCAGCCCCTGGCCGCCGCGCAAGGCGACACGCGGCTCTTCATCACCCCGGGCTACCCATACCAGGTGGTCGACGCCCTGGTCACCAACTTCCACCTGCCGCAATCCACCCTGCTCATGCTGGTGTCGGCGCTGGCCGGGGTGGAGCCCATCCGCCGCGCCTATGCGCACGCGGTCGAACAGCGCTATCGCTTCTTCAGCTATGGCGACGCGATGTTCATCGAATCCGCAGGAACACCCCCCCGCCCATGACCGGACTGAACTTCGAACTCCTGGCCACCGACGGCGCCGCGCGCCGCGGCCGCATGACGCTCAACCACGGCGTGGTCGAGACGCCCATCTTCATGCCCGTGGGCACCTACGGCAGCGTCAAGGGCATGCTGCCCCACGAGCTGAAGGACATCGGCTCGCAGATCGTGCTGGGCAACACCTTCCACCTGTGGCTGCGCCCCGGCACCGAGGTGCTGGACAAGCACGGCGGCCTGCACGGCTTCATGCAGTGGGACAAGCCCCTGCTCACCGACTCGGGCGGCTTCCAGGTGTTCAGCCTGCAGGGCATGCGCAAGATCACCGAAGAAGGCGTGAAGTTCGCCTCGCCCATCGACGGCGCGCGCCTCTTTCTCACGCCCGAGGAGTCCATGCGCATCCAGAAGTCGCTGAACTCCGACATCGCCATGGTGTTCGACGAGTGCACGCCCTACGAAATCAAGGGCCGGCCGGCCACGCTCGACGAGGCCGCCGGCTCGATGCGCATGTCGCTGCGCTGGGCGCGCCGCTCGAAGGACGAGTTCGACCGCCTGGGCAACCCCAATGCGCTGTTCGGCATCGTGCAGGGGGGCATGTTCGAGGCGCTGCGCGACGAATCGCTCGCCGGCCTGGCGGACATCGGCTTCCACGGCTACGCCATCGGCGGCCTGTCGGTGGGCGAGCCCAAGCAAGACATGATGCGCATCCTGTCGCACGTGGCCCCGCGGCTGCCTGCCGACCGTCCCCGCTACCTGATGGGCGTGGGCACCCCCGAAGACCTGGTGGACGGCGTGGCGCGCGGCATCGACATGTTCGACTGCGTCATGCCCACCCGCAACGCCCGCAACGGCTGGCTGTTCACCCGCCACGGCGACCTGAAGATCCGCAACGCCCGCTACCGCGACGACACCCGCCCGCTGGACCCGGCCTGCCGCTGCCACACCTGCCTGAACTTCTCGCGGGCCTACCTGCACCACCTGCAGCGCGCCAACGAAATTTCCGGCGCGCGGCTCAATACCCTGCACAATCTGCACTTCTACCTGGACCTGATGAAACAGATGCGCGAAGCCATCGCCGAAGGGCGTTTCGATGCCTGGCGCGCCGAATTCGCCCAGGACCGCGCCAAAGGCATAGATTAGCGACCGCCGCCTGGCTCGGACACCAGCCGAGGACCCCGGAGGCATCCGAAGCGCAGCCCCACCTGGGGCGAGCATCGGAATTGCGCAGGGCAGCCTCGGCGGCTCAAGAACCCGGACAACCCCGCTACAATAGTTGGCTTGCCCTGTCCAAAGCTCGCGCGGGGGACAGATCGCAGCATCCATACCGACAGATAGATATAGATAAACCCCGGAGTCAAAGACAATGTCCGTCCTCAATACCGCCACGCTCGTCCTGGGCCAGGCTGCCGCCGAAGGCAACCCCATCATGAGCATGCTGCCCATCCTGCTGATGTTCGTGATCCTCTATTTCCTGATGATCCGTCCGCAGATGAAGCGCCAGAAAGAATCCCGCAACATGATCGCCACCTTGTCCAAGGGCGACGAAATCGTCACCTCGGGCGGCATGCTGGGCAAGGTCACCAAGGTCACCGACAGCTACATCACCGCCGAAGTGTCCGAACTGGCCGACAAGCCGGTCGAGGTCGTGCTGCAGAAGACCGCCGTCACCACCGTGCTGCCCAAGGGCACCATCAAGGCCCTGTAAGGCCTGAACAAGGCCCGACGGGCCGGGAAGCCGGCCGCCGCGGCCCGCGGCGGCTGCGCCATCCGGTCCGAAGCGCCGCTCATCACAGTTGCTGGCAATGAACCGCTATCCCCTCTGGAAGTACATCACGGTCCTCGTCGCGGTCGTGATCGGCCTGCTCTACACCCTGCCCAATTTCTACGGCGAATCGCCCGCCGTGCAGGTGTCCAGCGCCAAGGCCGTCGTCAAGGTAGACCCGGACCTGGTGGATCAGATCCAGCAAATCCTGTCCGACGCCAAGCTGCCGCCCGAAAGCATCTACTACGAGCAGAACGGCACGCTCGGCACCATCCGCGCCCGCTACGCCAATACCGACCAGCAGCTGCAGGCGCGCGACGCCATCGACCACGCGCTCAACACCGACCCGAGCGACCCGCGCTACACCGTGGCGCTCAACCTGCTGCCCGCCTCGCCCACCTG
>DASWPO010000077.1:0-2058 GCA_036404015.1 Bordetella sp. | reverse complement strand
CGCATCGCCCTGGATTTGCGGCGCGGCAGCGCCCTTGCCGATCAGGCGCTGCACCGCGGCCAGGTCGTGCGCGGCGCGGCGGCCCCAATCGAAGGCGGCCAGGTTGTTGGGCACCTGCTGGCCGTTGAGCTCGATCGCGCGCTTCAAGGACGCCTCGCCCAGCGGCAGCCAGCCCTTCTGGTAGGCATAGCCCATCATCATGGGGTTGGCGTAGATGGCGTCGCCCAGGAGGCCCACCGCCAGCTCGGCCGCGTCGATGGCGGCCAGGTTGCCCTGGCCGCACGCGGCCGCCAGGTCGGCGCGCAGGTCGGCTCCGGGCAGCGTCCAGTCGGGGTTGTGCACGAAGCCCGCGGTCGGCGCCACGTCGCTGTTGAGCAGCACGCGCGTGCGGCCCGGCAGCATGCGGGCAATGGCCTCCTGGCTGGTGCCCACCACCAGGTCGCCCAGCAGCGCCAGGTCGGCCTCGCCCATGGCCACGCGCGTATTGAGCAGCTCGCCCGGCGTGGGCGCCAGCACCACGTGCGAGAACACCGCGCCGCCCTTTTGCGCCAGGCCGGCCATGTCGAGCACCGAACAGCCCTTGCCTTCGATGTGCGCGGCCATGCCGATGAGCTGGCCGATGGTGACCACGCCCGTGCCGCCCACGCCGGCGATGAAGACGCCGTAGTGGCTGGCGCCGCTGTCCAGCGCCGACAAGTCGGGCAGTTTCGGCTCGGGCAGGCCGTCGGCGATGCCGCCTTCCTGCGCCAGCGCCTTGGGTTTGCGCAGCTTGCCGCCCTCGACCGTCACCAGGCTGGGGCAGAAACCCTTCAGGCAGGAGAAGTCCTTGTTGCAGCTGGACTGGTTGATGACGCGCTTGCGGCCCAGCTCGGTTTCGAGCGGCTCGACCGACAGGCAGTGCGATTGCTCGGAGCAGTCGCCGCAGCCCTCGCACACGCGGTCGTTGATGACCACGCGGCGCGCCGGGTCGGGATAGGCGTTGCGCTTGCGGCGGCGGCGCTTCTCGGTGGCGCAGGTCTGGTCATAGATGAGGATGGACACATTGCCGTATTCGCGCAGCTCGCGCATCACGCCGTCGAGCTCGTCGCGGTGCTTGACCGGCACGCCCGGCGCCAGGTCGGTGACGCCCTTGTACTTCTCGGGCTCGTCGGTGACGATGATGATCTTCTCGATGCCCTCGGCTGCCATCTGGCGCGTGATCATGGGCACGGTGATGGGGCCGTCGACCGGCTGGCCGCCCGTCATGGCCACGGCGTCGTTGAAGAGGATCTTGTAGGTGATGGACGCCTTGGCCGCCACCGCCGCGCGGATCGCCAGGAGGCCCGAGTGGTAGTAGGTGCCGTCGCCCAGGTTGGCGAAGACGTGCTTTTCCTCGGTGAAGGGCGCCTGGCCTATCCAGGGCACGCCCTCGCCGCCCATCTGGGTGAAGACCTGCGTATTGCGGTCCATCCAGGTGACCATGTAATGGCAGCCGATGCCCGCCATGCCGCGCGAGCCGTCGGGCAGGCGGGTGGAGGTGTTGTGCGGGCAGCCCGAGCAGAACCAGGGCTTGCGCTCGGCCACCACGCGCGGGCGCGACAGTTCTTTCTCGCGCGCGTCGAGGAAGGCCAGGCGCGCCTGGATGCCGGCGCGCACGTCGTCGGGCAGGTCGAACTTCAGCAGGCGCACGCCGATGGCCCGGGCCACGATGGCGGGCGAGAACTCGTAGTGCGCCGGCAGCAGCCAGTTGCCTTGCGGCACGGCCCATTCGCCGCCGTCCTTGTCGTCGAACTTGCCGACCACGCGCGGGATCTTGCGGCCCGTGCCGATCCAGCCGAACAGCTCTTCCTTGAGCTGGTATTCGAGCACCTGGCGCTTTTCCTCGACCACCAGGATCTCGTCCAGGCCCTCGGCGAACTGCTGCATGCCGGTGGCTTCGAGCGGCCACACCATGCCCACCTTGAACAGGCGCAGGCCGATGCGGCGGCAGATGTCGTCGGAGAGGCCCAGGTCCGCCAGCGCCTGGCGCGTGTCCAGGTAGGCCTTGCCCGAGGTCATGATGCCGAAGCGCGCCTCGGG